>NZ_CP046912.1:0-367938 GCF_009789655.1 Paraburkholderia acidiphila
ATGGTTCGATTTCGCGCGGGCCGGCTCAACGACGAAAACATTGCTACCACCAGTGAAGGTCACGGCATGAAAGTCGCCATTGTTGTATTCGATGGTGTGCAGGCGCTAGACGTTGCAGGCCCACTCGACGTGTTTGCCGAAGCGAACACGTTCCTCTCCGAACATCAACGCTACGAGGTAACGCTCGTCGGGCGCGAGGCGGGCGCCGTGACCTGCTCGAACGGCATGCAACTGGCAGTCTCGTTGGGCTATGCCGATCGCGATGTTCAATGGGACCTGCTGCTCGTGGCCGGTGGGCCGCAGTTGCCCGACGTCCACCCCTCGAACGAGTTTCTGGCGTGGCTGCAAAATCAGGCGCGCAGCACGAGCCGCTATGGTTCGGTGTGCAACGGCGCATTCGTGCTGGCGCATGCGGGGCTGCTCGACGGAAAGGAAGTGACGACCCACTGGTCCGATGCCAGCCGCCTCTCCAACGAATTCCCGCACGCGAATGTGCAGCCAGACCGCATTTTCGTGCGCGATGGGCGGCTCTTCACGTCGGCGGGCGTGACCGCGGGCATCGATCTGTGTCTCTCGCTGGTTGCGGAAGACTGGGGACACGATCTGGCGGTGCGCGTTGCGAAGCGGCTGGTGGTGTATATCCAGCGCGAGGGCGGCCAGTCCCAATACAGCCCGTATATCGGCGCTGGCAAAGACGAAGACCCGATACTGCACAAGGTGTATCGATACGTGAGCGAACATATCAGCGATACGCTTTCGATCGAGGCGCTCGCCAGCGCGGCTGCCGTGAGCCGGCGCACGTTGTCGCGCATCTTCGCGAAGAACGCGAAGGTCACGCCCTCCGTATTCGTCGAGCAGGTTCGCGTCGATACCGCGAGGAAACTGCTTGAAGACACCGATGCGCCGCTCAAGACGGTCGCATTCAAATGCGGGTTTCATAGCGCCACGCATATGCGCACGACGTTCTCACGGCGCTTGAATGTCACGCCAAAACAATATCGCCTGCGATTTCGCGGGGAGGCGAGTGCGTAGCACCGATTCCCAGGCGGAGTGCGCGAACGCGCCTTCCGCGCAAGGCCTTCCCGATATCATCGAGCCTGGTTTGTCGATCCTCTTTTGCGGGATCAATCCGGGCATGCGTGCGGCGGCTGCGGGGCATCACTTCGACGGCAGAGGGAACCGGTTCTGGCGAGTGCTCCATCGCGCTGGCTATACGAAGGAAGCGTTTCGCCCTGAGAACGACCGTGAGCTGCTGCGGTATGGCTTTGGTCTGACGACAGCGGTCTCACGCGCGACGGCGCGCGCGAACGAATTGTCGAGAGCGGAAATTCGAGCCGCCGCGGCGCAGTTTGAACAGAAGATTCAACGCTACGCGCCGAGGTTCGTCGCCTTCCTTGGCAAGATGGCGCTTGCCGAAATGTCCGGCAAGCGCGATATCGAGTGGGGTTCGCAATCCAGCCGGTTCGGCGGGGCGCGCGTATGGGTCCTGCCGAACCCGAGCGGCCTGAACCGCGCATTCAGCCTCGACGCACTGGTGGACGCCTATCGCGAACTGCGTATCGCGGCGGAGTCGTCGGACGAATAACTGCGTGGCTGCAGATGTTGCGTGTGCGTTTCGGCATGCCGCGCGGCTTCGCGATGGCTTTCACGCTGTGTGCACTCACCCCCGGATGTCACGCCGCTTGCACATTGAAGACATGCATTGCCTCGCAGCGTTTCCGTCACGAACTCCACGAAGGACCGAATCTTGCTGCTCGTTCCGCGCCGCTCGACATGAAGCAGATTGACTGGCGTGGATTCGGGTTCGTATTGCCTCAAGATCGGCACCAGATTTCCGCAGGCCACTTCGGCTGCGGCCTGATAGGACAGCAACTGCGTGATCCCCACGCCGTCTTGCACCGCCGAAATGGCGGCGGGCGCCAGATTCACGATCAGACGGGGCTGAAGCCGCACGGGGATCTTTGAATTATTTTCGTAAAACATCCATTCGTGCGGTTGAGAAACGCCGGTGAAGGAAACGCAATGATGGGCGGCCAGGTCTCTCGGATGCATCGGTTCTCCATACTCCGCGAGATACGCGGGAGACGCGAAGGTTTGACGCCGCACGGATCCGAGGCGCACTGCGAACGTGGATGAATCTTCGAGGTGGCCAATGCGTATGGCGATATCCACGCCTTCTTCGAGCAGCCGCGTGGGCCGATCGAGGTACACGGCGTTCACGCTGACTTCGGCGTAGCGCAGCGTGTAAGCGTTGACGAGCGGGGCGATGAAAAGCTGGCCGAGCTGGACCGGCGCCGTAATCGTGAGCGTGCCCACAGGGTTCGCGGGGTCGGCTGCGATATGCGACTCCGCGTCGGTAATGCCATCGAGCAGCTTGCGGCACGCGTCGAGGTAGGCGACGCCCGCGTCCGTGGGCCGGACCGAGCGTGTCGTGCGCGCCAGCAGTTGCGCGCCCAGGCGCGTTTCGAGCGAGTTGACCGCCCGCGAAACCGCTGCGCGCGACAAGCCGAATTTATCGGATGCGGCGCTAAAGCTGCCGCGTTCGAGGATGGCTACAAAGACCTCCATCTCGCGTAATCTGTCCATCTTGATGTCCCAATCCCAGTCTCTTTCAAACCGAAAACAAAAATAAAAACCGCTCGGCGCTTGACCATTGCTGGCTCGTTTTCAAACCTTCGCCAATCGCACTCGCCTCGATTGATTCTAAGCAACGCGCGCGCTCTGTAGTGCCTCGTCGGCTGGATTGGCTCAAAAGCGCGCAGAAATGACCCATGCGAAATCAGTGGGGCTTTGCGTTGACGCGACTCACTCGAGCTTCCGGGTCGCGAATAGACGGCTTGGCAAAATTCTCGTACTAGATGGCCCAAAATCAGGCCAGGCGAGACTTTAAGAAATTGGGTTCATCTCTGACAATAAAGCACTCGGTGAACAGCAACAATGCGCGGCGAACCCATGACGGGATCCTCGCATCGCGTGAAAGAGCAAGCCACCGAATCGCATCACAGTGAAATAGTCACATCAAACAGTACAGCTAACGAAACGAGAGAAGTTGCCGATCGCCATGACGACTGCGAACCCTTTGACGACTGGAACGAATGCGGCGACGAACCCGCGGTCGGTGGATCAGGTCACTGTGCGCGAGGCCGCGGCAGCGGCGCAGCCTGCCCCCGCACAGGTGGCGTTTACCGGGCGCATTGTCGTGGGCCTGCTCGGCATGTTGTTCGCTTCGTTGCTGGCCATTCTGAATGAGCAGGTGACCGCGGCGGCGATGGCCGATATCCAGGGCGCGTTCCTGATCGGTCATGACGACGGGACCTGGCTGACCTCGCTCTTCGAAGCCGCCAATGTCGCCATCATGGTGTTTGCGCCGTGGTTCGGCATCACCTTCACGCTCAAGCGGTTCACGATCGGCGCCGTGCTCGCGACGATGTTCTTCGGCTTGCTTTGCCCGTTTTCGCCGAATCTGGCGTCGCTGTACGTCTTGCGTATCTTCCAGGGAATGGCGGGCGGTTGCCTGCCCCCCATGCTGATCATCGTAGCGCTGCGCTATTTGCCGCCCAAATTCAAGCTGTATGGGCTCGCCGGCTACGCGCTGACGGCGACCTTCGGGCCGGCGCTCGGCACACCGCTCGCCGCGTTGTGGACGGAGTTCGTGAACTGGCGCATGGCGTTCTGGCAAATCATTCCGCTCGGCGTGCTGTGCTGTATTGCGATCCAGCAGGGGCTTCCCGCCGATCCGGTCAAGCTCGAACGCTTTCGCACGTTCAACTGGATTGGGTTCATCACGGGCTTCCCCGCGTTTGTCATGCTCGTGACGGCGCTTTTGCAAGGCGATCGGCTCGACTGGTTCAATTCGCCGTTGATCGCCTTCCTGTTCTGCGCGGGCGGGTTGTTGCTCGTCGTGTTTCTCATCAACGAATGGTTTCAGCCCGTGCCGTTTTTCAAGCTGCAGTTACTGGAGCGCAGGAATTTCACGCATGGACTCTCAACGCTGCTGGGCACCGTGATCCTGCTGGTGGGCGTGGCGGCGATCCCTGGCCAGTTTCTTGCCCAGATTCACAAGTACCGGCCGCTGCAGACGGCGCCGCTCTCGCTGCTGCTGGCCATTCCGCTGCTGATTACGCTGCCATTGACCGCCGCTGTGTTGAATACGCGGCGCGCCGATCATCGCTGGGTGATCGCGATAGGTCTGTCCCTGATGTTCGCGACATTCGCCATGGGAAGCTTCATGACGTCCGAGTGGATTCGCGAGAACTTCTATGCCCTGCAGGCGCTGCAGATCGTCGCGCAGCCCATGGTAATCATGTCGATCCTGATGGGGGTCACGACTGGTTTGCCGCCAACGGAAGGCCCGTTTGCTTCGGCCATGTTCAACACGGTCAAGACGTTCGCCGCCGCGATTGCGACGGGTCTGATCGAGGGCGTGGGAACGGTGCGCGAACACTTTCATTCCAGCATGCTCGTCGACCAGTTGGGCAATCGCGCGCTGGTGGCGGGCACGGGTCTCGACACCCCCCAGGCGCTGGGGCAAATCGCGCACCGCATTCATGAGCAGGCCGTCGTTCTGACTTCCGCCGATCTCTATCGTGTGATGGCGTGCATTGCGCTCGTTCTGCTTGTTCTTGTTCCGGTGCTGCCGGTGCGTATCTATCCGCCGTGGAGCACCACGACGCCCGCTTCGAAATGAGGTTCGTTTTCCATGTCATCGACCAAACCCAACCCCGCACCGTCCAGGCTGAAATGGTTTCGCATCGCCGCAGTGATCGTCGTCGTCATCGTCGCTGTGTGGGCCGGCATCAAGCTGTTGTCGCGCTCGAGTTCGGAATCCACGAACGACGCCTACGTCACCGCGGACTTCACGCTCGTCGCGCCGCGCGTAGCGGGGCAGATCACGGATGTATTGGCGAACGATAACGAGGACGTGAAAGCGGGCCAGTTGCTGGTGCGTATCGACGACCGCGACTATCGCGCCGCGTTGATGAGCGCGCAGGCGGAGGTAGCGGGAGCGAAGGCATCCGTTGCGAACCTCGACGCGCAGATCGCGCGCCAGCCCTCGCTGGTCGATCAGGCGCGCGCCACGCTGCGCTCGGACGACGCGTCGATCGGCTTTGCGCGGGCCAACGCCACGCGCTACCAGAATCTTGCCGCGTCGGGAGCCGGAGCCGCGCAGGAGCAGCAACAGGCGTCGAGCACGCTTGCTGAGCAGCTTGCGCAGCAGGCGCACGATCAGGCGGTGCTGAGCGCCACCGAGCAGAATCTGGACGTATTGCGCACCGAACGCGACAAGGTCGCGGGTGCGCTGGAGCACGCGCAAGCGATGCTCGAACAGGCGCAGCTCAACCTCTCCTATACGGAGATCCGCGCGCCCGTTGACGGCAAGGTGGGACGCCGCTCGGCGCGGGTGGGCGCATTCGTGACGCCTGGCGCGCCGGTGCTGGCAATCGTGCCGCTTGCGGATGCGTATGTGGTCGCGAACTTCCAGGAGAGCCAGATCACGAACATGCGTCCCGGTGAGCGTGTGCGCGTGACCGTCGACAGCCTTCCGGGTGTCGTAATTCGTGGCCGTATCGACAGCCTCGCGCCGGCGACCGGCGTGAGCTTCGCGCCGATCGCACCGGACAACGCAACGGGCAACTTCACGAAGGTCGTGCAGCGCGTGCCCGTCAAGATCACGATCGATCGCGGCCAGCCGGCTGCAGCGGCATTGAGTGTGGGACTCTCGGTGGAAGCGGAAGTGGCCGTTGGCCGGAATTCGGAAGCGACGGCAGAGGGAGCGGAAAGAAAATGAACGCGAGCCAACACGCTATTCGCGCGATCCTCCTCACGGTGCTCGCCTGCCTCGTCATCGCGGGTTGCACGGTCGGTCCCAACTTCGAACCACCGAAGTCGGCTACGCCAGAGGTCTTCAATCGCACACAGACAGCGCAAGCGCAAAGCAAGGCAGTAGAAGCGCAGTTCGGTCTGGAATGGTGGACGCTTTTCAACGATCCCGTTTTGAACGGCCTGGAAAAGCAGCTGGCCGACGCGAACCTGGACGTGGCGGCGGCCTCCGCGCGCTTGCTGCAGAGCCGTGCCGAGCGCCGCGTGGCGGGCGCCGCGCAATATCCGACGCTCGACGGCGCTGCTTCGTATAACCGCGAACGCGGCAGCGAAAACGGCATTCTTTCGCTGCTTGGCGTCACACCTTCACAAAGTCAGCCGCTGTCGGCTTCGGGCAGCGCACCGCTCGGCGTGTCGGCGATGCCGGGCTCGAAGGGCTCGCCTGCCTACAACCTGTATCAGGCTGGCTTCGACGCTTCATGGGAGGTGGATATCTGGGGCCACGTGCGCCGCAGCGTGGAAGAGGCGACGGCGCTTTCCGAAGCCTCCTATGAGGACCGCAACGCCGTCTTGCTGAGCGCACGCGCGGAGCTTGCCCGCGACTACATCGAACTGCGCAACACACAGGAACTCCTGCAAATCGCGAAGGAAAACCTGGATATCGCCAACGACGCCTTGAAGCTTACGCAAGTGCGCGCGCATGAAGGCGTCACGACGGATCTCGATGTCTCGAACGCATCGGCTCAGGTGGAGAATATCGAAAGTCTGATTCCCACACTCGAATCGCAGTCCGAAACAAGGATCAATGCAATCGGCCTGTTGCTCGGCGAAGAGCCCGGCGCGCTGCGGCAGACGCTCGCCACGACGCAGGAAGTCCCTGTTCTTCCCGCACAGGTCCCGATCGGCTTTCCTTCCGAACTCGTGCAGCGCCGACCGGATATTCGCGAGGCAGAGGCTAAATTGCACGCGGCGACGGCGTCGATAGGTGTGGCGAAGGCCGATTTTTATCCGCGCATCATGCTCAATGGAAGCGCGGGCTTTCAGAGTCTTCAACTTTCGAGTCTGGCCAGTTGGGCATCGGGGCAGTTTGTCGTTGGCCCTTCCATTACGTTTCCTATTTTCGAAGGCGGGCGCTTGAAGGGCACGCTCCAGCTGCGTGAAGCGCAGCAACAGGAGGCCGCGATTGCCTACAAGCAGACGGTGCTGCGCGCGTGGCAGGAAGTGGACGACGCGCTCGTCACCTACGACGCCGAGCAGCGTCGCCGCGACCGGCTCGCCCAGGCCGTGACCATGAACCAGCGCGCGCTTTCGGTTGCGACGGCGCGGTACAAGGCCGGGGCGCTCGACTATCTCGACGTGTTGAACGTGCAGAGGCAGTTGCTCGAAGCGCAAAGCAGTCTCGAACAAAGCAAGGCCACGGCTGCCACGAATCTCATCACGCTTTGTAAAGCGCTGGGAGGAGGATGGGAGTCAACCTATGGCGGGTAATACGTAGCACGAATGCCCGTTTGTCGTGCTGTAAGCGAGGGCGACCCGTTCACTGCGCTTGCCGATGAAGGCCTGCTCGCATTCGACCCGCGAGCCGCGAAGTGGGGGTGGGAGCTGCCCCGCATTCACGCGAAGGGCTACACCGAAAACATCGCCGATCTGATGGCGGCGAAATTGAGCCGGTTGCCGGCGGCGGCGCGCGACGCACTTGGCCAGCTGGCGTGCCTTGGCAACGTTGCCGAAGTTGCCGCGCTGACCTGGGTCCAGGGCGGCTCGGAAGAACGGATGCACGCGGACCCCTGGGAAGCTGTGCGTATGGGGCTGGTGTTTCGCGAGGCCAACGTCTATGAATTCGCACATGACCGCTTAAAGGAGGCCGCGTACGCGCTCATTCCTGCCGATGAGCGCGCCGCCGCGCATCTGCGCATCGTGCCGGAGCAACCGGACGGCTACCGTATCGAGGCCGAGGCGCGTCGGACCGGCAACGCCATCGAAGTGAAGCGCTTGCCGGATACCGGCACCGATACGCCCGCCGCGCTGCTGCGTTATGTGATGCACACGGGCCAGCGCGTGATCATCGACGATGCGCTGGCCTCCAGTCTCTTTCCCGAAGATGCGTATCTGGTGCGCGGCGTAACGCGGTCCGTATTCTGCCTGCCGCTCGTGCGGCAGGGAAAACTCGGCGGCCTGCTGTATCTGGAGAACACCGGGACTTCGCATGTCTTCACCGCGCGCCGCTCCGCGCTGCTCGAGCGGCCCGCATCGCAGGCCGCCATCTCTCTGGAGAGCACGCGCTTATATGCCGATCTTCAGGAACGCGAAGCAAAGGTCCGGCGCCTCGTGGACTCCAATATCATCGGCATCCATATCTGGGACTTCGAAGGGAATGTCATTGAAGCCAACGATGCATTTCTGCGCATTGTGGGTTACACCGCGGCAGATCTGCGCTCGGGGCAGATTCGCTGGCCCGATCTCACGCCGCCCGAACGGCATGAACGCGACGAGCGCGCGCGGGACGAATTGAAAGCCACGGGAAGCGCCAAACCGTTCGAGAAGGAATATTTTCGCAAGGATGGCAGCCGGGTAGCCGTCCTGGTTGGCGCGGCGGCGTTCGGCGACCGCGAGGGGCAGGGCGTCGCGTTCATACTCGACCTGAGCGACCAGAAGCGCGCGCAACAGGATGTGCGCGACAGTGAACGGCGTTACCGCGAACTTCAGAACGTACTGGCGCATTCGAACCGCGTGGCGACGATGGGCCAGCTATCGGCGTCGATCGCGCATGAGGTGAAGCAGCCGATCACCGCGATCGCGGCCTACGCGAGTTCCGCTTCGCGCTGGCTCGCGGCTCGCCCGCCGAATTTCGACGAAGCGCGCCTCGCGCTGACGCGCATCGTTGCGGACAGCGAGCGCGTCAACGGCATTGTCGACAGGACCCGCGCGTACTTCAAGAAAGAGCCGCTGCGCACGGATGGGCTCGACGTCAACGACATGATTCGGGAACTGATTGCGCTCACGCGCAGCGAAGCCAGCAAGTCCGGGGTCGAAGTCACGGTGGAACTCGCGGACGGATTGCCGCATGTGCAGGGCGACCGGGTGCAATTGCAACAGGTGATGCTCAACCTGATGATCAACGCCATCGAAGCCATGAGCGAAATGAAAACCGGCGAGCGAATGCTTCTGGTGCGAACCGGCAGGACAGATGAAAACGAACTTTGCGTGAGCGTGCAGGATTCTGGGCCGGCCCTCGCTGCCGGCAGTCCTGAGGGCGTTTTCGAGGCGTTTTTCACGACCAAACCCGAAGGCCTCGGCATGGGTCTGCCTATTTGCCGCTCGATCGTGCAAGGCCACGGAGGGCGGTTATGGGCAACGCCGAATGTGCCCGCTGGCGTCAGCTTTCATTTCACGTTGCCCGCGCAAGGCAACGCTTCGCAGCCGGTGAGCGCTTGACGTTCCGGTGGCATCGCGATGGCCGGAAACGAGCCGGGAATGTCTCCAAACCGTCGTAGCTAACGCATCAGACCCGCGCGGCAAAACGTAGACTGTTCTGGTCGACGGTCAACGGCTGTCGACGCTGGCGGGGAGTCATGGAGATGCCCGGCCACTTGACTTGATGCGCGCTGCAGTGCGGATCTTCTTTGATCCCGGGCAGCGCCCAGACCCCCTAAAGGAAGGACGTATGAGCGAAGCAAACCAGGGCGCGGTGCGCCAACTGAGTCATTTCATCGACGGTCAAAGTGCCGCTGGCGTGAGCGGGCGGTTCAACGACGTATACGATCCGGCGCAGGGCCGGGTGACGGCGCGCGTGCCGGTTGCCAACACGGCAGAGGTGGCCGCCGCCGTCGCGGCCGCGAAAGCCGCATTTCCCGCGTGGAGCGAAGCCCCGCCGCTCAAGCGCGCGCGCTTGATGTTCAAGTTCAAGGAACTGCTCGAAGCGCACCTCGACGAAATCGCCGAACTCATTACGCGCGACCACGGCAAGCTGCTTTCGGACGCCAGAGGCGAGGTGATGCGCGGGATCGAAATCGTCGAATTTGCGTGCGGTATTCCGAACCTGCTCAAGACCGATTTCACCGATCAAAGCAGCAGCGGCGTCGACAGCTGGAATTTGCGTCAGCCGCTCGGCGTGATTGCCGGCGTCACGCCGTTCAATTTTCCGGTGGTGGTGCCGTGCTGGATGTTCGTCATGGCGGCCGCGACGGGTAACACGTTCATCCTCAAGCCTTCGGAGCGCACGCCGTCGTCATCGATCCGGCTGGCGGAACTCTTCATGGAAGCGGGCTTTCCCAAAGGAATCTTCAACGTGGTGAACGGCAATAAAAATACCGTCGACGCGCTGATCCAGCATCCCGACGTGGTCGCGATGTCGGTCGTCGCTTCGACGCCGGTGGCCGAATATATCTATGCGGAGGGCGCCAAACGTGGCAAGCGTGTTCAGGCGCTGGGCAGTGCGAAGAATCATCTGGTCGTCATGCCCGACGCAAATCTCGATCAAGCCGTTGATGCGCTGATCAATTCGGCATATGGCTCGGCAGGCGAGCGTTGCATGGCGACTTCGGTTGCGGTTGCGGTCGGCGGCGTTGCCGACGAGTTGATCGAGCGTCTCGCGCCGCGCGTGCGCGCCCTGCGTATCGGTGCGGGCATGGAGCCCGATCTGGACATGGGGCCGCTCATCAGCGCCGCGCATCGCACCAAGGTACAGGGCTATATCGACGCCGGTGTCGAAGCGGGCGCGAAGCTCGTGGTCGACGGGCGCGGCCATACGGTGGCCGGTCACGAGGAAGGTTTCTTCCTTGGCGGCTCGCTCTTCGACAACGTGCAGCCCGATATGAAAATCTATCGGGATGAGATATTCGGGCCGGTACTTTCGGTGGTGCGTGTGCCGGATCTCGCCAGTGCGATTGCGCTCGTCAACGCGCATGAACTCGGGAACTGCGTCACGCTGTTCACGGCCGATGGCGCTGCTGCTCGCACGTTTTCCCGGCAGATTCAAATCGGTATGGTGGGCATTAACGTGCCGAGTCCGGTGCCTTCGGCGTGGCATTCGTTCGGCGGCTGGAAGCGTTCGCTGTTTGGCGATCACCATGCTTATGGCGAGGAGGCCGTGCGTTTCTATACGCGCTACAAGAGCGTGACGCAGCGCTGGCCCGACAGCATAGACAAGGGCGCGGAATTCGCCATGCCGGTGGCGGCCAAATAGGCGAGGCGCTGCGTGACTACGCCGCGCGCCCGAAAATAGCCGGCGCTTGCATGGCCGGCTATCTTCGGGCGCTATTCACTTTGCGTTCAGCAAGATCATTGCGTGTACTTTTGGCTAACTGGATGAGATCTTCTGGACCCATTGGCTGCGCCAGGCTGGCGCTTCGAAGGACTCCGAAAAATACTGAGTCTCGTGAATGACCTTGCCGTCAACGAATTCCATGATGCTGACGGTGAAAGCAGAGCGCCCCTGATACGCGATGGTGTATTCCGTCACCCAAAGATTGCCTTCGCCCTGCATGCGTCGGACTTCGAAACCGGATGGCTTGCCGGGATGATGCCCGCGAAGCGCCTGCAAATTGCGCCGCCCGAGAATGCGTTCGCCCGATTGGGGATAGTCGCAGATGGCGTCGTCCGCGTAAATGTCGTGCTCGGCTTCGAGGTCGCCGGCGGCCGAAGCTTGCCAGTGCGCGTTCAGCGCTTCACGTATTGTCGCATTCTGCATGACACACCTCCGGGAGTTGCCAGCAAGGTTACGCACGAACGACGCTGACAAAAACCCCCTGCAATGAACAACACTTGATACTCGCGCTCAATAACGCGGGGCATTCAAACGGCGGACATCCGCGCCTTGAGGCGCGGCGACATGAAGTCGAGAAACGCGCGCAGCTTGAGCGGCAGCGGCGTTTGGCCCGCGTGGACGAGATGGATCGGCATGGGCGGCAGCGAGAAGGGTTCCAGAACCAGCTGCAAGCGGCCCTCCTGCACGGCGCTCGCGACCTGATAAGACAGCACCCGTGTCAAACCGGTCCCGAGCGTCGCGGCGTCGATGGCCGATTCCGCCGTGTTGGTCACGAGCCGCGCGCGGATGGGCACGCTCTGTTCCGATTTTCCGTCGATGAACGTCCACGCGCGCGACGCATTGATTCCCTCGAAACCAATGCACGCGTGACCGGCAAGCTCGGCAGGCTGCTGGGGCGTGCCGCATTCGGCCAGATACGCGGGGCTTGCGCACACCACCGGGCGGGTTTCGCCAAGGCGTATCGCCACGAGGCTGCTGTCCGGCAATTGGCCGATACGCACGGCCACGTCCACATGGTCTTCGAGAAAATTCACGTTGCGATCGGTCAGCACGAGGCGGGCGTCGATCTCCGGATATTGCGCGAGAAAGGCGGCCATCACAGGCACGACGTGCAGCCGCCCGAAGACCACGGGCGCCGTGGCCACGAGAGAGCCCTTCGGCGCCGCGTATTCGCCCGTCACGGCGCGTTCGACTTCGCCGATGTCCTCGAGAATGCGCCGGCACGACGCGACGTAGGACTCGCCCGCTTCGGTCAGCGAGAGGTGCCGCGTGGTGCGATGGAGCAGGCGGGTCTTCAGGTGCGCTTCGAGATCGCCGACCTTGCGGCTGACTGTCGCCAGCGGCTGGCCGAGTTGCCGGGCTGCGGCTGACAAACTGCCTGCATCGACGACTGCGACCAGGATGGACATCCCTTCGAGACGGTCCATGGTCTTCTCGATTACTGGAAGAGAGATTCCCGATGTTAATGGATTCTCTTCGGGCGCGAGCGGGCAGCGCCTTTACGCGGGCGCGTCAGGCGCTCACGCCGAAACGGCGTTAGCGAGTTCGCCCTTGGTGCGCTCGCGCAGGCGCGGCGACGCGAAGTCGAGAAAGGCGCGCAGCTTGAGCGGCAGCGGGGCTTGCCCTGCGTGCACGAGGTTAATCGGCAGCGGTGCCGCTTCGAAAGTGTCGAGCACGACGCGCAGCGCGTTGGCGCGTACGGCGTGCGCGACCTGGTAGGAAAGCACGCGAATCAGCCCCACGCCGAGGATCGCGGCTTCGATGGCGGCATCCGCCGTATTCACGGCAAGCCGCGAATGAACCGGCACCGACTGCTCCGATTTGCCGGAGCCGAACGCCCAGGCGCGCAGGGACGCAAGGGCCTCGAAGGTAATGCACTCGTGGCTGGAGAGGTCCGCGGGTTCGGCGGGCACGCCGTGCTTCGCGAGATAGGCGGGGCTGGCGCAGATCACCCGGCGCACCATGCCGACGCGCGTTGCGATCAACGTGCTGTCGGGCAGCTCGCCAATGCGTACCGCGACGTCCGCGTGTTCATCCATCAGATGAACCACGCGATCCGTAAGCAGGAGATTGATGTCGATCTCCGGATAGTGCGCGAGAAACTCGGCCACCACCGGCATCACGTGCAAGCGGCCAAACGCAACGGGCGCGGTGACCACGAGTTCGCCCTTGGGCGCGGCGTATTCCCCCGTTGCGGCGCGCTCGGCTTCGCCAATGTCTTCGAGAATGCGCCGGCAAGCGGCCACGTAGGCGCTGCCGGCTTCCGTCAACGAGAGCTTGCGCGTCGTGCGGTGAAACAGGCGCGTTTTCAGGTGCGATTCCAGTTCCCCAACCTTGCGGCTGACCGTGGCGAGCGGCATGTCGAGGCGCCGCGCGGCGGCCGAAAGACTGCCCGCGTCGGCAACCGAAACGAGGATGGCCATGGCTTCGAGGCGATTCACGGGCCCTATCAAATAGTGGAAGGATGAATCTTGATCGTGAGGGATTCTCTTCGTAAATGCAAGCGCGTAACGTTCGACCTCAATCTGGATCGCGGCAATCCGCTGCAAAACCCGGAGAAATTCAACGAATAAGGAGGTTGTCGTGAGCGGCGTTTCCAACTCACCCGCAAGTCCCGCAACACCCGCTGTCGCATCGCGCGGCAAGATCGTCATGATGGCGATCATCGCCGGCGCCGTGATCACCAACATCTATTGCACGCAGCCGATCCTGCCGCTGATCGCAGCGGGTCTGCACGTCGACATCACGGCGGTCGATCTCGTCGCGGGCGCGGCGCTGCTCGGCTTCTCTACGGGGCTCGCGCTGCTGTTGCCGCTTGGCGATCGCTTCGACCGGCGCAAGCTCGTGCTGACGCAAATCGCGCTCGCACTCGTTTTCGCGGCCACGTCGGCGGTTGCGCCCGGCATCTGGGCGCTGATCGCGGCTTCGTTTGCGCTCGGCATTGTGAGCTGCGTGCCCCAGCAGCTCGTGCCGTTCGCCGCTGTCATGTCGTCGCCGCACGAGCGGGGGCGTAACGTCGGCACCGTGGTGAGCGGCATCATGGTCGGCATCCTGGTCGGCCGCACGATTGCCGGCGTGATCGGCGCGGCGTGGGGGTGGCGTGCGGTGTACGGCGCGGAAGCCGTGTTCATGGTGCCGGTATTCATCGCCGCCGCGGCGCTGCTGCCCAAGGGCGTCCCCACCACGAATCTTTCGTATGGCCGGCTGCTCGCTTCGCTGTGGCCGCTCGTTCGCGACCATCGTCCGATTCGTGAATCGATGATTATCCAGGCGTTGCTGTGGGCCTGCTTCAACGCCTTCTGGGTCAATCTTGCTGCACTCCTCAAGAGCGGACCTTGGCACCTCGGCAGCGCGTGGGCGGGCGGCTTCGGCATCATCGGCGCGGCCGGCGCGTTCGCCGCATCGCTCGGTGGCAATGCCACCGACCGCGTGGGGTTCCGCAAGGTGATCGGCGCGAGTATCGGCATCGCGACGCTTGCCTACCTGATTCTCTCCGGCGCTGCCACGTCGCTCACGATGCTGATCGTCGGCGTGATCGTGCTCGACATCGGCGTGCAGTCCGGTCTCGTTTCCAACCAGACTCGCGCCTTCGCGGTCGATCCCAAAGCACAAGGCCGTATCAACAGCCTCTACATGACGGCCACCTTCTTCGGCGGCGCCTTCGGCGCCACGGTCAGCGGCTGGCTCATGAGCCGCTATGGCTGGTCGGGCATCGTGGTCTTTGGTGTCGTGCTCGGGGTTGTCGCTTTCGCGATCCACTGGATCGGTGCGCCTCGCGCCTCCGCCGCCCAGGTTCCATCAAACGCGGATTGATTCGAGGCATCGAGAATCTGCTTGCTGGAATCCGCCGCGATCAGGTCGATGCCAGCTTCGAATGCTGGAATTATCATGATTGGCATCGTGCGCATTGCGCTGAAACGGCCTTATATGTTTGTCGTTCTGGCCGTGTTCATCGTGATCATCGGCGTTCTGTCATCGTTTCGTACCCCTACGGATATTTTTCCTTCGATCAATCTCCCGGTGATTAGCGTGGTATGGCAGTACACGGGGCTTTCGCCCGACCAGATGGAAGGTCGTGTGATGGCGCCGTACGAGCGCGTGTTGACGACCACCGTGAATGGCGTGCAACACATCGAAGGCACGTCGCTCACCGGATACGGCATCGTCAAGATCTTCTTTCAGCCGGGCACCAATATCGCCACGGCCAATGCGCAGGTGACGGCCATTTCGCAGCAGATCCTGAAGCAGTTGCCGCCTTCGGCGACGCCACCGTTCACTCGGACTTCCCGACGCGTTCGTCCAGCACGGCGACCGTTCGGAACTGCTCCGGTTGAGTGGCCTGGGTGTTGCAGGCGTGCGGGAAGCGGACCTGGCGTTTGCCGAAGAAGTGGACATCCTCAACGAAGCCTGATGATCGTCGCGTACCGCCGGATTGGGTTACGCGATGTAAAGAGTGAATTGAGGCCAGCCTGGTTGGTGGCGGCGAGCGTTAATCCTATAGTGATTGGGACTGTTATCAAAACAGAGAGGTGAAAAATGAAGTTCGCGATGAAAACCGAAATCCGCACGGACGATCTTCCGACGATCGTGCATGCGATGAAGTCCGTGGATGCCGACGCGAAGGTCGACGTCGATGTCGGCGCACAAACCGTGAGCGTCGACTCGTGGCTGATGCCGGAAGAGTTTCTCGTTGCTTTCTACGACGAGGACCTCGACGTGGGCATTGCCGAATGGTAGGAAGGGGACCTTTGGCCCGGAAGCGACTTACCCTGGCCCATAAACCATCTTCTTGCTGACACGGTTCGATGCAATCGTTGTCACAATCTTTGGAACCCTTTCGCACGGTTTTTCCGGGCGCACATTAAAAGCGTGCCGGGTGGACTGGACTTCATGCGGAGAACCCGCCGAAGCCGCAGGCCACGAACTGGTAGGGGACATACGCTGTTCTTGAGTCGGAAGGGAAATGATCCGTTGTGTTTGGCCGCTGATCGCATCAGCGCCCGTTTTCGTGCGAGTCAGGTATGACCCAGAACCCCAAAATGGCTTCAGAAAGCGCTCCCAAAGCGCCGCTTTCCGGCGAACCGATGTCAGGCGCCGATATCATCTTGCGCGTACTCAGCGAACAAGGCGTCGATACCGTATTCGGCTATAGCGGCGGCGCAATCTTGCCGACCTACGACGCGGTATTTCGCTTCAACGAACTGCATGCCGACGAGCCCGCACGCCAGATCAACCTCGTCGTGCCCGCCAACGAACAGACCGCGGGCTTCATGGCTGCGGGCTACGCGCGCGCGAGCGGGAAAGTGGGCGTGTTCATGGTGACGTCGGGTCCCGGCGCGACAAATGCCGTGACGCCGATCGCCGACTGCAATGGCGACTCGGTGCCGGTGGTCCTCATCTGCGGACAGGTGCCGCGCGCCGCTATCGGCAGCGATGCTTTCCAGGAAGCGCCGGTGTTCAACATCATGTCGGCGTGCGCCAAGCAGGTGTTTCTGGTGACCGACCCGGGCAAGCTCGAACCAACGCTGCGCACGGCATTCGAAGTGGCGCGCACCGGCCGTCCCGGTCCCGTTGTCGTGGACGTGCCGAAAGACATCCAGAACTGGAGCGGCACGTGGCAGGGGCACGGTACGCTGGCGTTTCGCGGCTACTCGGACCGTCTTCGCAAGGTGGCGAAGAGCGCACGCCTCGAAGAGAGCAAGCGCCACGATTTTTTCGATCTGCTGGCGCAAAGCAAGCGCCCGCTGCTGTATGTGGGTGGCGGCGTCATCACGGCCGGCGCCACGGCGGAGTTGCACGAATTCGCCGAGCGTTATCGCATTCCCGTGGTGAATACGTTGATGGGCCTCGGCACGATGTCCGTGAAGCACGAGCTGGGGCTCGGCATGCTGGGCATGCACGGTGCGGCCTGCGCGAACTACGCGGTGGAAGATTGCGATTTCCTGATCGCCGTGGGCGCGCGCTTCGACGATCGTGTCGCCGGCGGCCGCCCTCATGCGTTTGCGCCGCGAGCGCGCTTTGTGGCGCACATCGATATCGACGAGGCGGAAATCAACAAGGTGAAGCGCGCGCACTGGACCCATGTGGGCGACGCGAAGGACGCGTTGCTTTCGCTGATGCAACATGAAGCGCACGTGCAGGCCCCCGCGGTATGGCTTGACCACATCGGGGAACTGAAGCGGCGCTACGGCATGAATTACGACCGCAATAGCCCGCTCATTCAGCCGCAGTTCGTGGTGGAAAAGTTGAGCGAGCTGACTGGCGGGCGCGCTATCGTCACCACGGGCGTTGGCCAGCACCAGATGTGGGCGGCGCAGTTCTTCGACTTCGTCGAGCCGCGCAGCTTTCTCACGTCGGGCAGCATGGGGACGATGGGATTCGGTTTGCCCGCCGCGATTGGTGCCCAGATGGGACGCCCCGATGCGCTCGTGATCGATATCGACGGTGACGGCAGCATGCGCATGAACATCGGCGATCTGGAAACCGCAACCACGTATGGCGTGCCCGTGAAAGTGCTGCTGTTCAACAATGTCGGTGACGGGATGATCCGGCAGTGGCAGCGTCTCTTCTACGACGGGCGCCTGTGCGTGAGCGACAAGTCGCTGCATCGAAAGGACTTTGTCATGGCGGCGCGCGCCGACGGTTTCGAGTTCGCGCAGCGCGTCGAGGTTCTTGCGGAAGTCGAGGAAAAGCTCAGGGCCTTCATCGACTTCGACGGTCCCGCCTTCCTTGAAGTGATGATCGATCAGGACGCCGATGTGTTTCCGATGGTCGGCCCTGGCATGAGCTATTCGGAGATGATCACCGGGCCGTTCATTCCGTTGAGGGATGGCGAGGAGTCGGGCGGGCCGCGCGCAGGCCATCAAGCTGCTTCGGACATGTTTTAGGCGGTTCCTCTTTCCGTCATGTAACAAAAGAAGTTCTGGCTGCTGCGTTTATCGGGTCGAGGCGCAATCCTATAGTGACTTTGATGGCTGGGAGCGATGCGGGGCATGGGGTTCCGCGAGCCCCGCGTTGTCTCTTCATTTAAGCGAGCAACAATGAAATTGATCTATGTTGGCGATCCGATGTGTTCGTGGTGCTATGGCTTTGGCAAGGAGCTTTCGGCGCTCGTCGCGCGCGTGCCCGATCTGAAACTGGAAATCGTGGTCGGCGGGATTCGCGCCGGCGCGACCGATGTACTGGATGCAACCGGCAAGCGGTTCCGGCTGCAGCATTGGCAGCGCGTCGAAGCGCTGAGCGGCTTGCCGTTCAACCGCGACGCGTTCATGGCGCGCGAGGGCTTCGTCTACGATACGGAGCCGGTGTGCCGCGCCGTCGTGGCGGCGCGCCGTTTCGCGAACGGCGACGCATTGCTCCCGGTGTTCCGCGCGCTTCAGAATGGCTTCTATGCGCAAGGGCGCGATACGACCGATGGTCACGTGCTGAGCGATATCGCGGCAATGGCGCTGCATGCAGCGGGCGTTCAGGTGAGCGTCGAAGCGTTTCACCAGGCATGGGAAGCGGCAGAAGCGAAGGAAGAGACGCAGCGCGATTTCGCACGTGCGCGAGCGCTCGGCGTGGCGTCGTTCCCCACGTTGCTGCTCGAAGAGCAAGGCCGGACCTACGCCGTACAGTCGGGCTATGCCAGCGTCAACGCCCTCGAGGAAAGGCTCAACGAGATCGAAGGGCCGCTCGCTTGATCTGTACGTTCCGGGTTTTTCGTAAGTGTGCTGCGCGAGTGATTGCGCTGCACGCTTTGCATGCATGGTAAGAGGCAGGAATCCAGTAGGAGTGTTTAGCAATGAGCGACAGCAACGAAATCTTCGAACTCGTCCAGCGCTATTTCGACGCCACATGGCGAGGCGATGTGGAGCAGTTGAGAACGGTGTTCGACGCGCGTGCGACCGTAGCGGGGGAGGTGAATGGCCAGCCCTGCTACAAGACGATCGATGAGTATCTTGCAGGGGTTGCAAACAGAAAATCGCCGGCTGAACTGGGCGAGCCGGTCGAGACGGAATTGCTGATGCTCGACGTTCAGCAAAACATCGCGACGGCGAAACTGCACGTGCGCATGCTCGGATTCAACTACTACAACTTTTTTTCGATCATGCGCCAGCGCGACAAATGGCTCGTCATTACGAAGACGCTGACGAACGTGCAATGAATGGCTTGCGCGCGACGCTCGAGCGCTTAGTGACCCGCGCTCTGGCCGCCGTCCACGTGCAGGATCTCGCCGGTCACGAACGGTGCCGAGTCGAGATAGAGAATCGCGTTGACGATGTCGCTCATTTCACCCATGTGACCGACCGGGTGCATCGCACCGAGCGTGGCGTGCGTTTCGGGTGTGTGCATCGGCGACTTGATGATACCGGGCGAAACCGCGTTGGCACGGCGCGCCGGAATCCGCTTCGAAACTCGCCAGTCACTTTCTGCTGATCGATCCCGAAACGAGAAAGAAGACTGTGGACGCCATCGACCTGCATGAGGGCGGGCGGAAAGTGAGCGTGTCACCCATGTCGTCGATGGAAGGCAACGAGGTGCTGCTGCGCGCCGCGGCGCTCAACGGCACGGGCATCGCCACACTGCCTGAAACCATGGTTCGTGAAGACATCGACATGGGACATCTCGTGCACGTCTTGCCCGAATGCACGACGTCAGCAGCGCGCGCAATCATCCAGAGCCTGAGAGGTCGTTATGTCTCACGCATTGCACAACTGGATATTCGCTGGCAGTACTGCCTATGACGAATATACCTTCGTACCGTGGCTCAACAGGAACGTCTATCGCCGCACGGTGGATCTGAGTCGTGTTTGCCTGCTGTGAGTGTCCGAAGCGCGCTACGCAGGCCGACGAGGCGATACTCCCGATAATTGGAAGATTCATTCCCGAGACTGCGAGATTCTCTTATCTGCTGCAAGTGATTAATCTGACCAGGCTGTTTCCCCGGAGGCCTCGCTTCCGTCAACTTGCTAGATGGAGATTGAAATGAAACTGCTTACTGCTGTCCTTTTTGCAGGCTCGCTCGCTGCTAGTTTCGCAGTCCAAGCACAACCCCTCGCGCCGGCCCGTGCGGAGGCTCAACAAACGGCTCAGGCGGATACGTCGCGAGCGAATACGTATCGGGCGCCGCAGCGTCCGGCTACGACGCCGGCAAGGGACGCCAACACTTGTGTGGGCCCGGCGAGCTTCTGCAATCTGTTCTTCGGCAGTTGAAGTTGCTGTGGGTTGGCACTGCGCGCATCGATCGATCACAAGCGTGAGCACACCTCGGGATGAACGAGCAGTTCGCCGAGCGTGCGGATCGCTTCATCGATGCGCTGCGACCACGGATGACCATAGTTGAGCCGGATGCAGTTTTCGAATGCATGCGACGCGGAAAAGAGCGGCCCCGGCGCGACGCTGATGCCGCGTTCAATCGCGAGACGATGGAGCGCCATGGCGTCGATCGGCTCGCGGAAGGTCAGCCACAGAAAATAGCCGCCCTCGGGGCGCGTGTGCTGCGTGCCTTCAGGCAGCCAGCGGCGGATCGCCTCGATCATGGCGTCGCGCTGCGTGTGCATGGCCAGCCGGATCTTCTTCAAATGGCGCTCGTAGCCGCCATGCTCCAGATAGTCGGCAATGCCGGCCTGCGCGGGAATACTCGCCGAGATCGTAGTCATGAGCTTGAGGCGCTGCACGCGCTCGGCGAAGCGCCCGGCGCTCGCCCAGCCCACGCGATAACCGGGCGCGAGGTTCTTCGAAAACGAGCTGCAATGCATGACGAGGCCGCGCCGGTCGAACGCGATGGCCGGCGGCGGATAGTTCGGCGCATAGTGCAACTCGCCGTACACGTCGTCTTCGATGAGCGGGACTTCGTGTTTCGCGAGCAGCTCGACTAGCGCTTCTTTCTTCGCCGCCGACAACGTCACGCCCGTGGGGTTCTGGAAATTCGTCATGAACCAGCAGGCGCGGATGGGGTGCTTCTCCAGCGCTTGCGCCAGCGCGTCGAGGTCGAGCCCCGTGGCGGTATCCACCGGTATTTCGACCGCGCGCAAGCCAAGCCGCTCGATCGCCTGCAGCGCGGCATAAAAGCCCGGCGACTCCACCGCGACAATATCGCCGGGCTGCGTGACGGCCATCAGGCAAAGATTGAGCGCTTCCAGCGCGCCGTTCGTGATGATGATGTCCTCGGCCGGCTGCGAGATGCCAACCCGCATGTAGCGCAGCGCGATTTGCCGCCGCAGGTTCTCGTTGCCCGGCGGCAGGTCGACCACCGTGCTCCACGGGCTCACGCTGCGCGCGGCCTGGCCGAGCGATTTCGCAAGGCGCGAGAGCGGAAAGAGCAGCGGGGAAGGGAACGCGGAGCCGAGCGGCACGATGCCGGGGCGCTTGGCGGCGTCGAGCACCGAAAACACGAGTTCGCTGATATCGACGGTAGCGGTTTCGCCTGTCGTTGCGCGCGAATTCGCGTGGCCGGCCTTCGAGGGCGGCGCGACGTAGTAGCCCGAACGTTCTTCGGCGCGCACGAGGCCCCACTGTTCGAGCACGTAGTAGGCGCGCGCCGCCGTGGACTGGCTCACGCCGTGCTGCGCGATGATCTGCCGCAGCGACGGCATGCGGGAGCCCGGCTTCAGGTTGCCAGAGCGAATCTCGGCGGCCATGCTCTGCGCAAGGCGTTCATAGCGTGTCATGCGTTCAGGCTCTTCCAGTGCTGTCATCGGTCGAATCGTACTGTTCTTGTGGCGTGCAGGAACGGGATTTCAATCTGCTGCGCTCAATTATGCGTCGGCTGCTGCTATACGGCCTTGCGCGAAGAGCCGATGATTGCGGCCAGTGCGCATCGCAGTGCGGGTCTGTTCTCCCGGGATGCGCCGGGATTACTGCGTGAGTGCCTGGATCATCACCTAAACCCGCAGAGCTTGCGGCTCTTTTTGCCTGTAGCGTGGCAAGCCTTTCGCCCCGGTGCGCGAGTACCGGGGCGTTTCTTTGTCCGGAGCCGGGTCGCTTCTGCTGCATCGCTCAGATTCTGCGCAACTGCTGCTTTTTTTGCCCCCTGTGAAGGGCGAATATCGACCCATCGAATTGAACCCGATGGAGAACGTGATGGAACTCTTGCAAATGGTGCGCATGGTCCTGTGGAGCTTTTTTGGCGTGCGCAAGAGCGCGTCGCACGAAGCCGATCTGGCCAATATCAACTTCAGTTGGCTCCCGTTCGTGGCCGTTGGGCTGGCGGCGTTCATCGGCGCCTGCATACTGGGCGTCGTGCTGCTGGTCGCGCATTCCACGGGAACCGCACAGGGGTTCTGATCGTTCACATTGAATCTGAAGCAGGGTGGCCGTGGACGCGGCCGGAATCTGGCATGCGACTGCGCAAATAAGGGGAAGGTGTCACATAGGCGAGCTTTATTGTTTGCTTGACCGGTCCGGTACGGTCGATTCGGACCGCGCCAACTCCTGCGCAATGAAGTGCGCGGTTCGGCTGCCCGGCGCCCGTGCCACCTGTTGCGGCGTGCCGGTCGCCACCACGCGGCCACCCGCGTCGCCCGCGCCTGGTCCCACATCGATCACCCAATCGGCTTGTGTCACCGCACGCATGTCGTGCTCGATCATGACTACCGTGTTGCCCGCGTCGACGAGACGCTGCAACTGCACGAGCAATCGATCGGCGTCCGCCGCATGCAGCCCCGTAGTCGGCTCGTCGAGCACGTACAGGTTGCGGCCGCGCTGGCTGCGCTGCAGCTCCGTGGCCAGCTTGATGCGCTGCGCTTCGCCTCCGGAGAGCTCGGTGGCCGGCTGTCCCAGGCGCAGGTATCCCAGTCCGATCTCTCGCAGCAATTGCAGCGGGCGCGCTACCACGTCCTCGCTGGCGAAGAAGTCGCGGGCTTCGTCCACGCTCATCTGGAGCACCTCGGCGATGTTGCGCCCGTTCCAGAGTACTTTCAGTGTGGCTTCGTTGTAGCGTGCACCGTGGCAAGTCGGGCAGGGCGCATACACGCTCGGCATGAACAGCAGCTCCACGCTCACGAACCCTTCTCCCTCGCAGGTTTCGCAGCGCCCCTTGGGCACGTTGAACGAAAACCGGCCCGCGTCGAAGCGCCGGCGGCGTGCATCAGGCGTGGCGGCAAACAGCTTGCGCACGTGATCGAACAGGCCGGTATAGGTGGCCAGGTTCGAGCGCGGCGTTCGGCCGATGGGCTTCTGGTCCACCTGCACCACGCGCTGCACGGCATCCACATCGCCGGCGAGGTGGCCACCCGTGGTTTCGATCACTGCCGGCCCCTCGCTCGCGGCTTCGGCCGAATCGTCCTCGGATTCGTGGCCCAGGTGCAGGAGCACCAGTTCGGGCAGTGCTTGTGCGAAGAGGCTGGATTTGCCGGAGCCGGAGATACCCGTGACCGCAGTCAACACGCCCAACGGAATGCGTGCGTCCACGCCGTGCAGATTGTGGCGTTGAATCCCCCGCAGCTCGAGCCATCCACTCGGGGCGCGACTGCGGCTGGGCGGCGCGGGAATCTCGTCGAACAGGTAACGTGCGGTGCGCGATTCAGCGATCGCGCGCAGGCCGTCGGGCGCGCCGCTGTAGAGCACGCGGCCGCCATGTTCGCCGGCATCCGGTCCCACGTCCACCAGCCATTGCGCGCGGCGCATCAGGTCAAGGTCGTGCTCGACCACGAACACCGAATTGCCCGCGTCGCGCAGCTTGTCGAGTGCGTCATAGAGGGCGTTGCTGTCCGCGGGGTGCAGCCCCGCCGAGGGCTCATCGAGCACGTACACGACGCCGAATAGCATCGAACTCAATTGCGTGGCCAGCCGAAGCCGCTGAAGCTCACCCGCCGAGAGCGTTGGCGTCGCGCGATCCAGCGTCAGATAACCGAGGCCTAGTCCTCGCAACTGGCGCAACCGCGCGACCACGCCTTCGGCGAGGCGCTGGGCCGCCATGCGCTTCTCCTCCGACAATGCAGAAGTGCGGCGCACATCCGGTGAGATCGCGTGCGTGGCCAGGCCCGCGGTTGCGCGCTCCGCGCGGTCGCGCCGGGTCGCTTCCTTGTCGGTGCCTGCTCCGGCGGAATGGGCGCGGAAATCGCCATGGGCTATGGGTTCGAGCAGGTGAGCCAGGCGATCCAGCGACATTTGCGTCAATTCGCCAACGTCCACGCCAGCAAAGGTCACCGCCAGTGCCTCGGGTTTGAGCCGCTTGCCGTGGCACGTGGGGCATAACATCCCTTCCATGAAGCGTGACACGCGCTTTCTCATCAGCGCACTTTGCGTGTTGGCGAACGTATGCAGTACATAACGCCGCGCGCCGGTGAAGGTGCCCATGTAGCTCGGCTCCAGCTTGCGCTTGAGCGCAACGCGGGTTTGCGCGGGCGTGAGGCCCGCATACACCGGCACGGTGGGTGTTTCCTCGGTGAACAGGATCCAGTCGCGGTCTTTCTTCGACAGATCCTTCCACGGCCGGTCGACGTCGTGGCCCAGGGTAACCAGAATGTCGCGCAGGTTCTGCCCGTGCCAGGCGGGCGGCCAGGACGCGATCGCCCGCTCGCGGATGCTCAACGATGGGTCCGGCACCATGGTGGCTTCGGTGACCTCATACACACGGCCCAGACCATGACAGGTCGCGCACGCGCCCTGCGGCGTGTTAGGCGAGAAGTCCTCGGCATACAGCATCGGCTGGTTCGCCGGGTAGGCGCCGGCGCGCGAATACATCATTCGCACGAGACTGGACAGGGTGGTCACGCTGCCGACGGACGAGCGCGCATTGCTGGCGCCGCGTTGCTGTTGCAGCGCGACCGCGGGTGGCAGGCCGTCGATGGCATCCACGTCCGGCACGCCCACCTGGTCGATCAGGCGCCGCGCGTACGGCGCGACCGACTCGAAGTAGCGCCGCTGCGCCTCGGCATAGATAGTGCCGAAGGCAAGTGAGGACTTGCCTGAACCGGAGACGCCTGAGAACACGACGAGTGCGTCGCGCGGGATCGCGACGTCCACATCCTTGAGGTTATGCTCGCGCGCACCGCGCACTTCCACGAAGCCGCTGACCGAAGCGTGACGGGACAACCTGGCGGAAGGCTTTTGGGACACTTCGCACTCACCATTCGATGGGCTGCGCGCCCGTTCAAGATAGACGACTGCACGGTACGCGACAACGCGAATCTTCCGATATTAACTATCGGTCCATGCCCCGCGCGCCGGCTAAACAGACCGTCAGCATAGCGACAATCGCGTGCACGCGCATCGGGACCGGGTGCCGCGCGTGGATGTGCCGATCCGGCGCGCGAGGCGCACGAGATGTCCCTTCCTCGATGGCTGCCCTTTGGATCTATCATCCAATATGACCGAACTCCAGACTGAATATCGAACCGGTGTGTCAGTTCATTAGACGTAGATGGAGGTTGCGATGAGTGGCAATGAAAGTGTAAGGGAGAGTATGGAAGTCGTCGGTGCTGATGGCGTGTTCATCGGCACGGTCGACAGCGTCGAGGGAAATCGCATCAAGCTGGTACGTGGCGATGGCTTCGGGAAGCACAAGAAGCATCATCACTACATTGACATCGCTCTCGTGGCACGTGTCGAAGGTGAGAAGGTCCGTCTTTCCATGAATGCAGATGCGGCTATTGCGCTCGTGGACGAGGAAAGGTCGGGCGGTCCTGGCTGAATACCCGGGTCACGGCGGGTTGTCACGCTGCGAGCCGCCGCGACGAACCTAACCACGTGCCCGCCGTTCGATATCCATTTTCAGCTCATCAGGCTGTCGAAGAAGCGCATCGGGACGCTCAGTACTTCGATGCGAAATTGGCGGGCGCAAGCCAACGGAAACCCGTCAGGACCTTGCCGTCGAACTGGCATTCGACTTTCGCGGGCACGAGCTCATGCGTGCGCCGGTCTTCCATCATGCCGCTCACGGTGAATGAGCTGCCATCCGGCGACTGCCGCTTGTCATTGACCGAGACGATCGCGGGCTCCGCGGACCGCTGCATTCTTTCCACGCACTGGTCGGTATCTTTTTGGGCTACGGACGTGCAGCCCTCGAGCGACAGCGCAGCGGCGATTAACGCGAATGCCGCGAGCTTGTCCATCTTCATGGTTTCTCCCTCACATTTCCAACAGGGTTGAGCGTCTCCACTTTCATGCGGCATGCGTGGCCGACGCCGATTCTATCGCAGTGGCGATTCAATTCTTCATAACGAATATTCGCAATTAATTCGGATGCCGATGAATGCGCCCAGGGGCGCATTGCGCGGTAACGAGAGATGCACGGGAGAAAGCATCGCCAGCACGCAGGGGTTCGCGCTCGGGCGGCGTTCGGCGTGCGCAAGTGGCACGTAACAGCCAGCGTGCGCCACGACGCACAGTCGATTCGAAAGAGCGAAGCATCGTTGTAAAAGGGGCAAGTGGGCGCGACCGATTTTACGGTACGGCGACTGGCGTGCCCCGACAGCCAATTTACGGATTATTACTGCTGCGCGATAGAACGCATCCTGCCCGCCAGGATCTTCCCGAACGAATGTCGCCGCAGCCAGGACTCAGAGATGTGAAGGTTAGCTTTGCAGTTTACCTTCATATCTCCTAGAATGCGGGGATGACCGATCGCGCCAACACTCCCCCTGCCGACCTCGCCGCGTCGCTTGCCGGCGACCTGCGTGCCCTGGTCGGGCAACTGCGCCGCCGCTTTCGCGAGCAGGCAATCCTCGGCGAATTCACGCCGTCGCAGATGGCTGTGCTGTTGAGGCTCGAACGCGAGGGGCCGGCCACGGTGTCGAGCCTCGCGCGCGCGGAGGGCATGCGCCCGCAGTCGATGGGCACGCTCATCGCGCCGCTCGAGGCGGCGGGCCATATCAGCGGCGCGCCGGACCCCAACGACGGTCGCCAAACGCTCTGGTCGCTCACCCATGCCTTTCGCGAGTGGCTCAAGGAGGGGCGGGCCGCGCGCCAGGACTGGCTTTCGCGCAGGATAGACACGCGCCTTTCCGGCACCGAACAACAGCAGCTGGCCGCCGCAGTCGAACTGCTCAAGCGGCTCGTGGCCGACTGAGGCGGGGCGGTCACATGGGCGCTCCTGCTTCGGGGTTCTTCCGTTCGCTCAAGAGTTACAACTATCGCGTGTGGTCGGCGGGCGCGCTCGTCTCGAACGTCGGCACGTGGATGCAGCGCACGGCGCAAGACTGGCTCGTGCTCACCGGCCTCACGCATCACAGCGCGGCGGCGGTGGGCATCGTGATGGGCTTGCAGTTCGGCCCGCAGATGCTGTTCATGCCGTGGTCGGGCTTCGCCGCCGACCACTTCGATCAGCGCAAGCTGCTGATGCTCACGCAGGCGCTGCTCGGCGCGCTTGCCATTGCACTGGGCGTGCTCACGGTCACGGGGCTCGTGCAGCTGTGGCAGGTGTATGTGTTCGCGTTCCTGTTCGGCTGCACGACGGCATTCGATTCGCCGGTGCGGCAAACCTTCGTCTCGGAGCTGGTGGGCGACGCCGATCTCTCCAACGCCGTCGCACTCAATTCCACCTCGTTCAACGCCGCGCGCATGATCGGGCCGGCGGTGGCGGGGCTCGTGATTGCTTCGGTGGGCGTGGGCTGGGCCTTCCTGCTCAACGGTCTTTCGTTCGTCGCCGTGCTGATTTCGCTGACGCGTCTGCGCGTGGGCGAGCTGCGATCGGCTACGCGCAAGCAGCCCGCGAAGGGCGGCATAGCCGCGGGATTCCGCTACGTGTGGGCGCGCCCCGACCTGCGGGCTATTCTTGTCATGCTGTTCCTGATCGGCACGTTCGGGCTGAACTTTCCGATCTTCATCTCGACGATGGCCGTGAACGTCTTCCACGCCGATGCGGGACGCTACGGACTCCTTTCTTCCCTGATGGCGGTGGGCACCATGAGCGGCGCCTTCTTCGGCGCGGGGCGCAGCCATCCGCGGTTCGTCTCGCTGCTGTTCGCGGCGGCGGCGTTCGGGGTGGGGTGCGTGCTGGCGTCCGTTGCGCCCGGCTACTGGTGGTTCGGCGGCGCGCTCGTGATGATCGGCATCGCGGCGCTCACGTTCACGACCGAAACCAACAGCCTCATGCAGCTTTCCACGGAGCCCGGCATGCGCGGGCGCGTGCTGGCGATCCGCCTCGCCGTGGCGCTGGGCGGCACGCCCATCGGTGCGCCGATCGTGGGATGGATCGCCGACCACTGGGGGCCGCGCTGGGCCTTGCTGGTGGGCGCGGCTTCGGGCTTCGCGGCCGCCATTGTCGCGGCCCGCGCGCTGGCGCGGCGGGCCCACGAGCCGTCATAACGCGCCGCCGCTTCAGGCGGCCTTCAACTCCACGCGTTTGATGTCCTTCACGATCACGAGATAGCTGATCACCGTGACGAGCGCGTTGACGCCGACAAAGGCCAGCGCGCCGTTGAACGAACCGGTCTCGGCCAGCACATAGCCGATCACGATCGGCGTGACGATGCCGGCCACATTGCCGAACATGTTGAAGATCGAGCCCGAAAGGCCAATGGCTTCGCGCGGCGCGGTGTCGGCGATCACGGCCCAGCCGAGCGCGCCCAGCCCCTTGCCGAAGAACGCGAGCGACATCAGCGCGACCACGATCCCGTCGCTGTTCACGTAGTTGCAGCCGATGATGCAGCACGAGAGCATCATGCCGCCGACGATCGGCACCTTGCGCGCCACGGTGAGCGAGCGGCCCGAGCGGATCAGCGCATCCGAAGCGACGCCGCCCAGCACGCCGCCGAGGAACCCGCAGATGGCGGGCAGCGAAGCGACGAGCCCGGCCTTCAGGATCGTCATGTGGCGCGCCTGCACGAGGTAGATCGGGAACCACGTGAGGAAGAAGTACGTGAGCACGTTGATGCAGTACTGCGCGAGATAGACGCCCAGCAGCATGCGGTTGCCGAGCAGCTGGCGGATGACCGCCCAGTTCGCGCCCTTGCGTGCCTTGCGTTCAGCGCGCGCCGTGCGTTGATGCCCGTTCACGATGCCGCCGCCCGCCTCGATGTATTCGAGTTCCAGCTGATTCACGCCCGGGTGATCGGCCGGGTTCTTCATGAACCGGATCCACGCGAAGGCGAGCACGAGGCCGCCCAAACCCATCACGATATACACGTGATGCCAGCCATACGCGTGCGTGAGCCACGCCATGAGCGGCGTGAACACCACGGCCGCGAAATACTGCGCCGAGTTGAAGATGGCCGAAGCCGTGCCGCGCTCCTTCGCCGGGAACCAGCTCGCCACCACTTTCGCGTTGGCGGGGAACGCGGGCGCTTCGGCCGCGCCCATCGCGAAGCGCAGGGCGAAGAGGCCCGCGATGGCGGCGCCTGCGCTGCCGAGCAGACCAATCGAGCTTTGCAGCAGCGTGAAGAGCGACCACAGGAAGATGCTGCCCGCGTACACGCGGCGCGCGCCGAAGCGGTCGAGCACCCAGCCGGCGGGCACCTGCGCGAGCACATAGGCCCAGCTGAACGCCGAGAAGATGTAGCCCATGTGGATGGCGTCGAGACCGAACTCGGTGCGCATGGCCGAACCCGTGACCGAGAGCGTGGCGCGGTCCGCGTAGTTGAGCGTGGTGATGATGAAGATCAGCGAGAGGATCAGATAGCGCGCTTTGGTGCGCTTCGCGACATCGGACTGCGTGGCGGTGCGGCTCAACGACATGTGGATCGACCTCTATCGTGCGCGAGATACGGGCTCGCTTGTGCAACAAGCGGTCTGTATCTGCTGTCTCCCGACGGCGCGCCTCGTGCGCGCCGCATCTACTTACGCAGGAACGCGCCTGACTCGCATCAAGCGCGTTCCGTCTGCGGACCTGTTCCGCTGCCTGTTCAGCTTGTTGTCAGCAAGTTGTTTGACATCAAGGCTGGTTGTCAGAGCCAATCGTACAACGCGCGGAAAGCCGAGGCAACCAAACCGTGCGCCTCCTGGGTCGACCTCAGGGTTTACTCGAATTTCAGGATAACCGCGTGACTGTGGGATGATGCGGCCAAGTTGTTGGACAACATGGCGAGCGTACCCTCAAGACTCCGGCGTTTCAGCCGTAAAGAAGAACACCATGCAAACCGGGGATTGAAGCAACATGCGCAACACGACGGTACGAGCCAGCCTCCTTGCAGTGCTGGTGATCTTTGGCGTGATGATCCTGATCGGCGGCTTCGCGGGCGTGTTCTCGCTGCGGGAGTCGAACGCGAGCGCACAACGCCTGCACGAAATCGCGCGCCAGACCATTCTGGTCAACGACGCCTACAAGGACACCACGCGCACGCGCTCGGCGCTCGTGCGCGGCTATAGCGCGCTCAAGGAACGCAACGACACGGCCACGCGCGACTCTGCGCTGACCAGCGCGGCCCACAGCTTCGAGCTTTCGGCGAGCGAGACGCAGGCCTTCGCCAACGCCCCGGCGTTCGACGGCATGGACGCGGACCTCAAGCGTCAATTGCTCGACTCCGCAGCGCAGCTCTCCAATACGCTCACGCGCGCCACCGACGCGCTGCGCAACGGCGACACGGCGGCTTATGTGGCGGTCAACGACACCGACATCACCGCCGCGGGCGCAGCCTATTCCGTGAACGTGGAGAAGTTCCAGAAGCTCGCCAACGCACTCGCCGAGGCAACGCTCGACGACGGCAACGCGCGCTACACATGGATCGTGAGTCTCGTGGGCATGGGCGTGGCGATCGCGCTGGCGCTCGTCGTCGTGACGCATTTCGCCTTGCAGCGCATCGTGTCGCGCCCGCTGGCCGAAGCTGCCGCGGTGCTCGACCGCATCGCGTCGAACGATCTCACGGTGCGCGTGCCCGAAGCGGGCCGCAACGAAATTGGCCTGCTGTTCGCGGCCATGCGCCGGATGCAGGCAGGGCTCTCGCGCACCGTGGCCGGCGTGCGCGATAGTTGCGACGCGATCCACACGGCCGCGCGCGAAATCGCGGCGGGTAATCTCGATCTGTCGAGCCGTACGGAAGAACAATCCGCCTCGCTCGAAGAAACCGCTGCGAGCATGGAGGAACTCACCTCCACCGTGAAGCAGAACTCCTCGAACGCATCCGAGGCCAGCACGCTCGCCACCGGCGCGGCCGATCTCGCGCAGCGCGGCGGCGACGTGGTGGGGCGCGCCGTGCAGACGATGCAGGACATCAGCGCCAGTTCGCAGAAGATCGCCGAGATCACCGGCTTGATCGACAGCATCGCGTTCCAGACCAATATTCTCGCGCTCAACGCCGCCGTGGAATCGGCGCGCGCGGGCGAGCAGGGGCGCGGCTTCGCCGTGGTCGCGGGCGAGGTGCGAACGCTCGCGCAACGCAGCGCGGGCGCCGCGCGCGAGATCAAGGAACTGATCGGCGCCTCGATGGAGGACGTGCGCAACGGCAACGCGCTCGTCGCGCAGGCAGGCGAGACGATGAACGAGATCGTGAACTCGGTGCGCAACGTGGCCACCATCATGGCCGAGATCACCACGGCCACCGCCGAGCAGAGCACGGGCATTCAGCAGGTCGGCATGGCCGTGAGCCAGATGGATCAGGTCACGCAGCAGAACGCCGCGCTCGTGGAGCAGGCGGCCGCCGCGGCGAGCGCGCTGGAGCACCAGGCGCAATCGATGAAGGAAGCGGTTTCGGTGTTTCGCGTTGGCGCGCACGCGTGAAGGCAGTTGAGTGCAAACCTGATCAATAGAACTAACAAACTGGAACAAAGTCGATGAAGAAGAACGCAAAGTTGCGCGGCGTGGCGGGTGCCGTTTTCGGGCTCGCGGCGTCGATGGCCGTGCACGCGGCCAGCTACGTGTACGTGTCGAACGCCGATAGCCAGGACATTTCGGTGTTCCGCCTCGATGCGCAAAGCGGCGCGCTGGCCGCGGTCGAAACCGTGCCGGTGGGCGGCACGGTCATGCCGATGGCGTTCTCGCCCGATCATCATCGCCTGTATGCGGCGCTGCGCTCGAAGCCGTATCGCGTGGTGAGCTTCGCTGTGAATCCGCTCGATGGCCACCTCGTCGAACTCGGCCGCGCGCCGCTCGCGGAGAGCATGGCCTATGTTTCCACGGACGGCACGGGGCGCTATCTGCTTTCCGCGTCGTACGGCGGCAACTTGCTGGCGGTGAACCGCATCGCCGAAAACGGCGTGGCCGGCGACGTGCTGCAAACCGTGAAGACGGGCCCGATGGCGCATATCATCCGCACCTCGCCGGACAACCGTTATGCGTTCGCTTCCGTGCTCGGCGCCGACGCATGGTTGCGTCTGAAGTTCGACGCCTCCACGGGCGCGCTCACTGAAGACGCGAAACCCGCCTACTCGCTGCCGAAGGACTCCGGCCCGCGCCACTTCCAGTTTTCGCCGGACCAGCGCTTCGTCTATCTGATCGATGAACTCGACGGCAAGCTGCACGTGCTCGCCTTCAACGCGGCGAACAACACGGTCAAGCCGATCCAGACGATCTCGATCCTGCCCACCGGCTTCTCCGGCGACAAGCCGTGGGGCGCCGATGTGCACCTCACGCCCGATGGCCGCCATCTGTATATCTCAGAGCGCACGTCGAGCACACTGGGCGCGTATCGCGTGAACAAGGAAACGGGCAAGCTCACGCGCATCGGCACGTACGCCACGGAAAAGCAGCCGCGCGGCTTCAATATCGATCCTTCGGGACAGTACCTCCTAGCCGTGGGCCAACTGTCGCCCACGCTGAGCGCTTACCGTATCGAGACGAAGAGCGGCGCGCTGAAGGAGCTTGGCAAGTACCCGGTGGGCAAGGGCGCGAACTGGGTCGAAGTGGTGGACTTCGACGGTTCGAACGAGTAAGCAATAGGGGCGGCCTCGGCCGCCTTATTGTTGGTGGTTCTCAGTCGCGAAGGTTATTTCCTTCGCTTCGCGCGTGTGGCCTCGCGCTTCATCGAGACCTTCGATCGAGCGCAGCCGCGCGGGCGCAGAGAATGCGATGATCGCGAGCTGCACGACGAATCCGCACGCGGCGCCCACAAGGCAACTGGTGATGCCAAGGCGCGTGCTCAGGAACGCGCCAAGCAAGGCGCCGAGCGGGCGCGCACCGAACGTCGCCATCATGATGACCGACGAGACGCGCGCGATCAGATCGCGCGGCGTGACGACCTGGCGCAACGCCGTGGTCGAGATGGTCCAGACGATCGGCCCGAATCCAAACAGAAAGAAAGCCAGAAACACGGTGGCGCGCGAATGCGTGAACGCGCTGCTCGCCATGAGCAGCGAGGCAAGCGCGGCGCTTAGCGGGCCGAGCAGAATTTGCCGTCCGAAGGCGAGGCGCTTTGCAATGCTCTTATACAGAAACGCGCCGCCCACCATGCCGAAGCCATACACGCCGAGCGCGCCGCCCACGGCCGATGGCGCGAACGCGAGCCGGTGTATTGCGTACCAGGCGAACACGGCGAGCAACAGATACCACGAAGTATTGAAGACGAAGGCCGTCGCCACGATCGGCCGCAGATGCGTGCTGCGCGCGATGAACTGCACGCCGTCGAAGAGCTCGCGTGCGAGCGCGCGACGCGAACGCGGGCGCGGCGCCTCGGTGGGCAGGCGTGCGAGAAACCATGCGCTGGCGAGCGACAGGACGAACGCCGCGAGAAACGCGAACACGCCAGACGCCCAGCCCGCAAACATGCCGCCCACGGAAGGCCCCGCCGTATAGGCGATGCTGCGCGCGATTTCGAGCCGCCGGTTGGCGGTGAGCAGGTCGCCCGTTTCGACCATCGTGGCGACGAGCGAGGGCGCGGCCACGCTGAATACCACGGTGCCGGTTGCGATGGCGAAGCCCAATGTGCCGAGCGTGTAGAGAGAAAGCGCGCGCGCATGGAACAACGCGAACAGCACGAAGAGGGCGGCGGCGCGCAGCAGTTCGGTGGCGATCATAAGCGGCTTGCGCCTGCTGCGATCGGCAACCAGACCGGCAGGCAGCGAGAGCAGCAGGAACGGCAACGTATTGATGGCCTGCAGCGAGGCGCTTTGCTGCGCGCTCGCGCCTAGCGCCACCACGGCGACAATGGGGATGACCGCAATGGCCATCTGCTCGCTGAATTGCGCCGCGAGGCTCGCATGCGAGAGATTGACGACGACGCGCTGTGGGGTGGCGTTTCCCGGCGTGATGCCCATCGTAGAGGTCCCGAAGATCGATCCGGCGTGGGCCGGATGCGGTGGTTTGAGCTTCGGGATCGAGTCTACGTAGCGCGGTTCGGTGGGAATATCCGGATCTTGTGCTGATATTCGATATCTTGAGGAAGGCGCACGTCACTCCGCCTCGATCCGATCCGCGTCACGCGCATTTTTGCTCGCCTGCGCTTGCGTTGCCGATTCGCCGCGCGACGCATCCACATCGCGAACCGCACGGCTGCCCGCAAAGCACACCGCGAGCGTGGCGAGCACCAGCACGCCAAGCGCGAGTTGCAAGCCCACGAGCCCCGCGCCAAAGCCGATGATCGGCGGCCCCACGAGAAAGCCCGCGTAGCCAGCGGTAGCCGCCATCGAAACGCCCGTCACGGGCGGATCGGTCGTGCGCCCGGCCGCGCTGAAAATCACCGGCACCACATTGGCAAGCCCGATGCCGACGCAGATGAACCCCACGACCGCCGTAGCGAGTGCAGGCGCGGCGAGCACAGCCGCGAGGCCCGCAGCCGAAAGCAGGCCGCCCAGCGCGACCACGCGCACCGCGCCGAGGCGCCGCACGAACGCATCGCCCACCACGCGGCACGCCGCCATGGCGAACGCGAACGCCGTATAGCCAATGCCCGCGCTATCTGCGTGAGCCGGCAAGACAGTACGCAGGTACACGGCACTCCAGTCGGCGATGGCGCCTTCGGTCACCATGCAGAGGAACGCAAGCGCGGCGAGTTTTACCACGCTCCCGTGCGGCAACGCGAAGCCGCTGCCCGATGCGGCCTCTGGGCGCGTGCCCACATCGCGCAGCGAGAACAGGGCCGCACCGATGATCAGAGCAGCGATGGGAATGGCGGGCAGCGCGAGACCGCTTAGCACACCGAAGCCTGCCTTCTGCAGCACCGTGCCAACGGCCGCGCCCGCAAGACCGCCTGCGCTCCAGGCAGCATGGAACGACGACATGATCGGGGCGTGCCACACTTTCTCGATCGCGCTGGCATGGCCGTTCATCGACACATCGAGCGCGCCGTTGAGCCCGCCTAGCAGCAGCAACGCGGCGCACAGTAGCGGCGCATTGGGCGCGAGCGCAGGCAGTGGAAACGCGGCGGCGAACAGCACGCCGAGCAGGGCGGTGGCACGGCCGCTGCCGAACTTCGGTGCGAGCCGCCCCGCAAGCGGCATGGCGACGATGGCGCCCAGCGCGAAGGCGAAGAGCGCGACGCCCAGCAGCGAGTCGCCAAGGAGCAGTTTGTCCTTCACGCGCGGCACCTCGACGGCCCACGCGCCAATGCCGAAGCCGTTCGCCAGAAAGACGGCCGTGGTGGCGTAGCGTTCGCGTAGCGGTCTCATCGCGCCACCGTCACGTCGCCACAGGCGGCTTTTAGCTGCTTCAGATGGAGTTTCGGCACGTCGGCATCGACGACCAGATAGTCGAGCGAAGCGCAGGGCGCGATGACGAACGGCGCCGACGTCATCAGCTTTTCGGTAGTGACCGCCGCCGCGATCTGGCCGCTTGCCGCGACCATGGCGCGCTTCATTTCGGCATCCTCAGCATCGAATGCGGCAATGCCTTCCAGAGGGTCGAGTGCGCACGCGCCGAGAAAGCAGAGATCGGCCTTGATTTGCTGAATTTGCACGAGCGCCGTCGCCCCGAGTGCGCCCGCGGCCTGCGCGCTCACGCGCCCGCCGATCATGATGACTTCGATGCCTGGCCGCTCGAGCACGCGCACGGCGGCCTGCGGCGAAGTCGTGATCACCGTGAGGCCCGCATTGTCGGGCAGCGCCGCCGCGATCTCGACGTTGGTCGAGCCCGCGTCGAGCAGAATCACCTGGTTGGGCTTGACGAGCGCTGCGGCGGCGCGCGCGAGGCGCGCCTTGGCCGGCAGTTGCTCGCGCATGCGCACGGAGGCGGGCTTGTTGGAGGGCGACGTGAGCAGCGCCCCGCCGTACACGCGCTTGCAGTGACCAGCCTCGGCCAGATCGCGCAAATGGCGCCGGATCGTGTGCTCCGAGGTGTCGAGCTGCGCGGCGAGTTCGGCGGCCAGCACGCGGCCCTCGGCGCGCAGCTTTTCGAGGATCAGGCGCTCGCGCTCGTCGGGCAGCAGGCTTTCAATGGCCGCCTGGCGTGTTCGTTGCATGGGTTTTGGCTCCCGTTCGTTCGTTTGCTCGCTGGATTAATCGAGCAAAAACGAGCATAAAGTATCGTAAACGGGCAAGACATGCAACAGGCGGCGCAGTGTCCGCGGTGCGGCCCCTTCAGGGCAGCGAATAGCGCGAATACGTTTCGATCGGCACGAGCGCCTGCGCAGGGGGCGTGCCGCCTGCCACCGCCTGGCGCATCTGCTCGACGGCTGTGCGCAGCAGCAAGCGCAAATCCTGCGAGAGCAGATAGTCGATGACGTCCGCGCGCAGCAGCGGCTCCGTCACGGCGTTCACTTCATGCGTGACATAGAGCGTGCGGCCCGCGAGCCCGCGTTCGCGCAGCGCCGCCGCGAGTCCCTCGTTGCCGCCCGCGACGTTGTAGATGCCGTCGAGCGCGCCGTGCATTTCCATGCAGCGCCGCGTGGCCTCGTAGGTCGCCGCGCCCGAATCGGCGCCCTTGATCACCTCGACGACGTTCACGTGGGGAAAGCGCTGGCGCAGTAGCGAGCGAAAGCCGATCTCGCGGTCTTCGTGACAGGTGTACGAGAACGTTGCGACCACAACGGCTACGGAGGGCGAGGGCCGCCCCTCCAGGTGACGGCCAACGAGGAACGCCGCCGACTGTCCCGCGGCGCGGTTGTTCACACCGACGTAGGTATGGCGCGCGTCGGCGTCGACGTCGGTGATGAGCGTCACCACGCCGAGCCCCCTCGCCATGCATTCGCGCAGCGCCGACGTAATGGGCGGCGTGTTCGTGCAGATGATGCCGATGGCGTCTGCCCCTGGCTCTGCCTCGTGCACGCGCAACGCGACGTCTTCGTCGCTGGCGCCCACGCAATTGACCACGTCGAGCGCGACGCCCGCGGCGGCGAACTCGGCTTCGAGGCTCGCTGCCGTACGCGTGAGTTCCGCGGTGAACGCGTCGCCGGCCTGCAGGAGCAGTCGCACGCGCAGTGCATTGGACGCGCCACGCGAGGCCACGGACAACGCCCGTTCGTCACTCGCGCCCAGTTGCCTGAGTGCCGCTTCCACAGCGCTGCGCGTGCGCGGGTGCACGCCGGGCCGGTCGTTGAGCGCCCGGTCGATGGTCGCGCGGCTCAGTTGCGTGAGCTCCATTAACTGCTTCAGCGTGGGGCGGCTTTTCATGGGATTTCCGCAGCGGGTGAGTACGAACGCATTTTGCCTCAAAATGAGTCATCGGATATGGATATTTGAATTTTATCTCCACGTGGAGAACGTTTTCATCCGCTGATTTTTTAGGTGAAAACCCTTTAGTGCTCAGAATGAGTCATTTTAGTCTTTGACGATGGCTCATTTAGAGCCTGTAATTCGCCTCAAGGAGGAGCGAATTCAAGACCGCTCATCCGCATTCAACGTCATGCACGGGAGTTCGATTCATGTCCGCACAGCAAGGCTCGCCGCAGGTCATCACGATGGACGACTGGTATCGTTGTCCGCTCGACCGCAAGGTGCTCAAGGAAGTCACGCGGCGCAACGACCGGGTCGCCTTGATGTATTTCGGCGGCTTCATGGCGCTCGTGCTCGCCACCGGCGCGCTCGCCTGGTTTTCCTTGGGCACGCTCTGGTGCATTCCGGCCTTCCTGCTCTACGGCACGATCTACGCGTTCGCCGAGGCGATGGAACACGAGTTGCGTCATCGCACGCCATTCAGGAGCGAGTGGCTCAACGAGACTGTGCACTGGGTCATCTGCTTCATGACCTGGCGCGAGCAGATCTATAGCCGCTGGTCGCATGCGCAACATCACACCTATACGCATCTCACGGCCACGGTGCCCGCCGACGCCGAAATCGCCGTCAAGCGGCCGCCCAATTACCTGAAGCTCGCCACCGATTTCCTGCGCATTTCGCATGGCATTCATCATCTCGGCAACATCGTGCTGCACAGCCTCGGCATCGTCACGAGAAGCGCGAAGGCCGTTGTGCCGGTGGTCGAATATCGGGCGATGCGCCGCAATTCGCGGGTGATGCTCGCGCTCTACGTGGGCGTTGGCGTGTGGGCTTTCGTGGCGCATAGCTGGCTGCCGGTGGTGTTCCTGCTTCTGCCTCGTGCGTACGGCGCCTGGCTGCACGAACTGCTGGCCATTACGCAGCACACCGGCCTGCGCGAAAACGAACTCGATCACCGCTTTTCCACCCGCACACTGCGCCTGAATCCCGTGCTGCAGTTCCTGTACTGGAACATGAACTATCACGTCGAACACCATATGTTCCCCAACGTGCCGTTTCATGCGCTGCCCAAATTGCGCAAAGCGATCGAGGCTGACTTGCCGCCCGCTTATGACGGCTTGTTCGACGCGTGGGCCGAGATCGTGCACGTATTGCGCATGCAACGTCACGACCGCGACTACATGATCACGCCACAGGTGCCCGGCAAGACGGCAGGCGCAGGCGCGATGCGCGAGGACGCCGCATCAAAGGCCTTTGCCGCCGATGCGCAATAAAGCTTCGGCTGCCCGCCGATTTCTCGAAAGATGAAGATGGAGGAGACGACCATGAACATTCTTCAATGGCACGAGGTGTGCGCGAGCGACGAACTCGAAGAAGAGGACGTGATGGAATTCGAGCACGAAGGCCAGCTGTACGCGATCTATCACACGCCCACGGGTTACTACGCTTCCGCCGGGGTGTGCACGCACGAAACGGCGCGCCTTGCGCAAGGTCTCGTGTTCGGCGACATCATCGAGTGTCCGATGCATATGGGGCGCTTCCACATTCCTTCAGGCGCGGCCAAGGGCGCGCCCGTTTGCGTGAATCTTGCAACGCATCCGGTGAAGGTGGAGGGCGGCACGCTCTATCTCGGGCTCGCCGCAGAATAATTCGACATGCGAATCGTTTAATCACCACGATAACGATGTAACTTAGGAGACAACTGTGAATGTTCCTTTCCTGAAGGTGTTGCCGCTGGCGGCTACGGTATTCGCCCTCGCGCTGAGCCCTGCGGTGCACGCGGACCCCGTCGCGCATTTCGACTTCATTTCGCACGCGCCCGACTCGGATGCATGGTGGAACACCGTGAAGAACGGCATCAAGCAGGCCGATCAAGACTTCAATGTTCAGACCGACTACCGCAATCCGCCCAACGGCGATATTGCCGACATGGTGCAGCTTGTGAATCAGGCGGCAGCGCGCAACTATGATGGCGTGATCACGACCATTGCGGATTTCGATCTGCTCAAAGGCGCGGTGTCGCGCCTGAAGTCGAAGAACATTCCCTTTATCACGGCGAATACGGGCACGGAGCAGCAGAGCGCCGAACTTGGCGCGCTCATGCACGTGGGCCAGCCCGAATATCTCGCGGGCAAGGACGCGGGGCTGCGCGCGAAGGCGGACGGCGTGAAGACGTTCCTGTGCGTAAACCATTACGCGACGAACCCGCTCTCGTTCGAGCGCTGCCGCGGCTTTGCCGACGCTATCGGCGCGAATATGAAAACCTCGGTGCTCGATGCGGGTACGGATCCTACGGGCATAGAATCGAAGGTGAGCGCGTATCTGCGCAACCACCCGAACACACAGGCCGTGCTCACGCTCGGTCCGACTTCGGCCGACCCGACGATACGCGCGGTGAAGAGTCTCGGCCTTGCGGGCAAGATCTGGTTTGCGACCTTCGATATCGACACGGATGTCGCGAAGGGCATCAAGGACGGCACGATCAAGTTCTGCACCGATCAGCAGCCGTATTTGCAGGGTTACATTCCGGTTGCCCTGCTGGCGATCATGCATCAGAACCACAACAACGATGTGCTGCAGGCGCGCACTGTGCTCGAGCAGAATCCGAAATTCCAGCAGCGCCTGAAGGACTATGGACTCAAGCCCGTGTACGAGGCGCGCAATATCAGTTCCGGGCCGGGTTTCATCACGCCGCAGAATATTCAGCAGGTGTCTGCGCTCGCCGGGCAGTATCGTTGAGCGCGCAAGGAGTCGGCATGAGTGCGGGCGATGCGATGGTGGTGATCGGCGGCGGCCAGTGCGGCGCGCGCGCCGTGCAGGTGTTGCGCGAAGGCGGCTGGGAGGGCGCGATTACGCTGATCGGCGACGAAGCCGCACACCCGTACGAGCGGCCGCCGCTTTCGAAGGCGGTGCTGGTGGGCGAGCGCACGCCGGAGCAGGGCGCAATACACCGTGAGGCGTTTTATCGCGAGCAGCGTGTCGATCTGCGCAGCGGTTGCGCCGCGAGTAAGATCGATTGCGCCGCACGCGCAGTCACGCTCTCGAATGGCGAAACGCTTTCCTACTATCGCTTGCTGATCGCGACCGGGGCCGAGCCTCGCCGCATGAGCGTGCCCGGCGCGGACCTCGCGGGCGTGCACGTGTTGCGCAATGCCGGCGACGCGCTCGCCATCGCGGGCGAACTCGGGCCCGGACGGCGCATTGCGGTGATTGGCGCGGGCTTCATCGGGCTCGAAGTCGCAGCATCGGCCAGACAGCGCGGTTGCGAAGTCGTGGTATTCGAAGCCGCGCCGCGTGCGTTGATGCGCGCAGTGCCCGCGGAGGTGGCGCAATGCCTCGTAGACCTGCATTGCGAGCGAGGCGTCGACGTACGCTTTAACGTGCAGGTGCAGCGCTTCGAGGGCGAAGGGCGCGTCAAAGGCATTGTGCTCGGCGATGGCTCCGTCGTGCCTTGCGACGCGGCCGTGGTTGGCGTTGGCGTGGCGCCGCGCGTGGCGCTGGCGCAGGAAGCGGGTCTCTCGATCGATAACGGCATTGCCGTCGATCCCATGCTGCGTACTAGCGACCCGCATATCTACGCAGCGGGCGACGTGTGCTCGTTCGTGCATCCGCTGTACCGACGTCGCATTCGTCTCGAGTGCTGGCGCAACGCGGAAGATCAGGCGCGCGTGGCGGCGCTCAACATGCTCGGCCGCGACGAGGTGTACAGCGCCGTGCCGTGGTTCTGGTCCGATCAATACGATATGACGATCCAGATCGCGGGCCTGCCCGCGTTCGGCTCGACCCAGGCCGTGCGTGCAACGGGCGCGGCGTCGAAGGTCTTTTTCGCGTTCGACGAAGCAGGCTGGCTGGTGGGCGCGAGCGGCGTGGGGCAAACGGGCGAGATCGCCCGTGACGTGCGCGTGGCGCAGGAACTGATCGCACGCCGCATACGCGTCGACCCCGAGCGTCTTGCCGACAGCGCGACCAAACTCAAATCGCTGCTCGCCGCAGCCGTGCATTGAACGATGGAATCGATCTGCTCGGCCGGCGGCTCCACCCGCCGGCTTTTTTCCACTGCGGTTCGAGTGGGGCGATAGGGCCTTCATGGCCTATCGCTTTCTTTTATTCTTCGTCGGCACTGTAGACGCTTAGGCCTTCTATCGGATCCATCGGCGCTTCCCAGGGTCTCGCTTCGATCGCGCGCATGGCGGCTTCGTAGCCCGCGCGCCGGCGCGCGGCGATGCCGGCTGGCGTGAAGTCGATGTCCTTCAACTGGTCGTCGCCATCGAGCCGCGGCGCCGCGAGCTTGATGAGCCGCATGGTCGTTTCGCAGCCCCACGCCGCTAACTGCCGAACGTCGGCGGTGTCGCGCTCGGCCTCGGGCACGCGCTTCGCCAGTTCGCGGATCACATGACGCAAGCGGTGAATCTGCTGCTGGCGCGCGATATGGCTTTCCGTGCGGCTCGCGTACTGAATGTCTTTTTGCCGCTCCGCGATCTGCCAGATGCTTTCCGGTTCCGGGCCCGCCGGATTCCACACCTGCACCGAGAAGATGACCGAACTGTTGCGCGGTTTGTCGTCGAGCACGACCTCGACCGGCGTGTTCGAATAGATGCCGCCGTCCCAGTACGGCTCGCCGTCGATACGCACCGCCGGGAACGCGGGCGGCAGCGCGCCCGAGCTCATGATGTGCTCGACATTCAAGTGCTGATCGCGCGAATCGAAATAGTGCATCGCGCCCGTGCGCGCGTTCACCGCGCCCACGGTGAGGCGCGGGTGCCCCGCGTTGAGCCGTTCGAAGTCGACGAGGGAAGCGAGCGTGTCGCGCAGCGGCGCGATCTTGTAGTAGGACGCGCGATCGACGCCCAGGCGCGCGAGGGGCCCGAACCACGACGCCGGGTTGGGCTGAAAGAAGCCCGCGATGCCGCCGCCGATGATCATCAGTTTTGCAAACGTCTTGTCCCAGCCAGGCGTCAAACCAGGCCACGCTGCCACGTCGAGGCGCGTGCGGTCGGTGACGCGATGCCAGAATTCCTCCAGCCGCTCGAAGCGGCGCTCTGGCGCGTTTCCGGCGATCAACGCCGCGTTGATCGCGCCAATGGAAGTGCCGATCACCCAGTCCACCCGGATGCCGGCTTTGTGCATCGCCTCATAGACGCCGAGTTGATAGGCGCCCAACGCACCGCCACCCTGCAACACGAGTACGACTTGCCCGGGCAATGCCAGGCGCGCCGGCTGCTTCGCTGTCATCGATCGCCTCGCTGTTTTACTTTACTGACGCGCGATGTCGTGACCAGCATTCTTCATACGCGTCGCGATTTTCTCCGCACTATTGTAGTGTGGCGTTCAGAAAAAACGCGCGTTGCGCGGCAATGGCCGCAAAGCCGCCAGACCGTGGCTTTCAACCTGCCGAGGCGATGTGTCCTTCGAACGTCACGCAGTTCCGGCCGCCGCGCTTGGCGGTGTACAGCGCGGAATCCGCGAGTCCGTATGCGGTGTCGAAATCGGTGCCGGCCGCATTGTCGCTTACGCCGAAGCTTGCCGTGATGGGACGGCACACCGGCGCGGGGAACGCGTGACTCGCAATGGCCGCGCGCATGCGCTCGGCGAGTTGCAGGGCATCCGCAATGTCGAAGCCCGGCAACACGACCGTGAATTCCTCGCCGCCCACGCGGCCGATAATGCCGGTCTCGCCGAGAATGCGCCGCAGGCAGTTCACGATGCCCGAGATCACGCTGTCGCCGGCCGGATGACCAAAGTCGTCGTTGACCTTCTTGAAGTCGTCGATGTCGAGCAGGATCATCACGGCCCGGTTTGCGCGCAGCGCCTTGACCGTGCGTTCGATCACGGCGCTGCGATTCAATACGCCGGTCAGCGCGTCGTGTGTCGCGCGATAGTGCAGTTGCTGCGTGAGCGCCTGCATTTCGCGTTCGGCGCGATCGCTGCGCCCGATCAGGCGGCGCGTTTCGCGCATCAGGCGTTCGTAGTGGTGGATCAGTTCGACGAGCGCCTCGCGATGACTCTGCGCGTGCGACTCCGGAGCCCCGGCAATCGCCCGGGCCCGCTCCAGTGCTTCGCTTTCGCTGCGGAACAGGTCAAGGTAGTGATCCTTCAGTGTGTCCCGCAAGGCAGTCGTTTCCACGCGCGTCGTCCTCAAAGCATCCTCAAGTCGCAACCGGGCAATCATTGAACTTGATTGCCGTGAAGTCGGTTTGCAGTTCCTCGCCGAATTCGAGGATCGTTTCGTCTTCTTCGTCGCGATACCAGTTCACCTGCACCGGGTTGCCCGCCGCCGCGGCGCGATCCAGCGCGTCGAACACGCTGAACAGCATTTTCGTGCTCGAACTGTTGAAGTAGGTGAGGGTCACCTCGACCGTGATCACGGCGTTTTCGCAACCTTTGAGCCACAGGTTGAGCCGCTCGATGATCGGCGTATAGAACGCGGCCGCATGCTCGGGATACGACTCGCCTCGCAGTGACAGCAGGTTTTCGTCGAAACGGAAGTCGATTTCCGGCGACGTTGCCGTGGCGGCGATAAAAAGGTTATCCATTTTGTACGCGTGCCCTGGTCAGATGATGGTCTTGAGGCAAAACAGTGTGGTGCCCGTGTCGTCTTCGCGTGGATGAAACGCGAATTCGAGCGGCGCACTGGCGTCGCGCGCCATCGTCAGAAAACCCAGTCCTGCGCCTTTGCTGTCGGCAGGCGTTTCGGCGCGCAATGACATTTTGTAGGCCTGCTTGATCTCTTCGATCGACATGTTGCGCAGCGGCTCCAGCTTCTCGCGCAAATCGTCCACGGCTGCCGTGGCGATGGGATTCACGCACACCATGAGGTGGCGCTCGCCTTCGGCGGAAATGCACATCGCGCCTTCGCGAATCGCACCGCCGCGGCCTTGATCTTCGGGAAGCGCGTCGCACGAGTAGTGCACGATATTGTGCGAAAGCTCGATGAACGACGAAAAGATCCTTCTGCGCGTGGACGTGCTCAGTCCCGCCACTTCCAGTTGCAGTTTCACGACCTCGCTCATTGCCGCGACGATGCTGTGCGAGAAATACCCTTTGTGATAGAAGAGCAAATTGCGCTTCTGTGCGATTTCAAAGAAGCAGCAGTTTTGATCCAGAATTGCGGACATATTGGTGAACTACCTCAAACTCGTGCGAAGAAAAGCGTGACGTCGTCGCGGCGCGCCTGCGAGCCTTGCCATTCGGCGAAGGTTTCGAGCAGGCGTGCGCAGATGAAAGAAGCAGCGTGTTCGCGCTCAGTGAGAATCCGCTCGAGCGTCCGGCGCTTTCCGAAGGCGATGTTGCGCGGGCCGCCAATCTGGTCGGTCAGGCCGTCCGTGGAAACGAACAGCAGACTGCCTTGTGGCACGGCTACCGCGTGCTGGGTCCAGGTGTAGTCGGCGAGGCTGTCCACGTAGCCCACGCCCATGCGGTCGCCGGCAATGCTTTCGAATTCGGCGGCGTCCGCACGCAGCACGTGCAGTGCGACCCGCGCACCGGCGAAATGCAGCACCTGGCTGGCGGCGTCGTACCAGAAGAAGGCGGCGTCCAGGCCGTCATTGGACTGGGGGGCGTCGCCCGCGCCGTTGATTTGCCCGAGCAGCCCCTTCACATTGCGATTGACGGCTGCCAGCAGCGCCGAGGGGTTGCGCGGCCCAATTTGCTCGAGCGCCTGCGAAAGCGATGCCGAAGCGAGCAAGGTCATGAATGCGCCGGGCACGCCGTGGCCCGTGCAATCGGCCACGGCGCCGAACCAGCCGTCGGCGAACGCCGCGAAATGGTAGAAGTCGCCACCCACTACGTCGCGCGGCTCCCAGACGAGCGCGGCGTCGGGCAGCATGGTGGCGAGCGTTTCGCGCGAGGCGCGCAGCATGGCTTGCTGGATCACGCTCGCATACTCGATGCTCTGCATGATCTGACGATTCTTTTCGGCCTGCATTTCCGCCACGACGGAGAGCAGGCGCAAGCCATTGCCCACGCCGACGAAGCGACCTTCGCGCGTCACGATGAAGCCGTCCACCAGGGCCTTTTCGCCGACTTCGACGGTTTTGAACGTGAGCGCCTCGATGCTCATGTCCACATCGACGATCAATGGCTCCTTGTCCATGAACGCGATGCAACTCTTCTTGTCGTATAGCTCGCGATGAAACGGCTTGCTCATCTGCGACAGGAAGATATCGCGGTTGATGAGGCCGATAGGGCGATCGTTTTCGATCACCGCGAGACTGGCCATGTCGCGCCGCGAATAGAAAATCTCCATGACGAGCGAGTTCGAATCCGATGCGTCGATGGCCGGTGCTTCCAGAGCCAGTTCTCCGGCGCTGCGCGGGCCTGCGGGAAGTCCCGGACGACGAAACTGCGCGAGCGCGGGGTGCATGACTATCCATTCCGATTAATATGGAGAATCAGCACGCTAATGGCTATTTATGTCATTCTCGTTACATGGGCCCGAGTAAGCGCTCAAGTTCGCTTGTTTAATACACCGTAACGATCGGCGAGTGGTGCGCTAACGTTTGCGCGTTTTTTTCGCTTCCTTTGTGCCGTGTTTCGATGCATCACACTTCAATGTAAATCCGTCCGCCTTCGACCTTCGCCGGATACGTCGCGAGCTTTTCGCATACCGGTGCGCAAAGCGGTTTGCCGTCGCGCACGTCGAAGCGGCCATTGTGCTTCGGACATTCGATCACATGGCCCATGACAAGGCCGTCGCTCAGGTGGACGTGTTCGTGCGTACAGAGCCCATCGCTTGCGTAGACCTCGTCTTCCACGCGGTAGATCGCAAAGGTGCGTCCGCCATGGTCGAAGCGCATGACGTCTTCGTTTTCGATATCGTCGAGTGCGGCTGCGTCGATCCATTGGGTCATGGGGTGTCTCCGGTCTTTATGGATGGTTGCGCTGGCAACCGGTTGTCAGGCTTCGGCGTGGCCCGGAACCGGGCGCGCTACGTGATATGAGGGATCGCGTGTTTGTCGCACGAGCGCGGGAATGATTTCCGCGTAGGCGGCCAGGCTGCTGCGATAGGGCGGCGGCATATCCGTCTTCACGACTTCGTGCAGGCGCGGCAGGGCGTGAAAAGGAATCATCGGAAACATGTGGTGCTCGACGTGATAATTCATGTTCCAGTAGAGAAAGCGGAACACGGGATTCATCATCACGGTGCGGCAGTTGCGCCGGTGGTCGAGCACGTTCTCGGGCATGCCCGCATGCTGCGTGAGGCCGAAGTAGAGATAGAGCCACGCGCCGTAGAGGCTCGGCAGGCCGATATACAGCAGCGGCAGAATCGTGCGAAAGCCAATGCACGCGCCAATCACGATTGCGTACACGAGCAGGCTCAGCCGTGCTTCGCGAATGGCCTTGGGCCATTCGGAGGCGGGCACGAAGCTTTGCTCTTCGGCGCCCAGGTGTCCGCTCGCCGCGCGGATCATGCGCGGCAGTTCACGCGATACGTGCTTGAGCGCGAAGATATTCAGCGCGAGCGAAAGCCAGTCGGTGGGGCGGGGCGCGGCGATCTCGGGATCGCGGCCCACCACGAGCGTGTCGGTGTGATGGCGCGCGTGGCTCCATCGCCAGATCGTTGCGCAACGAAACACCTGGAATGACGCGATCTGATACAGGACGTCGTTCATCCAGCGTGTTTTGAACGCGGTGCCGTGACCCGATTCGTGCCAGCGCGAATCGGCGGGGCTGCAATAGAGCGTGCCGTACAGCAGGAACGCGGGCAGCGCCCACCATGAATGCGCGTGCCAGAGGAATCCGGCGAGCACGCCGCTCGCGATGATCGCCGCATACCAGATCGCGGTGTCGCGGATGGCTCGCGCGTCGCTGCGCTGCATCAGCTGCTTCATCACGGGGCGCGGCACGGCGCACCGGTACCAGTCCGCGTTGACGAGGCCCGCTGCGCGCGCGCGTTCGCCTGCGCCGCCTATGAGGCGGTAGTCCGCGTGATGCGGCGCGTAAGCTTGAGTCTCCTGGTCGGCCACGGGCGTCTCCTTGATGGGTTGGCCACGCGCGGCGTGCGATGCGCTGCGCGTGTCAACACAAAAATAGGTGACGCAAGGCCGGGGCTCAACCGGAAGTTTGACGAAATTTCGTCAGGGAGCTTTCGCCATGGTCAGGCACACCGTCAGGCAGTGACGCTTTCGCCTTGTGCCGGCGCGGTGGCCGGCGTATCCGCGCCATCGGTCACGATCACCGGCACGCGCCGCGCGATTGCGCACATCAGCTCATAGCCGATCGTGCCCGACGCCTCGGCCACTTCGTCCACGCGCACCTGGTCGCCCCACAACTCGACGCTCGAACCGATGCCTGCCTGCGGGCACGGCGTGAGATCGACGGTGAGCATGTCCATCGACACGCGGCCCACCACGCGCGTGCGCACGCCATCCACGGCAATCGGGGTGCCGGTGGGCGCGTGGCGCGGATAGCCGTCCGCATAGCCGCACGCCACCACGCCGATGCGGATGGGCCGGTCGACCTCGAAGGTGCGGCCATAGCCGATGGTTTCCTGCGGCGCGAGTGTCTGCACGCCGATGATGCGGCTCGTGAGCGTCATGGCCGAGCGCAGGCCGAAGCCTTCCACATGCCGCGCCACGCCCGTGGGCGACGCGCCATAAAGGATCGTGCCCGGGCGCACCCAGTCGCGGTGCGCGCGCGGGTGCCAGAGCACGCCCGCGGAATTCGACACCGACTGCTCGCCGGGAATGTCGCGCACGACAGCGTCGAACGTGTCGAGCTGCCAGTCGACCTGACCGTCGTCGGCGTTCGCGAAGTGCGTCATGAGGCTGATCGCGCCGATCGACGGGATGGCACGCGCGCGCTCCCATGCCGCGCGATACGCATGCGGGCGAAAGCCCAGGCGGTTCATGCCCGAGTTCATCTTCAGCTGAATGTCGATGGGATGCCGTGGCTTCGCCGCCGCGAGCAGATCGAGTTGTTCGTCGCAATGCACGGCAACCGTGAGCCGGTGCGCGACGGCAAGTTCCACGTCGGCGGGCTCGAACACGCCTTCGAGCAACAGCAGCGGTTTGGTCCAGCCCAGTTCGCGCACGCGCACGGCTTCATCGAGGTCGAGCAGCGCGATACCGTCGGCGCCCGCGAGCGCCGGATAGATCCGCTCGATGCCGTGACCGTACCCATTCGCCTTGATGACGGCGAAGGCGCGCGAGCCGGCGGCGAGCTGCTTCGCAAGCTGCAGGTTGTGGCGGATGGCGTCGGGGTGAATACGGGCGGCGATGGGGCGCGGCATAGGTGTTCCTGTTGGTTGGATGGCGCGGTCTAGTGATTTGTGAAATCGTATTGATTTTCGTCCAGTTATTTTTAATGTATTTTCTGGCGAATTTGGTGGAATCGCCTGCGAGACCCGCCGCTGTGGAACTGGTCAGGCTGCCGCCAAATGCGCATCCACAAGCGGCGCTAAAGCTTGAGCGTGGACGCTCGCCAGATCATGCTCGCCGCCGTGCACCACGTGCAGCGTGGCGTTCGCGAGCAGGGCGCCAAGCCGTTCGCCAACCGCGACGGGACTCAACGGATCGTTGTCGCCCCATAACAGCAGGACCGGCTGGGTGAGGCTCGCGATCTGGCTGGAAAGGTCCGAGCGGAACGAGACAAACCATTCAGGAAAGTGGCTCGTATTGCCCGCGCGCCAGTCCTGCGCGCCGAGCGCGGCGGTGTCGATGCCGCCCGAGGTGACCGAGAGCACCAGATGCGTGACGCATTGCGGCTTCGCGAGCGCCGCGCGCACGGCGATGACGCCGCCCATCGACTGGGCGATCAACGCCGTGGGCCGGTCGAGCATGGCGACCACGCGCTGCGCGATGTCGTCGATGCTGGCGACTTCCGGGTCCGCCGGCTCGCCTCCAAAGCCCGGATAGCCAACGAAGCAACGCGCTGCGGTCGTCGCAAGGCGGTCGGAGAGCGGCTGCCAGAAGGTCTTGTTGCCGGAGGCGCCGGGCAGGAAAAGTAATTGTTCTGGAGTGCTCAAGTGTGTTGCTCCGCTGGACCGAAAAGGCGTGGTGTGTTCATGGCTGCGTGCCTGCCTGCTGCTCCTGGGCACGGGATTCGAGCAACTGGATCAGCAGGCGCGCAGGCTCGCTGAGCGTACCTGGTGCGCGATGCACGAGGCCGACGTCGCGGTGGAACGTATGCTGCCCGAGGTCGATCGCGCGCACTTTGGCGGGCCAGTGCCGCCACGCCGACGTCTGCGGCACCAGCGCGACGCCCACGCCGTTCGCGACGAGCGCGACGATGGCCTCGAGTTCGTCGAGTTCGCTCAGGTCTTGCACGGTGTAGTGCATGCGACGCAGGAAGCGGTCCACCTGCCTTCCGCCGAAAGACGCGCGATCGTAGCGGATGAAAGGCTGCGTCGCCAACATTTCGGCCCAGTCCTGGCCTTTCGCATGGCGCGGCACGATGAGCCGGAACGGCTCGCGCGCGAGCGTGGTCCAGCGCAGATCGCTTTGCAGTGCGAAGGGTGGCCGGATAATAGCCGCCATGTCGATTTCGCCTGCATCCACGAGATTGTGCAGCTCCATCGAAACGCCAGGGATCACGCGCGTGCGGCAGCCGGCACAGCGGCGGTGGAATTCGGCCAGCGCCTCGGGTACGAGCGCGCGCTGCACGGAGGCGATCGCGCCGAGCGTGACGCGCCCAGTCGCCGCGGGTCCAGCCGCGCTCGAACTCAGGTTTTCATAGAGCCGGATGACCTCCTGCGCCTGGGCGAGAATGTGCTGGCCCATTGCGTTCAGGCGCGCCGCGCGGCCCTCGCGGTCGAACAGCGCGAAGCCCAGCTCCGCTTCGAGGCGCTGGATTTGCGCGCTCACGGCGGCCTGCGTCAAGCCGATCTTTTGTCCTGCGGCGGCGAACGTGCCTTCTCTCGCCACGGCAACGAGCGTTCTGAGTTCGCGGATCATTCATCAATACTATTTGTGAATCAGAAAATTATATATTGATTTTGTTTTTGCTTCGGTCTGTCTACCATGACAGGATTGCCTTCGAAGACAAGTGGAGACACGCATGTCCCTTTCCCCCTTTCACCTCGCCATTCCCGTTTATGACCTCGCCGCCGCGCGCGACTTCTACGGCCGCGTATTCGGTCTTGCGGAGGGGCGCTCCAGTACGCAGTGGGTCGACTTCGACTTCTTCGGCCATCAACTCGTGATTCACGAGCATCCGAAAACGGCTTCGCAGGACCATGCGCACACGAATCCCGTGGACGGCCACGACGTACCCGTGCCGCATTTCGGCGTGGTGCTGAGCTGGGACGACTGGGAGGCGCTGGCCGAGCGTCTCAAGACATTCGGCGTGAGGTTCGTGATCGAACCTTATGTGCGCTTCAAGGGACAGGTGGGCGAGCAAGCCACGATGTTCTTCCTCGACCCGTGCGGCAACGCGCTCGAATTCAAGGCGTTCAAGGACATCGGCCAGCTGTTCGCGAAGTGATCACGGCGCGGGCGCAGGCATGAACTTGAACGACGGCGTCGCGACGAATTTGCCCGACACTTCGCCTGAATACACTTGGCCCGAATCGATGGTGAGCTTCATGACCGGCGCGCCGGGCTTGAGGTCGAGCTTGCTCAGCGAGATCCAGAAGGTGTCGGGGCGCGTGGCGGAATCGAAGTAATAAACGCGATTCGTCTGGTCCGCCACCGTGCGCCAGATCGTCGACGAAAGATTCGGCATGTTGGGTGTGGTGATGCCGAGCGGCACGCTCACGGAACGCATGAGGCTCATCACGCTCGCCACGGCCTGATAAGCGGGGTTTTGTTGCGGTACGCCCGCCATATAGGCCGGGTCGGGCTTCTTGGGAATGGCGTCGAGCAGAAACGAGGTGCGCACGAAACGGTCGGCCGCGCGATTCGTGCCGGGCAGAAAGGCGAGGCCGCCCACGCCTTTCCAGTACGTGTCGAGCGCGAGCTGTTCGGGGTAGATCGGCGAGTTCGTCATGACCTTGTACGCCTTGTCGTGCATGATCACGAGCTTGCCGTCGAGATATTCGAGAATGGCCGAGTCGCCTTGCGAATCGGAAAGCGCGAGATGGATCGTGATCGGCTTGCCGTCCGGCAGCGGTGGCGCAATGATCTGGAACGGCTCGCGGCCAAGCGCATCCACGGCTTCTCCAACCGTGGCGAAGTTGTCGAGCACGTATTGCGCCCACAGGCTGATGGAGAGCGGCTCCCGCCCCGAGTTGGGCTTGCCGTAATCGGTTTCGGCCAGATAGAGCGCGTTGGCCACGAGGCCGCGTTCGTTCATGCCGTCCACGCTGCCGATGTCGTATCCCGACACCACCACGCTGCCGTATTTCGAGCGCCAGTGCGGCGAGCGCGGGCCCGCGTTGCCGTCGCGTTCGATGCCGGCAGGAAAGACCCAGAGGTTCGAGCGCATGTCCTCGGACCAGTCCATGGAACGCCCGGTGATGACGAGACCGCTATCGCCCACATAGAGCGCGCGCGTGCAGGCTTGCGCGGATTCGATGACGAGGGGAGCCGCGAGCAAGGCGAGCGATGCGGCGAGTGCGCAGACTTGCAGGCGCAGAGGCGAACGAACCAGACGGGGCATGATGGCGTTCCAGTCGCAGGACGCGCCGATCATGTCACGGAACTTACTCTGGGCGGTCCGAACGTGGCCAGGGCGTGAGCATGCCTTCGCGTTCGCTATGCGGCACGCATGGTGTGCGGCGCACGGAGCCGCCCGTTCATTCCGCCGGTTGCCAACAATAATCAGGAAAACTGAACATTATAAGAAAGCCGCCGTGCAGCGTGTGAACACTACGGCTGCTGCCAGTGGAAACGATCGCCGCGCAAGGGCGCGCCTTGGTCGTCGAGCTTGTCGTCGCCGCCCGGGAGCGTTTCGAAATACGGCCTGCCGTCTTTCTGGGGCTCCGTGTGCAACGCAGCGCGAGAAATGCCAGGCGGGATAGACGCGGGCGAGGCCGGAGGCCAGTGCAGCGTGGCAGGTGCCGCGCTTTGGCGCGAGGGCAGAACCGTGTTTTCGTTTGCCGAGGCGAGGCCCATGGCCCATGCGGCCGGGACCGAAGCCAGAACGATCAGCACGGGGAACGTAGCGTGTTTCATACGCGGCCACCACGTGAATGGACTGACTGGGCCTGTATTTTATGTCGCGACTTAGCGTATTTCCAGGCGCCGACATCTCGCACAGCAGCAAGCAAGCGCGTGCGCGCTGCGTTTCAGGCGGCCGTCCAATTCAGCAAACGTAGGGCGATTATTTCGCCGAACAGACATGATCCCGCCGCTCGAAGTCCGTTTTGAGCAGTATTTCGACGGAATACGTCAAAACTGACAAATGCCATACGGATTCTAGGAAAAGTCGTAAGGGTTTGTTAATATCGCCCGCCAGTGATAAATGAGAATGCTTCTCATTGAAGTATCCGTAGGCACTGGCGAGACGACCCTTCCAAAACGACATGAACAACCGAGAACACGCGCGGCGCGCTCGTCGCACGCAGCCCCGGCCCCTGCGGCCGTTGCATTTTGCGGCCTGGCTCACTTTTGCGGCGGCTCAGGCCGCTGTTGCCCAGACAACGACGCCGGCCACGGCGCAGGACGGCGCCGCGGCCACCACCAGCACGGACCAGGCGCTGCCCGCAGTGAAGGTGAACGCGAGCCAGGTCGCCGATTCGCCGCTGCACCTGAATACGCCCGTGTCGAGCGGCGCGCTCGGCACGCGCTCGCAGCTCGATACGCCGTTCTCGACCACGGTCGTCACAGGCGAGGACCTCGCCGAGCGCCAGGTCTACAAGCTTGGCGATGTCTTCGCCGGCGACGCCTCGGTCAGCAACAACAGCAACGCCTATAACGCGTGGGCCACCTACATCACGATTCGCGGCTTGCCCGTGGATTGGCAAAACGGCTTTCGTATCGACGGCAATCCGTTCATCTCGTACGGCATTACCATGCCCTACGAGCAACTGGAGCGCGTGGAGTTGCTCAAGGGACTGGGCGGCTTCATGTACGGTTTCGCGCAGCCTGGCGGCCTCGTCAACTACGTGACAAAGCGGCCGGACAAAGATCCGGTCACGAGCCTCGACGTGGGCTATCGCATGGACGGCGTGCTGAGCACGCACGTGGACCTGAGCCGCCGCTTCGGCCCGGACGACATGTTCGGCGCGCGGCTGAACTACACGAAGGAAGCGGGCAAGACCTATAACGCCGGCGATATCAACCGCAACTCGGTGTCGCTCGCGCTCGACGGCCAGCTCACCCGCGACCTGCAGGTGTGGTTCAACGCGCTTTACCAGACCATCCGCTCGAGCGGCCAGACGCCCGCGATCTACACGGGCAGCTATACGGCGTCGAGCCTGCCTGCGGTGATCAGCGGCGGCAGCAATCTGCTGGGCGGCACCGACCAGCATATCAACACGAACCTGCAGCTCTATACGGCGGGCGTGCGTTACCAGATCACGCCCGACTGGTCGTTCACCACTTCGGGCAGCTACAGCAAGTCGGCGCGCGACCGCAACGAGAGCACGCTCACGCTGCTCAACCAGCAAGGCGACTACACCGACGCGCGCTGGAACGGCGACGAAGGCCATCAGGACATCTACTGGCAGGGCATGTTCGAGGGCAAGGTGAAGACCGGGCCGTTCACGCATCAATTCGTGATTGGCGGGTCGTACCAGCACCAGACCAACAATTACGCGTCGAACTCGATCTACACGGTGCTTGGCAACGGCAATCTGTATCAGCCTAACCCGTGGCGCTACTATTCGGGTGCCGGGCTCGAAACGTATCGCGCGAGCGATATCACGCAGGCCTCCGCGTTCGTGAGCGACACCATGCAGATCACGAGCCGCTGGTCCGTGCTCGCGGGCCTGCGTTACACGAACTATAGTCAGAACAACTACGCAACCACGGGCGAAAAGACGTCCCAGTACAGCCAGAACGGCGTGCTCACGCCGACCGTTGCGCTCATGTACAAGCTCGAGCCGAATACGACGCTATACGCGAGCTACGTCGAGGCGCTGGAGCAGGGCGCGATCGTCGACAGCATCTACGCGAACGGCGGATCGATGCTGCGCCCGCTGCGCTCGCGTCAGTATGAGATCGGCGTCAAGAGCGAGCACGAGCGCTGGAGCGCGACGGCGGCGCTGTTCCGTATCGAGCGCGGCGCATCTTACGCGAACAGCGACAACGTCTACGTGCAGGATGGCAATTCGATCTACGAAGGGATCGAGGCGGGCGGCAGCGTGCGGCTTGGCCGCAGCTGGCAGGTGGCCGGCAGTGTCACGCTGCTCGATACGTGGTACGCGAAGGGGCAGTCGTACAACGGCAATCGCGTAGCCGGCGCGCCGACGTTCGTGGCCGCGGGCCGCGTGACTTACGACGTGCCTTATGTGCAAGGCCTGCAACTGGCCGCGGATGCGAAGTTCACGGGCAGCACGCAGGTGCGTCCTGCAAACAATCTGGAAACGGGCGGCTACATGCTCGTGAACGTGGGCGCGAACTACTTCACCCGCATTGGCGGCCACGACGTGACGCTGCGCGCGGCGATCGACAACATCACGAATCGCCGTTACTGGATGTTCCAGTACGCCGATTACATCGCGCCGGGCGACCCGCGCACGGTCAGCCTCAACGCGAAGATCGACTTCTAAACCGTCGATCGTCTTTAAGGAACGGGCGCATGCCGGGTGGCCGGGGTGCGCCCGCTCGCCGTTGAGCGCTTACGAAATCGGCTGCGAATTCGGCATCGGGTTGCCGAGATTGTCGGTCGGCACGTATTGCTGATCGAACGCCGCGACATACAAGGCCCATTCGCGGTCGCCGAGATCCACGAGCAGCGCGCCGTCCTGCCAGATGTCGTTGTGGTCGTTCGTGTCGTTGCCCGCCGTGTGGATGAACTCGCCCTTCGAGCCCTGGTTCATGTGCACGTCGTGAATGCCGTCGCCTTCGGTGTAGAAGCGGCCGAACACGTACACGTCGAGCGAAGATTGTTGCGCGCGCAACAGTAGACGCTTGAGCGACGCCACAGGTTCCACCTGGTCGGAGCCGTCCATCACGTCGCTGTCGCGCCACGCGCCCGTATTGGCGAGGAAGTCGCTGCGCTCGAAGTCGATGGCGGGCAGCGCTGCGGTGCCCGTGAGATCGGCCTTGCCTTCGGCCACGCCCTCAAGCGTGGCGAGCACGCTGTGGTTGAAGTCGAACACGAGCTTGTACTTGAGCAGGTCGTCGGCGTCCGTCGTGCCTACGTTGACGGCGATGTCCCATCGCGCGCCCTCGACCGTCACACCGAAGTGGAGGTGGTATTGAACTTCGTGAGGCCGCCGCGTGGGTTTCAACTGCGGTGCGGAAACAATCTTCGCCTTGACGTAGCCGTAAGGAAGGGCCATCGCGCGCTCCTCTGAGTTCGGGTGGGTTCGCCATTGTGCCGTGCGAACGTGAACTTGTGCTTACAGTGCGCGCGGGTAGCCGCGTCTTCGCTTTACGGATGCGGAACTGCGGCTATCGGCGCGCTTTCATGCGAGCGCCGGCAGCCCGATTCGACGCTTAGCCTGGCGTCACGACCGCGATCTCCACGAGACATTGCGGCGACGGCAACCGAGGCTGCACCGTTGCCCGCGTGGCAGATGACGGCCGTTCAACCCTTATTCCTCGCACCACGCTTCTTCTGACCCGCCCGCTCCACCAGATGCTCGACCATGCGCTGCGCCGCGGGCTGCAGCGTGTCGAACGCCCGAAAGCAGACGATGAAACGCCGCCGCGCCCAGGCGTCGGTGAGGGCAATCGTGTGCACGTCCATGATGCGCCGGTAGGTGTGGCTCACCTCCTCGGGCACGACGCTGATGCCGAGATTGGCGGCCACCACGCGGAACGCCGCGTCGAGCGTCGACACCACCGCGCGATAGGCGACCGTGCGCCCGCCGCGCGCCGCCGACTGCCGCAGCATCGTATGCACGGCGGTGGACGGCGGCAGGCCCACGTGCTCGTAATCGAGCGTCTCCGCGAAGGCGATGGTGCAGCGTTTCGCCAGCGGGTGCTCGGGATGCACGGCGAGCACGAGCCGGTCTTCGCGCCACGGGCGCGATTGAAGACCCCCGAGATCGACGTTGTCCCAGCACACGCCTAGCGAAGCCGCACCGTCGCGCACGCGTTGCACGAGTTCGTGCGACGTGCGCTCCTCCACGTTCACGCGAATGTTCTTGTACGCGGGCAAGCGCATGAACGACGCGAGATCGTCGAGCAGCGCTTCGGCGATCGCGGAGGCCGAGGCGCACACGCTCACGCTGCCCGAGAGGCCGCTGCCGAGCGCGGCCACGTCGCTGGCCGCGCGTTCGAGCGTGAAGATCACACTGCGCGCATGCTCGAGCAGCGCAAGACCCGCCGCGGTGGGCTGCACGCCGCGGCGCGAGCGCGTGAGCAGCGGCACGCCGAATTCGTTTTCGAGCTGGGCGATGCGCTTGCTGATAGCGGAGGGCTCGATATGCTCGTCGCGCGCCGCCCGCCCCATGTTGCCGTGCTCGCACACGCTCACGAGCAGGCGCAGGGTTTTGAGGTCGATGTCGTGCACGGCGTCTCCTTACAGCATTTTCTGTGTTTCCGGATTGGAATCTTGAAGGTTCCAAAATACCGCTTTATGTATTTTGCGGAATGCCTAAAGTTAGCACATCGCTGGAGACAAAAACGGAGACACCTTCATGGCCCCATTACCGCAGCGCTGCGTAATACGCGAGGTCGGCCTGCGCGACGGCCTGCAGAGCATCCAGACCGTGCTGCCCACCGAGCGCAAGATCGAGTGGATACGCGCGGCGCACGAAGCTGGCCAGCGCGAAATCGAAGTGGGCTCGTTCGTGCCCGCGCGCCTCTTGCCACAACTCGCCGATACGGCGGAACTCGTCGCTTACGCCAAAACGTTGCCGGACCTCTTCGTCTCGGTGCTCGTGCCGAACTTGAAGGGCGCTGAGCGCGCGCTGGAAATGCAAGCGGATCTCATGCTCGTGCCGCTTTCCGCGAGCGAGGCGCACAGCCTCGCGAACCTGCGCAAGACCCCCGATGAAGTGGTCGCCGAAGTGGCGCGCATGCGCGCCGCGCGCGACGCCAGCGGCGCGAAGACGCTGATCGAAGGCGGCATCGGTACGGCCTTCGGCTGCACGCTGCAAGGGCGCGTCGAACCCGCCGAAGTGCTGCGCCGCATGCAGGCGCTGCTCGACGCCGGTGCGGACCGCGTGAGCCTCGCCGACACGGTGGGCTACGCCAACCCCGCCGCCGTGCGAGCCCTCTTCGAGGCTGCGCGCGAAATTGCGGGCGAGCGTTTGTGCTGCGCGCACTTTCACGACACGCGCGGCCTCGCGCTCGCCAACGTCTATGCGGCGCTTCAGGCGGGCGTGACGCGCTTCGACGCCACGCTGGGCGGCATCGGCGGCTGTCCGCATGCGCCCGGCGCAAGCGGCAACGCGTCGAGCGAAGACCTCGCCTTCATGCTCGCGGACATGGGCATCGACACCGGCATCGACATCGAACGGCTGCTCGCGCTGCGCGCGCGCGTGGCTCAGTGGCTGGAGGGGGAAACGCTGCACGGCACGCTCTGGCGCGCCGGCCTGCCGAAGACCTTTGGCGCAATCGCGCATCACGCCTGATTGATTGGAATTCCTTATGAATACGCAAACCCGGTTGCCGCTAGAAGGCGTGCGTGTGGTCGAATTCACGCACATGGTCATGGGCCCCACCTGCGGGATGATCCTCGCGGACCTCGGCGCCGAAGTCATCAAGATCGAACCACCCGGCGGCGACAAGACGCGCAATCTGCCGGGCCTCGGCATCGGCTTTTTCCGCTCGTTCAACCGCAACAAGAAGAGCGTGGTGCTCGACATCAACACCGAAGCGGGGCGCGCCGCGGCCGTCGAACTGATCGGCGAGTGCGACGTGATGCTCGAAAACTTCCGGCCCGGCCTCATGGAAAAGCTCGGCCTGGATTACGCCACGCTCTCGCAGCGCTACCCGCGCCTCATCTACGTCTCGCACAAGGGTTTTTTGCCGGGCCCCTACGAGAAGCGTCTCGCGCTCGACGAAGTCGTGCAGATGATGGGCGGCCTCTCCTATATGACCGGGCCCGCGGGGCGGCCGCTGCGTGCCGGTACGTCGGTCAACGACATCATGGGCGGCATGTTCGGCGCGATCGGCGTGCTAGCCGCGTTGCGCGAGCGCGACGCCACCGGGCGCGGCCAGGAGGTGCAGAGCGCGCTGTTCGAGAACTGCGTGTTCCTGAGCGCGCAGCACATGCAGCAATACGCCATGACGCATGAAGCGCCGCCGCCCATGCCCTCGCGGGTGTCGGCCTGGAGCGTGTACGACGTGTTCACGCTTGCAGAGGGCGAACAGCTTTTCATTGGCGCGGTGAGCGACAAACAGTTCGTGACGCTGTGCGACGTGATCGGCTGCCCGCAGCTTGCCGGGGAGCCTCGCTTCGCGAACAACGCCTTGCGAGTGGCCGTACGGCCTGAACTGCTCGAACGCCTCGGCGCCGTGTTAGCCACGCAGCAGGCGGCGGAGCTCATGCCGCGTCTCGAAGCGGCAGGCGTTCCGTACGCGCCTATCGTGCGCCCCGACCAGTTGCTCGACGATCCGCACCTGAAGGCAAGCGGTGGACTCGTGCCGATGCAGACCGACGACGGTGGCACGACCGAAGTCGTGCTGCTGCCGCTCATGATGGGCGGTCGACGCCCCGGCGTGCGTCAGCCGCTCGCGAGGGTGGGCGAGCATACCGAAGAAGTGCTGGCAGGACTGAAGTCGCGCGCCGCGCCCTGAACCAGCAGGCGCGGCGTTCACAAGAATGATGCCCGGCGAGGCGTCGTCACGGAGACAAGCATGCAACGAACCCTCGGCGCGGACGATCCGCTCGACGCCGTCACGGCCGCACCTGTAGGCAATCGCGCGGCGGCCGCGCTTTCCGCGCGGCTCGACCGCCTGCCCGCCACGCGCCAGCTCTGGATGCTGGTGATGCTCATTTCGCTCGGCGGCTTCTTCGAAGTCTACGATCTCATCTTCACGGGCTATATCGCACCGGGCATGGCCAAAAGCGGCATGCTGCAAACCACCACGCACGCGTTTTTCGGCTTCAACGGCATCGGCGCGTTCGTGGCCGCGACGTTCGCGGGTCTTTTCATCGGCACCTTTTGTTTCGGCTGGCTGCCGGACCGTTTCGGACGACGAAGCGTCTTCACGTTCTCGCTGCTGTGGTATTCGGTGGGGTCGGTAGCGATGGCGTTTCAGCATACATCGCAAGGGCTGATTTTGTGGCGCTTCATCACGGGCATTGGCGTGGGCATCGAGATCGTCACCATCGACAGCTATGTCACGGAGATGGTCCCGCAGCAGATGCGCGGGCGCGCGATGGCGTTGAACCAGGCAATCATGTTTTCGGCCGCGCCCATTTCGGCACTGCTTTCGTGGTGGCTCGTGCCGCAGGCGCCGCTCGGTCTGGACGGCTGGCGCTGGGTCGTGCTTGCCGGTTCGCTCGGTGCGGCGATTGTGTGGTTCGTGCGCCGCGCCGTGCCGGAAAGCCCGCGCTGGCTCGTCACCCACGGTCAAACCGAAGCGGCCGAACGCGTGATCGCGCAGATGGAGCAGCGCGCCGTGCGCGAAAGCGGCCGGGCGTTGCCCGAGCCTTCGCCCACGCTCGTGTTGCCCGCGCACCGGCGCACCTCGCTCGCGGAGCTCTGGAAGCCGCCGTACCGCGCGCGCCTCATCATGCTGATCGCGTTCAATCTGTGCCAGGCGGTGGGCTACTACGGTTTCGCCAACTGGGTGCCCACGCTCCTGATCGGGCAGGGTGTGACCGTCACGAAGAGCCTGCTCTATGCCGTCGTGATCGCCATCGCGCTGCCATGCGGGCCGTTGCTCGCGATGCTCGTGGCCGATCGCATCGAGCGCAAATGGCTCATCGTCGGATCGGCGTTCGCGGTGGTCGTGTTCGGCTTGCTGTTCGCGCAGGCGCGCGCGCCGCTTGCGCTCATTTCGCTCGGTGTCCTGATCAGTCTCGCGGGACAGACGATTTCCGTGTGCTATCACGCCTATCAGGCCGAGCTTTTCCCCACTGCCGTGCGTTGCAGCGCCAATGGCATCGTCTATTCCGCAAGCCGCGTGGGCGCCATGATGTCGGGGTTCATCATCGCCGCGTTGTTGCGCGATTTTGGCGTGAGCGGCGTGTTCGCCGGCATCACCGTATGCATGCTCGCGGTGATGATTTCCATCGGCGGGTTTGGGCCGCGCACGAATGGCGTGCGGCTCGAAGAGCTTTCGGCGTGAGGGGGAAGGGGAAAAAGGCGCGCCGTTCGGCACGCCTCTTGAGGCAACGCTCAGGCTGCGGCGATCACGTCGATACGCAGCGCCGGGCCGCCCGCGGCGATTTCCAGCAGACGATCGACGTTCGGGTGCGCGCCCGGACGGTTGCGCGCGTCGGCGGTGTGCTCGGCGAACACGGCGAGGCCATGCTCGGCGGCGTTGGCGTCGAGCGTGCCGAAGGCTTCGCGCAGATAGTGGTAGACCGCGAGCGACCCCTGCTTGCCGGGCTTGTTCTCGATGCTCGCGGTAACGTTGCCCTGAGCGTCCACGAGATCGATGCGCTCGATGCCGTCGATGCCCGGCAGCAGTGCGAGATTGTCCTTGAAGACGGCGCCCGGTTGAATGGCCTGAATCACTGAAAACACTCCGTTGGTTGGATAAATGGCGGTGGGGAGCCGTATCTTAGCCGATCGGAGTGAGACGCATCAGGCCCCGTTCGCGCCGCGCAGCACGCTTTCGATGGCGGCGGCCACGTTCAGCAGGTGCGCGTCGCTTTCGGCGAGTCCCGCCACGCTCAAGCCCACGGGCGCCTCGCCGCGCGGCGCGCACGGCAGCGACACCGCACAGCCGTCGAGGAAGTTCACCACCGAAGGATTGCGCAGCACGAGCGCGTTCGTGGCCGCGAAGTGCGCCGGGTCGGCTTCGAGCGCCGCGATGGCCGGCGGCACGATGGGCACGGTCGGCATGAGGAAGGCATCGAAGCCCGCGAGCGCGGCGCGCGCCTGTGCGATGGCGGCGGCGCGCGCGGCGAGCAGGTCGATGTAGTCGGCGGCGCTCGCCGTTTCGCCCAGGCGAATACGTGCGAGCACGCGCGGGTCGTAGCGCTGCGCTTGCGCAGGCAGGCGGCTGCGGTGCGTGGCAAAGGCCTCGATCGGCGAGAAGCCGAAGCGGTTGATGGCGGGCAGCGTCTGCAGCAGCGGCAGGGGCAGCGGGGTGATCTGCGCGCCCGCACGCGAGAGGTGCGTGAGCGTGGTTTCCCACCTGCGCGCGACATGCGCGTCCATGCCTTCGATCACGTAGTTCGACAGCACGGCGAGACGCAGGCCCTTGGGCTCGACAGGGCGCACGCGCGCCGCGTCGCCGTCCGTCGGCAGGCCCGCGAGCACGCGGTCCACGAGCGCGCAGCATGCCACGCTCGGGGCGATGGCGCCAATCGAGTCGAGCGTGGTCGAGAGCGGGAAGACGCCGTCCGTCGGTACGCGCCGGGCCGTAGGTTTGAAGCCGGTGAGGCCGCAGAACGCAGCGGGAATGCGCAAGGAGCCGCCCGTGTCACTCCCAAGGCCGGCCGCGGCCATGCCGCCCGCCACGGAAGCCGCCGCGCCTGACGAGGAGCCGCCCGCCACGCGTGCCCCGTCGCCGTCGCGCCAAGGCGAGCGCGGCGTACCGCGCCACGGGTTCAGGCCGAGCCCCGAGAACGCGAATTCGCTCATGTTGGTGCGCCCGAGCGGGACGGCCCCGGCGCGGCGCAGGCGGGCCACGGCGGGGGCGTCGAAGGCGGCGGGCGGGGCGTCGTCGAGTACGCGCGAACCCGCACGCGTGGGCTCGCCCGCCACGTCGAACAGGTCCTTGATGGAGACCGGCAGGCCAGCGAGGGGGGAGAGCCGTACGCCCGCGCGGCGCAGCGTATCCTGGGCGTCGGCTTCGCGCCGCGTGCGTTCGGCGTCGAGGGCAATGAACGCGTGGCCGCCGTTGCCGCCGTCTGCGGCAATGCGCGCGAGTGCGGTTTCCACGAGCGCTCGGCTCGTCGTGCGGGCCGCGTCGAGGTCGGCGGCGAGTCGGGAAAGGGGCGTGACAGGAAGGAATGACATGGGGTTCGTTGCGCGTGTACGGGGAAAGGGGGAGCGCTTAGGCCCTGCTTAGGCAACCGTTTAGGCAACCGTTTAGGCCACAACAGGCAGCGCACGAACCGCATAACGTGCCCGCAGGCTGCGTTCGAGCACCGGGTCGTGCAATTCGAGTTCGAACGCGTCGCCCGACTCCATCGCCGCCATCTCGCCATTGACTGCAAGCGTGCCGCTGTACATCGCGCTGCCCGGCGGCAATGCGCCCGTTTCCGTAAAGCGCCGCCACAGGTCGGCGGGCGGCAGCAGGCCGTCCACGGCGCCGCTCTGGTAGGCGCGTGTTTCGCCATTCGCGGCGACGAGCGTGGCGCGCATCGTCAGCCGGTCCCAGTGGCCTTCCACGTCCTCGTAGCGCCACGCCTCGCGGCCCAGCGGCTTGGGGCACACCTGCTTGGAGACCGCCACGCTGTACGCCTCCGCCTTGCGGTCGGTGTGATCGGAGCCGATCGTCACGAGCGTGCCAAGCGGGCTCGCCACGAGCACGCACTCGATCTCGCCGCTCGTGTGAGTGCCGAGCACGTCCACGGTTTCGGCCTGGTTCAGTTGCTCCGCGCCCACGCGGTAGAAAAGCGGCGTGCTCGAAGGCGGCGCCACGCCGAGCGCGGCGAGTTCGTCGATGTGATGCTGGATCGCGTGAGCGTCGCGGCCGGCCCAGCCGGCGATCACGAGCGTGTCGATGTCGAGCGAGAGCGGCGTGGCTGCGCCGCCGGCAGGAAGGACGGTGAAGGAAAGCGTGGTCATGATGGCAGTTCGAAAGGGGGAAGACGCACCCGGCGCACGTGCTCGCGCGCCGAGAGGAAAAGCAGAGGTCAGTCCTGCAGCGGGCGATGCGCGGTTTCGCGTGCGGCGATCAGCGCGATGCCGGTCACGATCAGGGCGCCGCTCACGTAGAGCGAGACGGCTGTCGTGCTGTGCCAGCTGCGAAACAGCGCGACGATGATGAGCGGTGCGAAGCCGCCGCCGAGAATCCCGGCGAGCGTATAGGCGAGCGAGGCGCCGGCATAACGCACGCGGGTCGGGAACTGCTCGGTGACGAAGGCGGCTTGCGGGCCGTACATCACGGCGTGAATCACGAGGCCGACCATTACGGCGAGCACGATCAGCGCGGGCTGCGAGGTGTTCATCAGCATGAAGAAGCCGAACGCCCAGACAATGGCCGCGATCACGCCGCCAAGGTACACGGGACGCCGTCCGAAGCGGTCGGAGAGCGCGCCGAAGAACGGCACGGCAAGGGCGTTGCAGGCAGTGCCCGCGAGCACGGCAGTCAGTGCGAGCGAGCGCGAGAGGTTGAGCACCGTAGTCACATAGGTGAGCGTGAACACGACGAGCAGCGCGTACAGCACGTCGGAGCCAATGCGCGCGCCGCCCGCCACGATGAGGCGCCGCCAGTGCTGCGAGAACACTTCGAGCACGGGCACTTCGGCAGTGGCGTGCGCTTCGTTGAGCTTTTCGAACTGCGGCGTTTCGCCGACGCTGCTGCGCACCCAGATGCCGAAGAGCACGAGCAGCAGGCTCGCGAGGAACGGCACGCGCCAGCCCCACGAGAGGAACGCATCGGCCGACACGGAAATCGTGATGACGGCGATGAAGCCCGTGCCGAGCAGCGTGCCGAACGAGGGGCCGACTTGCGCCCACGAGGCGTTCAGGCCGCGCTTTTTCTGGTCACCGTGTTCCACCGCGAGCAGCACCGCACCCGCCCATTCGCCGCCGAGCGCGATGCCCTGCACGAAGCGCAGTGCGACGAGCAGCATGGGGCTCAGGATGCCGGCCGTGGCATAGGTGGGCAGCACGCCCATCAGTGCGGTGGTGATGCCCATGAGCACGAGCGTGAGCATGAGCACGGCGCGGCGGCCCATGCGGTCGCCGAGATTGCCGAAGATGAAGCCGCCGAGCGGCCGCGACACGTAGCCCACGGCATAGGTCGAGAACGCGAGCAGCGTGCCCGCGAGCGGATCGACCGAAGGAAAGAACAGATGATTGAAGACCAGCGCGGCGAGCGTGTTGTAGACGGTGAAGTCATACCATTCGAGCGACGTGCCGATCATGCTGGCACTCGCGAGACGGCCGCGTCCGGCGCGGGTGCGGCCGATCGTCGAAGCCTGGGCGAGAGAGTTCATCGGGGTCTCCATAGTCGTTGGGCGGGCGTGAAGCGTTTGCGGCCTGTGCCGCGTCACGCCGCGAGGCGCCAGAGCATGTCGAAGCTGCGCACCGATTCGCTCGCCACGCCTGCGGCCTGCGCGAGTTGTTCGGCGGCGGCGCGCGCCGCGGCGTTCGAACTGCCTTCCACGAACACGACCGCATCTTCCTGCACGGCGCGCGCCGTGTCCGTATCGCTTCCGGTCGCGAGCGGCGCGGAGAGCGTGCCCTCGGTGCGGAACACGCGCACCGCGTGGACGCCCGCCTGATGCGTGACGTCTTCCGCTTCGTCTCGCCAGCCTGCGGCGGCGAGCGTTTGCGGCGGCGCCACGAAGATCGCGACGTGCGCGCCTTCGCCTTCGCCCGCTTCGAAGGCAAGCTCGCCCACGCGGCGCTGCGTGTCGCTCATGCGCGCGAAGTTGCGCAGCGACCAGTCGGTTTGGACGGTGAAGGCCTGGCGGTAGGCGTCGCTGCGGAATACGTCGAGCGATTCCGTCACGTAGAGCGCGAGATAACGGCGTGAGCTGCCGTCGTTGGCGAGGAAGCGGCGCGCATGGCGAAAGCCGCGAATGCCCACGCGCTCCTGCATGTGTTCGCGGTCGTACCAGGCGTTGAAGTCGGCTTCGGCGTGCGGGTCGGTGTCGGTCCAGATGCAAAGCTGGCCGGGCTGGGCGTTCGGTGTCGTGCTCATCGGTTATTCCTGCGCATACGTTGTATCGGATAGACGCAGTTTGGCGAGCACGGGCCGCTTCGGTCCAACAAGAAAAAAAATACGCAGTGAACAGGTTTTTTTATCGCTTGTTTTTGTCGCTGGCGGCGCGGGCCGGTTTTGCCGGGCGCTGGCGCGCGGTTTTCGCCGCGGGTTTTGCAACCGCAGCCGCGCGAGCCGGAGCTTTCGGGCGGCGCGCGGTGCTTGCGGATGCGGCCAGCGTTGTGCCATCGAGTTCCGGCCCCAAAGCGAGCACGAACGCCTGTGCCTGTTCGGCAGCCAGCTCGGCGATACGCGCGGGCAGCGGCTGGCTCTGCAGACGGTAGCTCGCCACGAGCGGCAGCGGTACGAAGCCGCTTTCCACGTCGAGCACTTCGAGCGCGCCCTCGCGCAGCTCGCGCTGGATGATGGCGGGCGGCAGCACCGCCACGCCGAAGCCGTCGGCCACGAGGCGGATCATCGCCGCCACCGAACTGATGCAGTTGATGCGCACCGGGCGCTCCACCGCGCGTGCGAACTCTCGTTCGAGCGCGATATGCGGTCCCGAATTGCGCGAGAAGCTGACGATGGGAAATTCGGCGAGCCGCGCAAGATCGACGCGTTGGCCCGAAAGCCTGAGCGTGGGGCTTGCCACCCAGCGCATGGGGAACTCGCACAGCGGCAGGTCGGCGAACTCGCGATCGCCCAGCGCGTGCGTTTGCAGGATCAGATCGACGGCGTCGGCGCGCAGCAATTGCGTGAGGTGGATCGTGGTGTCGCTCGTGACCTCGATCTCAAGATGCGCAAAGCGTTCGCGCACGCGCGCCATCAACGCGGGAAACCAGCTATGCACGATCGACTCGACCACGCCGATGCGAATGAGGCCGCCGCCGCCGCTGGCATCCTCGACTTCGCGGCGCATCTCCTCGCCGAGACTCACAATGCGCTCGGCGTACGCGAGCATCTTGCGGCCCGCGGGCGTGAGCGTGGCCGAGCGCGAGTTGCGATCGAACAGGCGCACGTCGAAGCTTTCCTCAAGCGAAGCGATGCGGCTCGACACCGCCGCCTGCGTGGTATGAAGCTTCTCCGCGGTGAGGCGGAAATTCTGCAGGCGCGCGAGCCAGATGAATGTTTCGAGAAAGCGGATATTCATGATTCGGAGAAGGGCGGACGGCGAGGACGCATGATAGCGCGCCGTGAAGAGCGGATACTTGATCGTGTACGTATCGAGATCAGTGAAAATCCCGCGCCGGTAATTATATTGGAATGCTAAGTAACGCGGTCATCGAAGATTTTTCGCTGTTGGTTCGGAGCGCGCAGTGGGACGGAAATCAGGTGCGTGTTTTGGTCCCCGATCCCTTTGTGCCGACCAGCCAGCCGAGCGCCGTGCCCAGCAGCGTGACTATCGTTTGCAGGCCGACAGTCGTTTCCGGATGCGTGGCGAGATAGAAGACAATGCCAGTCAAAAAGAGGGCAAGGAAACTAATGACCGCGAAACGCAACCATTCGAGATCTTTCCAGGCGGCGAGGATGCCGTTGGCCGGGTCCATGACGAATAGCGAATGCCTTCAAGTATTGTTGTGAAGTTTGGCGAGGCAATGAAATAATGCGGCGTAACGTGCGTTAGTGAACAGTTTGTCCGCGCGATGGTAAGCGGTCATTCATGACACAGAAGGTGAGATCTGAAATCGTCGAGGCGCGTCGCATTCGAAGTCTTGCCGCCTCACTCCTCTTCCACAGCCGAAAGCGGCGCGGCCACATGCTCGAGCGACTTGCGCTCCGCATCCACGCCCCAGATCGCGGCGACTAGCGCCGCGCCGAGCATGAGCGCCGATCCCACGACATAGCCCGTGAACACCTCACTGCGTTGGTGCGTATCGATCAGTCGTCCGAAGAATGCCGGACCGATAATGCCGCCGAGCGCCGTGCCGAACGCATAGAACACAGCGATCGCAAGCGCCCGAATCTCCAGCGGGAACGATTCGCTCACAGTCAAATAGGCGGAACTCGCGGCCGCCGAGGCGAAAAAGAAAATCACCATCCACGCCCCGGTTTGCATTGCCGCCGTGAGCATGCCCTGCTCGAAGAGCCACCCGCTCACGGTGAGCAGCACGCCTGAGAGTGCATAGGTCGCGGCGATCATCGTGCGCCGGCCAATCACGTCGAACAGACGCCCCAGCACGAGCGGCCCGAGGAAGTTGCCGAGTGCGAACGGCAGCAGGTAGAGGCCCACGTCGCCGCCCGGCACGTGATAGAACTCCGTGAGCACGAGCGCGTAGGTAAAGAAAATGGCGTTGTAGAAAAACGCCTGGGCCGTCATGAGCGAAAGTCCCACCAGCGCGCGGCGGCGGTGCCGCACGAAAATAGCGTGGAACACCGCCCGCAGCGGCGTGTGACTGCGTGCATGCAGACGCAGCGGGTCGTTGGGCGGATCGTCCAGCGTGTGGCCCGCATCGCGAAAGCGCGTTTCGATGTCCTTTACGATCCGCTTCGCTTCGTCATGCTCGCCGTGGGTAAGGAGCCAGCGCGGACTTTCGGGAATCCAGCGGCGCATGGGCAAGATGATGAGCGCGAGCACCGCGCCGATAAAGAAACACGCGCGCCAGCCCCAGTCCGCGGGCAGCAGGCGCGGGTCGAGCAGCACGAGCGAACCCGCCGCGCCAATGCCCGCGCCTACCCAGAACGTGCCGTTGATGCTGAGGTCGGTCCAGCCGCGCACGCGCGCAGGCGTGAACTCCTGGATTGTCGAATTGATGGCTGCGTACTCGCCGCCGATGCCCGCGCCCGTGATCGCGCGAAAGGCGACGAAACTCGCGAAGCTCCACGAGAACGCCGTGGCGGCGGTGGCAAGCAGATACACGGCGAGCGTGATGAAGAAGAGCTTGCGGCGGCCCAGCCGGTCCGTGAGCCAGCCGAAGCCGAGCGCGCCGCACACGGCGCCCGCAATATAGGCGCTGCCGGCGAGCCCCACCTGCGCGTTGTCCAGATGCAGCACCGGGCTCGTTTTTAGCGCACTCGCTACCGCACCGGCCAGCGTGACTTCGAGACCGTCGAGCAGCCAGGTGACGCCCAGCGCCACGACGATGAGCACGTGAAAGCGGCCCCAGGGCAAGCGGTCGAGGCGCGCGGGCAACGTGGTTTCGATGATGGCGGGTTGATCGGTCGTCTCGGTCGTGTTCGGTGGATTCATCGGGCAAGGCGGGGTTCAGCACGCGATGCCTTGCAGCATGCGCCGTTCCTGAAATGGCCTATGAGCGTGTCGATGCGATTAACGATTCATCCGGTTTCGGGATTGCTACGCCGCCTTAAGCGCATTGCCCAATTCGCCAGATAACTAAAATACGCGCGCTCAGAAACCACGCCGAACCGTAACCGTTGCGCCCGTGCTATGCGAATGAAGAATAGCGACGCGCGCGGTGGCGGAAAACACCCATTCGTCGACGGTCAGAGAGAGCCTGCGCTGAGGTTGCGCGCCGATGTTCAGTGTGCTGTCCTGCACCTGAAGAATCGAGATCTGGGGCGCTGTGGAAGGGCCCATCTGCAGATAACCGGCCGTGGGCCGCGCAGCCTGCGCTTCGTAATGGCTTCCGGGCGCGGACTTCACGAAGTCGTAATGGTATTTGTCCTGCGCCACCGGCGCGCTATAAAAACTTTCGACTTGCGCGTAAAACGGCTTTGGCTGATTTGCCTGATATTCCATTTCGTACCGGTGCAGGTACGCCTGGGGTTCCGGTGGCAGCGCTGGAACCACTTCCATAGGCATGGACGGAATATTGGCGACCGTCATGGTTTCGGGAGCGTTCAAGCCGGTGCTCTGAGCGAACGCATAACCGCTCAGCATAAAAAAGGCTGCACCGACAATCTTTTCGTTCAGGCACGTCATGAGCATGCCTCCAATGACGAACGCGAAACATCAAAACTGCCGAACGTTCCTGCCGAACAGACCGCCATTGCATCGACTGCACCAATGCATTCTAGTACCTCATTGGCTTCCTGCTAGTCCAATGTGTGCGCACGCCGTGCAGATGGATGCAAAGTCCACCAGCCAGCGCATGGCGTGCCATGTCGTTGCCTAACATCGCGGACGTTATGACCGATTCAAACGACGGGAAGACCACCCGCAGCGGAAGAAATTGCGGATGGTCGTGCGGATATGGGAAGGCTCGCGCGAGACGCGAGCCCATCGACGCCAACGCACTGGGGAAAATACGAGTGCGCCTCAGATCGTGCCGAAGAGCGCGCGCGGCCGGTCCTGCAGCGTGCGCGCGAGGACCTTCAGTGCGCGCGCCAGTTGCTCCCGCGAGGTTGCACACGCGAGATTGATGCGCACGCCGTGCTCGAGCGTCGAGCGGTCCACGGCGAACGCCGAAGCGGGCATGGTGTTCACGCCGCGCGCCAGGGCGTTGGCGGCGAAATCGTCGGAGCGCCACGGCGCCGGCACGCGCAACCAGACGAACATGCACGCCGGGTCGCTGTTGACGAGATCGCGCGGCAAGATCTCGAGCGCGAGTTCCTGGCGTGCCTGCAGTTCCGCACGCTGCGCTTCGAGGATGAGCTGCGCGGTGCCGTCCTCGATCCAGCGCGTGGTGATGAGCGTGGTGAGCGGCGCGGGCATCCACGCTGTCGTGCGCACGGCTTCGGCAGCCAGCGCCGCGCCATGCGGCGGCGTGAGCAAATAGCCGATGCGCAACCCCGGCGCGAGCACCTTCGAGGTGGATGCCACGTGAAAGGTCAGTTCGGGACACAGGCTCGCGATGGTCGGCAGGCGTTTGCGCAGCAGCGGGCCGTACACGTCGTCCTCGATGATCGCGACATGATGGCGCCGTGCGATCTCCACGAGCGCGAGGCGCCGCTCGAGGCTCATCGTCACCACGCTCGGGTTCTGCAGGTTCGGCACGGTGAAGATCGCCTTCACCGGCATGCGGCGGCAGGCGTCTTCCAGCTGATCGGGCAGGAGGCCTTCGGCATCGCTCGGGATACCGACCAGTTCGAACTGGAACACGGGTGCAAGCGCTTTCAGGCCGTAATAGGTCAGCTTGTCGGAGAGGATCACGCCTTCGTGTCCCATGAGGCTGCTCAGGACCGCATAGAGGCCGTGCTGCGCGCCGCTCGTCACGACGAGATTCTCGGGCGAAGGCGTGAACCCGGGCGCGGCGATCCATTGCGTGCCCGCCGCACGCGCCCATTCGGCGCCTTGGGGCGGCTGATATTCCTGGGTTTCCGCAAAGCGCGGATCGCGCGAAATCTGCGCCATCGTGCGGGCGAGCTGCGCGAGGAATTCGCCCGTCGCCGGGCGGTTGACGGTGAGGTCCACCACGCCGCTCGCTTGCGCGCCGCTCGTGTCCGCGCTTCGCTGCGCCGCGGCGCCGACGGCCGGCATGGCGCCGCCGGTGACGATCGAGCCGCGCCGCTTGCTCGCGACGATCAGCCCGCGCGCCTGCAACTCCTTGTACGCGCGCGAAACGGTCGAGACGTTGATGCCAAGCTCCACGGCCAGATCGCGCTGCGGCGGCAAGCGGCTGCCAGGCGGGTACTGACCGCTGCGCACCTGTTCCTCGAGATTGCGGGAGACCTCCAGATACGTGGCTTGACGACCTTTTGTCTGGATATTGTCATCCGTTTTTGTCTGGTAATCGTCGGCTTTCATGCAAGTAGTAGCTCCATACAAAACTCGATCGTCTGCCACATCACCGTGCTGCACTGGCACAGGTTGCCCGTGCCGTTACCGCATCTTTAACCCAAAAGTACGATAACTGGCAAGAGTTTAGCGGCTTATACCGTAGGCCGTAACGTCATTTGCCAGGGAAATTCCTGGTCTCCACACAAAGACTTTTCAATTGCACACAAAAAATTATTGTGTGAGTATGAATCCAAGGTTTTGTTCGGCCAGCAGTTCGGCGCAACACGCACTGTATTACAGGAGGACAGGCTCGTGGCAACCCGGCAATCCACACCCGCTTCAGGCGGAACATCCACACCCCTCGGGCATTCGCTGCGCAAGCGGCACGTCACGATGATTTCGCTCGGCGGCATCATCGGCGCGGGGCTGTTCGTCGGCAGCAGCGCCACCATCAACGCGATGGGGCCCGCTGCCTGCCTGAGCTACTTGCTGGCGGGCATCGTCGTGCTGTTCGTCATGCGCATGCTCGGCGAGATGGCGCTCGCGCATCCAGGCGTGGGCTCGTTCACGGAGTTCACGCGCATTGGTCTTGGCGACTGGGCCGGCTTCACGAACGGCTGGCTCTACTGGTACTTCTGGGTGATCGTGGTCGCCGTGGAGGCGGTGGCGGGCGCGGGCATCCTGCAGCGCTGGATTCCCGCCCCGGTCTGGGTGATCGGGCTCGCGCTGCTCTCGTTCATGACGGTCGTGAACCTGCTCTCGGTGAAATCGTATGGAGAATTCGAGTACTGGTTCGCGTCGATCAAGGTCGCGGCGATCATCGTGTTTATCGTGGTGGGCGCGAGCTATCTGTTCGGCTTCAGCTCGTGGCACCAGACCGTGCACAACCTGAGCGGCGACCACGGCTTCATGCCGTTCGGCGCGATGTCGATCTTCGCCGGTGTGCCTACCGTGATCTTCGCCGTGGGCGGCGCGGAGATCGCGACCATCGCCGCGGCCGAATCCGACGATCCGGGCCGCAACGTCGCTTCGATGACACGCTCGGTGATCCTGCGCGTGATTACGTTCTACGTCGGCTCGCTTTTCGTGATCGCGTGCATCGTGCCGTGGGCGAGCATCAAGGTGGGCTACTCGCCGTTCGTCGCCGCGCTTGAAACCATGCATATTCCGGGCGCCGCGGACATCATGAATGCAATCGTCCTCGTGGCCGTGCTCTCGGCGCTGAACTCCGGGCTCTATGTGTCCTCGCGCATCGTGTTCCGGCTGGCCGAACGCCGCGACGCGCCGCGTGCGTTGCTCACGCTTTCGAAGAGCCGCGTGCCGCGTCTGGCCGTGCTTGCGAGCAGCATCGTCGGCTACGTGGCCATCGTGGCGGCGATCGTTTCGCCGCAGGGCGTGTTCCTCTATCTCGTCAGTGCGTCGGGCGCGGTGATGCTGTTCGTGTATCTCTCCATCGCCGTCTCGCAGATCGTGATTCGCCGCCGCCTCGAGGCAACCGAGCCCGAACGGCTCACGTTCAAGATGTGGCTCTTTCCCTGGCTTTCGTGGGCCGTGGTGGCGGCCATCGCCGGCGTGCTCTGCGCGATGGGCTTCGACCATGCACTCTCGGGTCAGCTCATGGCGAGCCTCGCGAGCGTGGCGGTGGTGTCGGCGGCTTACATGCTGACGCGCAAGAAGACTCACGTGGAAGATTTCCGTGAGCCCGCAACCAACTGGAAGAAGTAATGGCGCAAGTGGCTGTCATCGGCGCGGGGTTCGTGGGGCTGTCGTGTGCGTACTGGCTCATGCGCGACGGGCACAGCGTGACGCTGTACGACGCGCAAGGACCCGGCGAGGGCGCCTCCTACGGCAACGCGGGCACGTTCGCGAACTACGCGTGCATTCCCGTGAATAACCCCGACGTGTTTCGCAACATCCCGCGCTATCTGTTTTCGCCGACGAGCCCGCTGCGCATTCGCTGGGGCGACGTGCCGGCGCTCTCGCCGTGGCTCGCGCGCTTTCTGCTGAGCGCCACGCCGCGCCGCTACAAGGGCAGCGTGAATGCGCTTGCACAACTGCTCTCGCGTGCATTCGACGGCTACCGGGACATGCTCGCCGTCGACACACTCGCGGCCTTCGTGCGCGAACGCGAGTGTCTCTACCTGTACTCGAGCGCGGCATCGTTCAAGGCCGCGCAGCCGGCGCTCGATCTGAGGCGCTCGCTAGGCGTGCAGTTCGACACGCTCGCGCGCAGCGAAATCGCACAACTGGAGCCGGGCCTCGCGCCGCTGTTCGCGCAAGGCACGCTCTTCAAGGGCAGCTGGTTCCTGAGCGATCCGCGCGGCTTTCTTCAGGCCTTGCATGCGATGTTGACGCAGCGCGGCCTCGTGCACCAGCGTGTGGCCGTCGAGACGCTGGAGCCTGCGGCCAGCGCGGTGAAGCTGATCGATTCGGCGGGCAAGGTGCATGACGCCGAACAGGCCATTGTGTGCGCCGGCGCGCTTTCGGGGCGTCTCGCGCGCCAATGCGGCGACGCACTGCCGCTAGGTGTGGAGCGTGGCTATCACGTGCGCTTTCCTGGCACCGCTAACCGAATTTCGCGGCCGTGCGGCTGGGCCGAGCGCGGTTTCTACATGACGCCGATGGACGGCGGCATTCGCGCAGCGGGCACGGTCGAGCTGGCGGCCAACGGCGCGGGCAAGAACGCGGACCTGCTGCGGCTGTTGACGCGCTCCGCGCAGGAGGCGCTGCCCGGGTTGCCGGAGCCGGACAGCGACTGGCTTGGCTTCAGGCCGAGCCTGCCCGACGCGCTGCCCGTGGTGGGCGCGTCGAGCCGCTCGCCGCGCGTGATCTACGCGTTCGGGCACCAGCATCTCGGCGTGACGCTCGGCGGCGTGACGGGCAGCGTGGTTGCGGATCTTGTTGCGCAACGCGCGCCTGCCCTCGATCTCGCGCCTTATAGTCCGCGTCGTTTTTAAGCGTGTTTTCAGGTACTTTCCAGCCACATGGCGCCCATAACCACGTAACACCCACCGCAACAATCTCCCAGCGAGGATGAGCATCATGAACCGCCGCACTCTCGTACTAACGATGGCCCTCGGGCTGATGGGCTTGCACGGCCCCGCGCAGGCGGCCGACCCCGAGGTTGTGAAGATCGGCTTCGCGGGTCCGCTCACGGGCCCGGTGGCGCGTGTCGGCAAGGACTTGCAGTACGGCGCGCAACTCGCAATCGACGAGGAGAACGCCAAACACCCGATGATTGGGGGCAAACCGGTCAAGTACGTGCTCGAGGTGCAGGACGATCAGGCCGACCCGCACGTGGCGGTGCAGGTGGCGCAAAAACTCGTGGACGACGGCGTGGTCGGCGTGATCGGCCACTACAACTCGGGCTGCAGCATTCCCGCTTCGACGGTTTATCACAATGCGAACGTCGCGATGATCACGCCGGGCTCCACCAACCCGGCGCTGACCCAGCAAGGCTATGCGAACGTGTTTCGCACCATGGGCAACGACGGCATCGGCGGCGTGATCGCCGGAAAGTTTGCAGTCGAACAGTTGAAGGCGAAGCGCATCGGCATCATCGACGACCGCACGGCCTTTGGTCAGGGGCTCGCCGACGCGTTCGAGAAGGGCGCGAAGGAGGCCAACGGCAATATCGTCGACCGCGAGTTCACCAACGACAAAGCGGTGGACTTCCGCGCCATCCTCACGTCGCTCAAGCAAAAGAACGTCGACGTGATCTTCTTTGGCGGCCTGGATGAACAAGGCGCGATGCTGGCCAAGCAGATGCGCACGCTCGGCATGCCGGCGCGGCTCTTCGGCGCGGGCGCATTGAAGAGCAATGCCTTCCTGCAGATCGCGGGCCCGGCGGGCGAGGGCACGCAGGATCTCGAACCGGGACCGGCGCTCGACAAGCTGCCTTCCGCGCAGGCGTTCGCGAAGCGCTACAAGGCGCGCTTCAATCAGGATGTCGAACTGTATGCGCCGTTCGCCTATGACGCCGCGCTCGCCATGATCAAGGCGATTCACGATGCCGACTCGCTCGACCGCGCGAAGATCGTCGCGAGCTTCCCGAAGGTAACGGTGGTGGGCGTGACGGGCAATATCGCATTCGATCCGCACGGCGACCTCATCAAGCCGCCGTATACGCTCTTCGAGGTGCAGCAAGGGCAGTGGAAGAGCCTGAGGACGCTTGGGGGCAACAACGGGGTGTAACTAGTGCCCGGTTCAACATCAGTACGCTGGTGCAGCCAACGTCGATGATGTAATTCAGTCGTCGACAATAGCGGCTGTGAATTGACACCTGCCAAGTCGTAATCCGCATGAGCACGTGACGCAGCCGCCAGTGTTGGCGGCTGTGCGCCGAAAGGTCTACAGGCACGATATGGAAACGCAATTCGCGATCATCAAGCAAGTCTGTGACGTTGGTGTTGTCGTCTGAACCGTCGGCGCTGACGCGGGGCAATGGAGCCTGCCGCCCACTCAACGGCGCAAACCAATCTTGAAATTCCACCGCCTTCGCCACTTTTCGCGGCACTGCACACAGCTTTCCTTGATGTCGTCGTTCAATCATCGGCTTGTGTGACCTTGATATAAGGCTTCAGGCTGGGGTTGGATAAGGCGAGAAGATTGAGCGTTGCCCCGCCAAAACGCCGTGCGAATTCATCGTCCAGCGTGCCGTTATAGTCCGCGACCGGCAATTCGAACGGAAAGAGTCGGGCAGTCGCCGCAAGCACTTTTTCCTCGTCCAACGTGTATGACACAAGCGCATGCTTTTCTTCGGACCACATTACAACAACACACCGCTTTACTGGATGATTAGCCATCAATACCCTCTGCATTGTTGATAGTTCTGAAAGGCACGTTGTGAGCACGCGTCGATAAAACGCTGTCCACCCATCGCGCTTCGATATGCTGTGCATTCGTCCATATCGCGCTGATACTGATCGAAGCACTCTGCTTCATCGTTTTCACTGACGCCGCGTGCGGCGAAGTCTGTTGCATCGCTTCCGCTCCAATCGTCGTTATATTCAAACGGCTGCGCGTCGCCGAGCGGAGTCGAGTCGGCTCCTGAATTCGCACTGAACAGGTCATCGCCAAACGTACGGCCATCGTCGCTTCCGGTGTCGTCGTCGTCCAAATTGCCTTCACCGACGCCGACCAATGCGCCTGCCGCCGACTCAACGAACCCCAAGGATCCTCCACCCCCTTCACTAGTACTTGCGGCACTGCTTGCTGCTTGCGTCAGTCCCGGAGCGGCTTTGGTTACCTGTGAGGGCACATCGAGTGTCTCAGGCAGGGAAGACCCGGCGCCAGCCGTCTTCCCCTCCTGTGCGGCCTTGAACGCGAGCCACTCATCCCATGTCAATGGACGGTTCGCATTTCCCCCACCCGATGCACTTGCCGACTGCCGGAACTGAGGCGCTGGCGTGAGCCGGAACACGCGTGGGCGCTGCGTCCACTCCCTGTCCATGTAAGGCACAAGACGGCCGCTGCGCACCACATCGCACAAAACACGCCGGACATCGTCGTTGGTCTGTGGCAGGTTCCAGTGGGCGAAGTCAAGAATATCGGAAAGATATTCCTGAATTGTCTGCAGGCCACGCTGACCGGTTATCGTGCGCAGGTCATCCTTCGGCCTGAAATAGCGGTAGAAGTCGCCCCGGTCTTCATCTCGCTGACGTTCAAGTTCATCGTGCTCCCAGCGCTTGCGCTCGTGTTCGTCGCTCCAGAACCGGGGCGTGCGCATCTACGACTGTCGGGAAGAGAGGGTTCCGTCCCTGCCGTCGGGCCATCCCCATCGCGGCCTTCTGAGCGGGTAGGACTTGATCGTGGTCCCTTGTTGACTCCAAACCGCTTCGCGGTATTGGCCGCCTGGTACAAGCGTGCATTGCCACCCGTTCTCCATCGGCACTTCGAGGGTGTTCCATCTTGGGAAAGGCAAGGGCATGGCGTATCCGTCATGAGGCTCATGGCCTATACGTAACACGCGTAGTGACGCCTGACCTTGTGCCATGTCGACGGTTGCACGACGTTGAATCGAATGGCACTGAAGATTGTGCCCATCGTCGGACCAGGCTGTTTCTCTCGTCCACCGAAAGCAGCCGCATGGGCGACAAGATGGCCGCTGTAACGGATAGTGCCGGAGGGGATGGTGCGCTGATCAATGCGTCTTGGGGGCGAACTGTATGCGCCGTTCGCCTATGACGCCGCGCTCGCCATGATCAAGGCGATTCACGATGCCGACTCGCTCGACCGCGCGAAGATCGTCGCGAGCTTCCCGAAGGTAACGGTGGTGGGCGTGACGGGCAATATCGCATTCGATCCGCACGGCGACCTCATCAAGCCGCCGTATACGCTCTTCGAGGTGCAGCAGGGGCAGTGGAAGAGTCTGAGGACGCTTGGGGGAAATAACGGGGTGTAACCCGCGCGGTTCAGTGGCCAGATTGGACTGTGGCGGCACGCGGTTGATTGCGTGCTCGACACATGGGAAAAGTACTTGCTCACAGATTGGCCGGCGGAATCATTGGCCGAATTTTACGGGATTGATTCGTCGTCCTTGGGTAAATTTGGGCGTGGAAGGCGTACCTTTAACATCGGCTTCAGAGTTGGATGAGAAATCGAGAGTACATCAAATGCGGTAATGCCAAGACGCCTCACCGCGTCCTCGCCAATTTCATGGCCAATTTGATCTAGCGTCCAATCCGATACGACGGTAGTCCGTTTGAGCGGCTCAATCAAGGAGTCGTCGAGTGTGAAGATCTCGAACTTTTTTTCGCTTTCAATATATGAAATTACGAAAGACTTTCTTTTCGGTTCTCGTGCCATCAGTACCCCCGACATTGATTATAAATCCTGAAAGCGTTTGCCTTGCAAGAGACGTAGGTGTAAGGGTCACCGCTCAGTGCACTATACGCCTCACATTCGGTTAAACGTTCTTCAAACTCCCCGAAACATTCAGCCTCTTGTTCCTCGCTTACTCCACTCGCGGCCAAGTCCGTGATGTTAATCGCTGAAAAATTGGCACCATAGTCGAACGATGGTGCGCCGCTTAGTGGTGTTGAGACATCCGATACGTTATCAACTTCGTCAGACTCATTGCCACCGCCGCCGAGTAAAGCGCCTGCCGCCGACTCAACGAACCCTAAGAATCCTGCGCCTCCATCTCCTTCGCTAGTACTCGCGGCACTGCCCACACCTTGCATTAGCCCCGGAGCGGCTTTGGCTACCTGCGAGGGCACATCGAATGCCGTAGGCAGGGCAGACCCCGCTCCAGCCACTTTGCCCTCCTGTGCGGCCTTGAACGCGAGCCACTCATCCCATGTCAATGGACGGTTCGCATTTCCCCCACCCGATGCACTTGCCGACTGCCGGAACTGAGGCGCTGGCGTGAGCCGGAACACGCGTGGGCGCTGCGTCCACTCCCTGTCCATGTAAGGCACAAGACGGCCGCTGCGCACCACATCGCACAAAACACGCCGGACATCGTCGTTGGTCTGTGGCAGGTTCCAGTGGGCGAAGTCAAGAATATCGGAAAGATATTCCTGAATTGTCTGCAGGCCACGCTGACCGGTTATCGTGCGCAGGTCATCCTTCGGCTTGAAATAGCGGTAGAAGTCGCCCCGGTCTTCATCTCGCTGACGTTCAAGTTCATCGTGCTCCCAGCGCTTGCGCTCGTGTTCGTCGCTCCAGAACCGGGGCGTGCGCATCGACGACTGTCGGGAAGAGAGGGTTCCGTCCCTGCCGTCGGGCCATCCCCATCGCGGCCTTCTGAGCGGGTAGGACTTGATCGTGGTCCCTTGTTGACTCCAAACCGCTTCGCGGTATTGGCCGCCTGGTACAAGCGTGCATTGCCACCCGTTCTCCATCGGCACTTCGAGGGTGTTCCATCTTGGGAAAGGCAAGGGCATGGCGTATCCGTCATGAGGCTCATGGCCTATACGTAACACGCGTAGTGACGCCTGACCTTGTGCCATGTCGACGGTTGCACGACGTTGAATCGGCTGGCACTGAAGATTGCGCCCATCGTTGAACCAGACTGTATCTCTCGTTCCCTACGGAATCAGCAGGCATCAGGAATGAGAGGACCTTGGCGGTGTTTAGCGCGCCAGCAGCAGTTCGATCAGCGTGTGAAAATCAACTGGCTTCGTGAGATGCGAGTCGATCCCGCTCATGCGCGAGCGCAGCCGGTCGGCGTGCTGGCCCCACCCGGTTAGCGCGATGACCTGCAGGCTCGCGTAGCGCGGGCTTTGACGAATCTGCCGGGCGATTTCGTAGCCGTCCATGCCGGGCATGCCGATGTCGAGCACCATTGCGTGCGGCACCGACTGCTCCAGCGCGCCGAGGGCGGCGGCGCCGTCGTACACCACGCGCACTTGCGCGCCTTCGCCCGACAGCACCATGGCGAGCGAATCGGCGGCGTCGCGGTTGTCGTCGACCACGAGAATGCGTTTGCCCGCGAGCGGCTTCGCGGCACGCGCCGTGGCAGTCGGCGGCTCGTGTGCATCGGCAAGCGTGTGCTGCGAGAGCGGCAGGCGCACCGTGAACGTGCTGCCTTTGCCGGGGCCTGCGCTCGCGGCCTCGACCGTGCCGCCGTGCATGTTCACCAGGTGGCGCACCATGGTAAGACCAATGCCAAGGCCGCCCTGGCTGCGCTCGGCCGGGCGGCCGGCCTGCGCGAACATTTCGAATGCCTGATCAATTTGATCGGCGGACATGCCGATGCCCGTATCGCTCAGCTCGACAACCGCACAGTCGCCTTCGCGCGTGGCAACTAGCCGGATCTGGCCGCCCGTGTCGGTGTAGCGTGCCGCGTTGTTGAGCATGTTCGCGAAGACCTGCGTGAGACGCACGCGGTCGGCGTTGAGAACGAGCGGGGTGTCGGGCAACGCGATGCTCAGCTCATGTTGTGCCTGATCGATGGCGGGGCGGCTCGTTTCAACGGCATTGTCGATGATGTCCGCGAGCGCGACCGGCGCTTTCACGAGGCCGATCTTGCCACGCGTGATGCGCGACACTTCCATCAGGTCGTCGATCAGCCGCACCATGTGATGCACCTGGCGATCGAGCATGTCGAGTATCGGTGCCGAGTCCGCCGGAAACACGCCGCGCCGGATGATATGCAGCGCATTGGCGATGGGCGCGAGCGGATTGCGCAGTTCGTGCGCGAGCGTCGCGAGGAATTCGTCCTTGCGGCGGTCGGCTTCCTTGAGTGCGTCCTCGGCGTTCACCGCTTCGGTCACGTTGATGGACACGCACACGTGGCCGCGAAACTCGCCGCTCGCGGATAGCCACGGCGCACAGCAGGTTTCGAACCAATGCCAGCCCGCGTCCTTGAGCTTCACGCGCAACCGGCTTTGGAACGCGCAATGGTCGTGCTGCGCGGCCTGTACGCGCGAGACGAAGCCGGGCAGGTCGCGGGGATGGATGATCGAGTGCCAGCCTGTTTCGAGCAGTTGTGCGGACGTGAGGCCGATCGCCGCGAGACAACGCTGGTTGAAATAGACCGTATTGCCTTGCGTGTCGAATTGCCAGATCAACGCGGGTGACGCATCGGCAAGCGCGCGAAAGCGCGCCTCGCTTTCGCGCAGCGCTTCCTGGGCGACGCGACGATCGTCCACGTCGATATTCATGCCCACCCATTTGCGCACCGTGCCGTCCGGATTCCAGATAGGCGCGGCGCGCACGTTCGTCCATCGCCAGCCGCCCGTGGCGACATGCAGGCGGAATTCGGCATTCACCACGCGCTGAGCGGCAATCGCGTCCTTCCATTGACGTAGCGCGTAGGCGCGATCGTCGGGATGAACGGCGTTTGCCCAGCCTTCGCCGAGCCATTCTTCGCCGGGCTGCCCGGTATAGTCCGACCAGCCCGGCGAAACCAATGCGGCCTGGCCGTGCGCATCGGCTTCCCAAACGGCCTGTGCAAAGCCTTCCACCAAGGCGCGAAAGCGCTCCTCGCTGTCCACGCATTCGGTTTCCACGCGCTTGCGTTCCGTGATATCCAGCGCGAACTCGGCGCACTTCGAGGCCATGCCCGTGCCCGAAAGCCGGGTGGGCGCGAAAAGGCCCCACCAGCGCGTGCCGTCCTTGCGGATCAACTGCCGCTCGTAGGGCTGCGTACGTCCCGTGGTCGCGAGGTCGGCGACCGCCCGCGACGTGATGCCGAGAAATTCCAGCGGCACGAGCCGGTCCCAGTGGGTCGCGGCGCGCAGATCCTCGCGACTGTAGCCGCTCATCTGCTCGAAGGCGCCGTTGGCGTCGGCCATGGTGCCGTCGAGGTCGAAGAACAGCACGCCCACGGTTTCGATGGAAATGGCTGCCTGCAGACGCGCTTCACTCACGCGAAGCGCGTCTTCGACCTGTTTGCGCTGCGCGGCTTCGTTGTGGAGCTTCGTATTGATGTTCTGCAGCGTACGCGTGCGTTCCGCGACCTGCTGCGCGAGATTGTGGCCCGCGTCCTGTGCGTCGGTCAGCGCACAGGTCAACTGGTGCGCGGCGCTCGCGCAAGAGGCGAGGCTTTGCAGCAGGCGCGCGTCTTCGGCGTCGAAATGCCTGGCCTCGCTGTGCGTGACGGCCCAGATCGTGCCGACCACCTTGCCGTTGACGCGCCACGGCACGTGCAGCGCTTCGCGAACAGGCGGATCGATTGCGTGGTACGACGCAAAGCAGCGGGCGGGGCGGTCGAACAGGAGCATGGTGTTGCGCTCCTGCGTTACGCCACAGGGGCAGTCGTCGCCGGGAAGCATGCGGTCCACCTCCGCAGCCAGTTCGCCGGCCAGCGCGCGCCAACGAAACCGCGCCGCGGCGCCGTCGCGCTCGGGCACACTCACGCCAGCCGACCCGGCGCTGCAAAGCGCGAGGGCGAGCTGCGCGAGCATCGGCAGAACACCGGAAGGATTGCTCGCCATTTCCTGCGCGAGCGCGGCAAGCGCACGGCTCTCGCCCTGGTAGTCGGGCAGCCGGTTCGGGCGGTTCACCAGCGCCTCGGTGATCAGCGCTTCCTCGACCTTGAGCGCAGGTGCGCTGTTGTCTTGCATGCTGCCTCCGCTTTTGTCGCCCGCGGCGCCCGCATCCGCATCGTTGGTGGTGACGGTGCGAACGCAGGCGGAGCCCGTTGTGCTCGTGAGTAAGCATCGCGTATTCCCGTAGAAGAAATCCGCTGGAGGCAAGGGCGTCTAGCTGTGTCCCTTTGAGGTGCGCACACGGCGAGGTGCGCCCGAAAGTGCGGCGGCCATTGAGTTTATTTGCCAGCCTCACGATGGGGAGGGCCAGGAAGAAGCCACCCGGCGTGCGGTGAAAGCTTATCGTTAGATTGTTGAAATTTGTCAGGCAACAAGGCTTGACATCGCAAGCTTGTCACACAAAAATTGCGTTCCATCCCTCAAGACGGTGCGCAATGCGCCGTTATCGGGAAGGAGAGACAGGCTGGCGCTCGCATCGCGCCAGCGAGCATCGGCGGCGCGTCAAGGCAGGTTCAGGTCAGCCCCGGGGACAGGGCTGGCCGCGAGCGACGACGCGTGCTGAACATAGAACTGATAAGGCCTACGAACGTTTCATGCGAATTTCCACCCGACTCCTTCTTCTGGTCATCACGGCGCTGATCGGACTGATCGCTATTGGCGGTTATGGGCTCGTCAGCCTCAAGCGGGAAATGCTCGACGAAACGCGCGGCAAGATCACGAATCTGCTGCAAATGGCGGAGCATCTCGCCACCTTCTATCACGACCAGGAAGTCGCCGGGAAAATGACCCGCGAAGCGGCGCAGGCGGCCACGCAGCAGGCGCTCAACCAGCTCAACTATTCCGATCGAAGCTACTTCTGGGCACGTCTGCCCGACGGCACGACGCTGGTTCACCGCAATCTGGCTTCGATCGGCAAGGTCAACGTGGGCAAGGCGCCGGACGGACGACCCGACACGGATCTCTACCGCGAAATGCTCGCGCGCGAGCACATCCCCGTGATGATGACGATGGCCAAACACCCCACCACGGGCCAGCTCACGGCGAAGATGAATGGCATTGTGGAGTTCGCACCGTGGGGCTGGTGGATCGGCACGGGCTTCTTTCTCGACGATATCGACGCCACGTTCTGGCGCACCGGGCGCGTGCTGCTTGCGCTCATCATTGCGGCGGTGGCGGGCATCGGCGTGCTGTCGTGGCAGATCATCCGCAACCTCGTGGGCACGCTCGGGGGCGAGCCGCATTACGCGGTGGCGGTCACGCACCGTATCGCCACGGGCGACCTGACCGGCAGCGTCGCATTGCGGCCTGGCGACGAACGCAGCCTGCTGGCGTCGATTGCGCGCATGCAAGCGAGCCTCGTCACCATGATCAGCGAGATCCGCGCGGGCGCGGAGTCCGTGACCACGGGCGCGGGCGAGATCGCCGCGGGCAATACGGACCTCTCTTCGCGCACCGAAGAGCAGGCCGCCTCGCTGCAGCAAACCGCGGCCAGCATGGAGCAGCTCACTTCGACGGTGCAGAACAACGAGGCCAACGCCAACCAGGCTCGCCAACTCGTTTCCACGGCCAGCACGGCGGCGGCCGATGGCGGCGCGGCGGTGGCGGCGGTGGTGGATACGATGTCGGCCATTCAGATCTCTTCGGAGAAGATGGTCGAGATCACGGGCGTGATCGAGGGCATTGCGTTCCAGACTAACATTCTCGCGCTCAACGCCGCTGTGGAAGCGGCGCGCGCCGGCGAGGAGGGGCGCGGCTTCGCGGTGGTTGCTTCCGAGGTGCGGACGCTCGCGCAGCGCAGCGCGAGCGCGGCGCGCGAGATCAAGGGGTTGATCGACGCATCGGTCGGGCAGGTTCGCGAGGGGGCGGAGCGCGTGCGCGCGGCGGGCGCGACCATGGACAGCATCGTGCGCTCGGTGGAAAACGTCACCGGCATCATTGCGGGTATTTCCGAGGCCTCGTCCGAGCAGCGTCTTGGCATCGAACAGATCAGCCGCGCGGTGACGCAGATGGACGAGGTGACACAGCAGAACGCGGCGCTCGTGGAAGAGGCCGCTGCCGCCGCCGATTCGCTCTCGGGTCAAGCACACCGGCTCTCGCAGGCCGTGTCGATTTTCCGGACGTGATTCGGGGTCCCGTGTGTGTTGCTTTTCGGTCGCTTGAGCTTGCTCAAAAGCGCGCGAAACCGTTGCCTGACAAGGCTCAAAGCCCTGCGGTTCTGGTGCGCGGCATTTTGCCACCGCATTGACGCACGCGCATGGTGTGACAATGCGTCGAACTCTTAAAAAATGTTAAAGAAGGAGTGGTTCGATGCTGTCACCCGTCGCAGGATCCGCTATCGTCGTGCGCCAAAGCAGTCGTGCTCCTCTCGCGGGAACGCAGCCCAGTGCGCGCTGCTCGGGGTGCGCCATGCGCCATCTTTGCATGCCGCAAGGCTTGCCGGCCGAAGATCTGCCGAGGCTCGAAGCCCTGATCTGCGGGGCGCGCAAGGTGCGCCGCGGCGAAGCGCTCTATCGCTCGGGCGACCGCTTCGACAGCCTGTACGCCGTGCGCTCCGGCTCACTCAAAACGCTGATTGTCAACCGCGACGGCCGCGAGCAAATCACGGGGCTGCGTCTCGCGGGCGACGCGCTGGGTCTGGACGGGATCGCCACCGACGTGCACGCGTTCAGCGCGGTCGCGCTCGAAGACAGTTCGATTTGCACGCTTCCCTACGCCGCGCTCAAGACGTTGTGCCGCGAAAGCGGCACGATGCAGGACCGGCTGCATCGGCTCATGGGCGACCAGTTCAATCAGGAAGCCTCGCAGATGATGGTGCTGGGCTCGCTCACCGCGGAAGAACGCGTGGCCGCTTTCCTGCTCGACGTGTCGTCGCGCAACTGGCAGCGCGGTTATTCGCAGGCGGAGTTCCGCCTGCGCATGTCCCGCGAAGACATGGGCAGCTACCTCGGCATCACGCTCGAAACCGTGAGCCGGATTCTGTCGCGCTTCCAGAAACGCGGCCTGATCGACGCGCAGGGCAAGCTGATCCGTATCTGCGATATCGAGGGGTTGCAGACGGTTTGAAGTCGGGGTGGGCTGCGGCGGCGTTGCGGCGCCTCGCACAGCCCGCAGAACCTGGCCTCAGGCCGGCAGGCCCAACGCGACACCGGCGATCGTGTTGATCGACGTATAGATCGCGTTAATGATCGCGTTGTAGATCTCTTCCACAGCCACGACGATAATTCCGATCAGAGTTTGCGCAAAGCCCATCGCCATCTGTTGCAGGCCTATCAGGTAGAAATCGCGCTCGTCGTCCGTAAATTCGTTTGCTTCGATCATTCCCGCAACCAGGGCCGACTGGTTTGCGAGTGACTGCAACTGACTGGTCGCAAAACCCTGCACCAGCGTCACGTCTTGTCCCGCAATGCCGCTCGCCGCGGATGAAATGTTCCTGGCGAACAGATCTGCGGTGTTTGTCAGGTTCAATGCCATGGGAACTCCTTGAGTTGCCGGTCACTGTCGATTGAGCATGTCTTCGTACGTCATCGCCTCGTACATGAAATGCTCAACCTGTCCTTTGTTCACCTGCACGTCATTGGCGTGCAATCCCTCGGCGCAATCCTTATTTCTTAGTAACGTAAGGGTGCGCGATGACAGTCGCAACGCCATCGCACTCGGGATGGCGTCGTCGCCGTTGCCGGCAATGGTGGGAAAGGATTGCGGATCCGTTGCGTCGAGCTTCAGCTTCAAGGCGCAACGCTGAGCCATTCTCGCCTGGATGCTTTGTTGTAGTTGTTCCTGTTCCTGAGTCAGTTTCGTGGGCATTGCATTGTGGGCTTTGAGGTAAGCCTCGATCTTTTGTGTCACATCGTCATTTGGAATGGGCCGGCTTTGTGACTGGAGGGTGAGCGCATCGAGCTTGCCGATAATCTCGTCGTAGCGATCGGCGCGCGAAGCGAACGAGCCGGCCGTGGTGCCCATGCCCATTGTCGAGTACAAGCTCATGATATCGGCGTTGACATCATGAATTCCATTCGCTAAAGACGCGCTATAGCTTGGAGCAAGCTGCATCGTGCATGCCGCGCAGCACAACGCAATCGCCACGATAGCGAATGACGTGCGGCATAGCCTGCGAGCAAATCTGCGTGCTTTCATTTTGCGCTCCACAGACGCTATTGAAACTACAGAAGATAAATAAAATCCTTGCCCGCCGCCGCCCGGGTTCGTGCGCAAACTTCGTAGCCGTTCTGACTCCCATCGTCGTTGGTGTTGCCTTCTATCGTGGAGAATGCGCGAGGCGCGCCTGCAAACCCGAGGCCGGTGTGCATCCAGTCGCCCGCGCCATTGCGCACGAGGAAGATGTAAGTTTGCCCAAGCGTGGGCCAGCTATTGGCAACACTCTCGCTTGTGCGAAAGCGATTTGCCGCCTTCGCTTGCGCAGCCAACGAGTCACAGGAGAGCGAACCGGGAACCGGGGGCGCCATTGCAAGCTCGACGCAAGCCTGCTTGAGCAGGAAAGTCACGAAGCCGGCGCACCATTTCCATTGAACGCCATCACGCCCGCCCGTGTAGATCCTGACCCACGGACCGCAGTTGTCGCCGCCGAATTCGCGGGGATGCATCGCGAGGTGATTGCTGGCAACGGTACTGATGCGCTGATCCAGCTGATTTCCCGTCCCGTCGGCCATCACACGGCGAATGGGGTCGACGAGTGCCTTCCACGTCCCCGCATCGAGCGTCGAGTTCGACTGGAGCAAATTGTGCTGCTGGAAATTTGCGAGTGCCGCTGCCGTTGCGGAGCCGAAGTCGCTGTCGATCGCGGTCCCGAAACCGTGATAACACAGCCACTCCTGAACGCGCTTGACGCCGGGCCCTTTCGATCCCGTCGACAAAGCCCCTGGATACGCCAGTTCGTCATACACCGCTACGGGATATTTGTCTGGAGTCACGGATCCCCCTTCTGCGTCGCCCATATGCAAGGCGCAATCTTGGGAGAAACGTAGTCGAATTCACTGCCGTCTGCGTGTCAGTTCATTCCCTGGCAATATTCGAAACCGTTTTGTCATTGAGCGCACCGACAATTTTTCAGACCATACGGTGCGTGCGTTTTTGTCGATCGCGCAACGATGTCGGCATTCCGCAATCAATAAAAGTTAACATGCATCACGCATAAAGAAAGTGGATATGTGCGCCGCGACACAGTTTTTTGATGAATGCGGGATTAGTTTTTTCGTCATCCTGATCAGCGAATCGCGCAGTTTTCCACGGGTTCGCAAACTACAGACTCGACGCACCTCATCGAAGCGGGGATATCGTGGCGGCCTATGCGGTAGCTTGGCTCCTTGCGTTTTCGGCGGCGCTACTGGCTTCGCCTGAATCCCGTGCCGAGCCGCCGCAGCCTGCTGCCATGAACGCCGCTGCATCCGCGGCATCCTCCGCGGACGCGGCCGAAAAGTCCGCCGCATCCGCGACGAGTGCGGCATTGGCCGCCTCGTCTGCGGCCGCTTCTGCGGCGCAATCCGCTTCCGCCGCGTCCGCTTCATTGCTGCAGACGCAAAACGAGCAAGCTCCATTACCGACGGTGCGCATTGAGTGCGCTCGGGTCATGGAGCAACCCAGCCTGATGCGACGGCTCTTTACCCTGAGCCAGGGCGACCGCACGCCCCCTCACTTCAAGCTCACGAAGGACGACTGCACGATTGCACAAGGCTCCGCTCCGGACGCGAATCATTTGGTTGGGGCGGGCGACGTGGAAATCTTCGTCGATGGCGCGACCTATGCACAAGCGGTCAAACGGCAAGGGAGCCCCTCGCCAATGCTCCACCTGTATCTCAACGGTGTGGATATGGCATCCGATGGCGAGCTGATCTCGCTGGAAGCCACCAATCAGCAGAACCGTTTGCAGTTTCACATCACGGCGGGGCCGCACAGCCAGGTGTTATGGGCGTCCATCTACAGAACGGCAGGGCTCGTCAAGCCGGAAACGCTGCGCGTGGGGCTGGGCTGGGATGCCGCGGGTCAGTCGTCCACAGCTCCGCCGATGGGGCCTGCCACACCGGCAGTCAGCGTGACGAACCGGTTTTCACTTATCTGTGCGATCCTTGTAATCGTCGTTCTGATCTTCATCTGGATTTACGAAGGTTACCGATGCGATGTTTTCCGCGACGCAAAAATGCCCGATTGGTGGACCCGCGCAATTCAATCCCGCAAGGAAGTGAAAGCGCAACTGGGGATCAAGCCTGTGAGCCGAAAGGTTCCGGCGGGCAGGGAACAGGAATGGCTGGCTGCCGCCAACGAATATCTCCTCCAGGGCGCTAGTTATCAGGGTTTTAATTCCGCAAACATTAACGCTTACCAGGCACTGGCAGCCGACGCGCTCGCGCGGAAAAGCATCACTGATCCGGCGGATCAGTCGAAAGCTTATTTTGGACTGGTCTTGCGCGTGGAAAACTGGAAACCGGTTCGCGCGACATTTTCTTTGGGCCGAATGCAGCTCGGACTCTGGTTCGCATTTGCCGTGTGTGCAGGCGTATTTCTCTGGATCGTCTATGGCGATCTTCCGCCTATAGACGGCTCATTGCTGGGGCTGCTCGGCATCAGTGCGGCAACGACCGCGGGATCGCTGGCCGTTGACAGCAATGCAGGCGGGCGCGACTACATGCCGACCCAAGGCCTGTTCAATGACCTCGTGACAGGTTTCAACGATGACAAGCAGCAGATTCATCGCCTGCAGTCGGTAGTCGTCAATCTTTTGCTTCTCGCCGTTGGCGTCGTGCATGTCGTCCAGAACCTGACTTACCCTACCTTCGATCCGACGTGGCTCGGATTTCTCGGCATCAGCGGAGTGACGCTGGTCGTCGGCAAGCAATACATGGAAAGCTGAAGCGCATACGCGGTGCTGCGCGCCGACGTGCAGACCCCGTCGGCAGCCGAAGGTCCGGCAGCCGTCTCACCTCTGACGACTGCCGGCCCATCCACGCGCTTACTTCTCGTCGAGCCCCAGCCCCGGCAGGCGGTGCGTGCCCTCGAGCTGAACCGCATGCAGCAGATGCGGGTCCACGTCGAGCGCGCTCAGGATGGTCGGCGCCACCTGGGTCGTGAAGACAAAGTGGTCGTCCGTGCGGCCGGCGTGACGAATGCCGGGGAACGACACGACGAGGCCCAGATGGCTGTCGTCGGGCGCATTGCCGCCGTGCTCCTCATCCTTCGCCGTGCTCGACGTGTAGATCACGCCCGGATTCGGCTGCACGATGATGTCCGGCGTGCGGCCGTTCGACGGATTGCCGAACCAGTCGGCCAGGCGGTCGCCCGTGAGAATGTACGCTTGCGGGCCGTCCGCGCAGATGCCTGGCGCGTTACAGCTCAGGTTGGCCTGCAGCGTCTTCACCACGGCGTCCCTCTGGCTTTGATCGCGCAGCCAGATCAGACCCACGTCGTCGGTCTGCACCATGCCAGTGCCCGTAAGGCCCGTGCCGTCGTTCAGGTTGCCCGACTTCGTATTGTTCTGGCCGAAGTTGCCGTTCGGGTCCAGGTAGTTGTTAGCTTCGAGCAGCTTCGTGAGCGTGTCGCCGTTCTTCACGAGTTTCGAGTGATCGGTCGGCGACTGGCCGTGCTTGGCCGTCACGATAATGAGCGTCGATGCATAGAGGTTGCGTTGCTTGAGTTCCTGCACGACGCGGCCAAGCGAGTTGTCCAGATACGTGATCGCGGCGGCGACCTGCGGGCCCGGCGTGAAGTCCGCGTCGAGATACCCGCCCTTGTCTGCAACAGGCGACTTCTGCGCGACGCTGAGCGTCTGGAAGTTCGTGCCGAACATCGTGGGCACCGGCGCGCTGGTCTTGCCCGTCGAATCGAGGCCGTCGATTTCGTTGATCAGCGCCTGCACGTGAATGTTGTCGAACACTTCCGTATGTGTGTAGGTGTCCAGATAATAGGTACCTGTCTTCGGGTCGATCGAATTGATCTCGGTGCGCGCCAGATCGTCCACGCCCTTGCCAGAAGGTCCGTTCACCCAGTCATAGCCCCACGCGTGCTTGTCCGCCCATGCGGTACGCGCGCCGTGGATGTTCTGCTTGATGACTTCGAAGACCGTGTTCGTCTTGATGTAGTTGTGCGGGTACACGGGCGTGCAAACGCCGTTGACCTTCGCGTAGGGAATGGCTTGCGGGTTGAACGCGCCGCCGCCGTCGAGGTGGACCAGCGCGCCACCGTTTTCCGCGTCGATGCCGGTCGTTTCGTCGAACACGACATTCCAGCCTCGCGTGCCCTTGCAATGCGAGTCGAGCGGGGCGTAGAGCGTACGGTCATATGACACGTCATAGAAGAGGCCCGCGCTCTTCGGCGAGCCGCCCGTCACCAGTGCCGTGAGGCCGGGGAACGAGTCGGACAGATGCGGCGTGTGTGCGTTCGTGTAGGTCACGCCCGACTTCGCGAGCAGCGCGAGATTGGGGCAGGCATTGCTGCCGATGCAACGCGCGACGTCCTGTTCGTGCAGACCGTCGAAACTGATGAGCAGGACGTGCTTCACGTCCTTCATGTCGCCTGCATAAGCCGTTGATTGCATACCTGCGAGCGCCATCGCGCCCACGCCAACGACTGCGCCTAAGCGCGACCAGCGGGTCGTATTCTCCATCATTCACCTCGTTTTTGTATTGCATTGTGGGGAACTGCGGGGGACCTGCGCACAGCCACGAGCAATGTGGAGGCGCACGGCGAATCTCTCATGACGTTGCGCTTTCAACTTGCCGTCAGTTGTAGTCAGTTGTTACGTGCGTAGGCGGAGACCGGGAAGACGAGGGTTATTGCGGGTGTAGACTCCTGCATTCGAGCGCTGTGTATTTAATAGTGAGTTGTATTCAGTTCATTTCAGACATCACACAATCGAATTCAAAGGGAACGTCATGGCAAAGGATGAAATCGTTTGGGGCATCCTGGGTACGTCGAAGATCAACGACAAGGTTGTCGTGCCCATACACCACGCACCGAAGTGCCGTGTTAAAGCGATTGCTTCGCGTTCAGCTCAGAAGGCTCAGGCCGCCGCCGCGAAATATGGTTTAGCGCACACGTACGACAGTTACGAGGCCCTGCTGGCAGATCCTGAAATCGATGCGGTGTATATCCCGTTGCCCAATCACCTTCACGTGGAGTGGACGATCAAGGCTGTCGAGGCGGGCAAGCATGTGCTATGCGAAAAGCCAATTGGGCTCGATGCGCAACAAGCCGAACGTTTGATCGCCGCGCGCGACAAGAGCGGCCGGTATATCCAGGAAGCCTTCATGGTGCGTACGCATCCGCAATGGCTCAAGGTGCGCGCGTTGATCGAAGAGGGCGCAATAGGCGAATTGCGCGCGGTGACCGGCGGCTTCACTTACTACAACACCAATGCGCACGACATTCGCAACCAGAGCGAACTGGGCGGCGGTGGTCTGCTGGATATCGGCTGTTATCCCATTACGACGTCGCGCCTCGTTCTCGGGCGTGAGCCAAAACGCGTGGTCGCGCTGATGGAACGCGACCCGTCGTTCGAGGTGGACCGTCTTGGTTCCGTGCTGATGGATTTCGACGGTGTGCAAGCGAGCTTCTTTTACTCAACCCAGGTTCACCCGTACCAGCGCATGCAGTTTCACGGCACCACGGGGCGAATCGAAGTCGAGATTCCGTTCAATGCGCCGAATGACCGTCCGACGCGTCTCCTGCTGAGCAAGCAAGGCGAATCGGATCGCTGGATCGAGCTTCCGGTGTGCGATCAATACGGCGTGGCGGCGTCGGTTTTTGCCGAGGCGATCTTGAGCGGAGCGCCGCAGGCCATTCCCCTGGAAGACGCCCGCGCGAACATGCGCGTGATCGACGCCGTGTTCCGCTCGGCCCAATCGGGTGCGTGGGAGACCATTGCTTGACGTTCAAGCGCCGCGGGTGAATTCAACGGTTCAACGGCCCTTGGTCTCACCCGCGGCCGCCTTGCGGCTCTTCACATGATCGATGAATGCGCGCAGCTTCGGCATGATTTGCCTGCGGCTGGGGTAGCAGAGGAACACGCCTGGCAGCATTGGCGCGTAGGCGTCGAGCACGCGCACGAGTTTTCCCGCTTTCACTGCGTCGGAAACCATCGGCTCGGGTAGCTGGGCGAGGCCTATGCCTTCCAGCGCCGCGCCCATCATGGTCGGAAAATCGCTGGCGATCAGCGGTCCGGAAACAGCGATTTCCAGAGTGTGGCCGTTGTCTTCGAATGACCACGAAGCCAGCGCGCCAGTGGAGCGCCGCCACCGCAAGCAGGCGTGCTCGCGCAGATCGTCCGTGTGGCGAGGCCGCCTTTTCCCGGAGAAATACGCAGGACTGCCGACGACAACGAGGCGAAACGGCGGTGTCAGCGGCACCGCTACCATGTCGGCGGCAACGAGCTGGCCTAGCCGGATGCCGGCGTCGAAGCCTTCCGCCGCGAGATCGACCACTTCCTTGCTTACGGCGATTTCCACCTCAACCTCGGGATAAGCCTGGCAGAACGAAGCGAGAAGGGGTTCCAGCAGCAATGGAACAACCGCGCGCGGCACGGAAAGCCGCAATAGACCGGTGGGGCGCTGGCCGAGTTCGCGCGCAACTTCGCTTGCGGCGACCAGTTCCTCGAACGCGGGCTTGGCGCGCGAAAGAAACCGTTCACCGGCTTCAGTCAGGCCGACGCTGCGCGTGGTGCGCACGAACAGCGCCGCGCCAATGCGCTCTTCGAGTACACGCACCGCCTGGCTGATGGCCGAAGGCGTCACCCCGAGGTCCGCTGCCGCCTTGCGAAAACTGCGATGCCTGGCAACGCTCAGAAACGCCTCCACGCCATCGAGCGCACCTTGCCTGACTGTGAAGTTCTGCTTCATGGCGCATCAACATTGTGATGAATAGTCGCTCGCGGGAAACGATGGTACACCTAACGCGAAGTTCCCACTTCATCCGGAGAACCGTTGATGAGCACGCCCGCCGTTCCCTTTGGCATCATTCCGCCGCGTCCTGCCTGGCGCAGTCTGCGCTGGATCGCGCCGCTCACGTTCCTGTGGATTGCGGTGATCTACCGGCTGCCGGTGATTCCGGGTAGCGGCTTTCAAACGACGGCGCACCAGCTTGTCGCGCAGTTGTTCATGGCGGTCGGTTTGTGGCTCGGCCTCGAACGCACGGACCTAACGCCTCGCCAGCGCGGCGCGACCTGGCTGGCGATGCTCGGTGCGCATGCGCTTTGGTTTGCAGTCGTCTGGAGCGCCGCGATCCACGGTGTTTTTCGGCTGAGCGCCTTGCCGCCGCCGCTGCCGTGGCTGCCGTTGGCGATTTTCGTTCCGGTGATCGTCGGCGCGCCGCTACTGCTGCTGTCGAGGCGGGTGGGGCTCGTGCTCGACGCGATGCCGGCGTCCTGGCTCATCGCACTGCAGTTCTACCGCGTGTTCGGCAGTTGGGCGATCGCGGCCTGGCTGCACGGCGCGATGGCCGGTGTCGACGCGCTGCCGGCGGGAACGGGCGACTTGCTGACCGGTCTGTTCGCCGTTCCAGCGGCCATAGCGGTGGCGAGCGGCACGGCGCAGGGCCGCAGGGCCGCCATCGCCTGGAACATCTTCGGGCTCGCCGATTTCGCCATCGCCGTGACGTTGGGGATGATCACGGCGCCTGGCCGATTCCAGTTGATCGCGCCGGACATGCCGAGCCTCAACGCAGGCACCTACCCCTATGTGCTGACGCCCGCGTTCGTCGTGCCCAGTTCGATCCTGCTGCACGCGCTGTCGCTGCGCCAGTTGTTCCGGCGTCGCGCCGGGTGAACGCGCTTCATTCCATCCACCCATCGGAAAGCACCTTGCAGGAGGCACCATGTCGCAGGAATCGATCTTCCGTTTGCAGCTCGTTCTCGGGTATGTCGCGTGGCTTCTTTGTTTCACCGCGTACATCTGGCCGAGGCTCAAGTCGATGGACCCGTTCGACGCGCAACGCGCGATCGCCACGCTGCACAGTTTCCGCTTCTTCGGGCTGGTCTTCGTGCTGCCGGGCGTCGTGAGTCCCGATTTGCCCGCAAGTTTCGCCGTGCCGACGGCCTATGGCGACCTCGCCACCGGCGTGCTGGCCATGCTGGCGCTACTCGCGGCAAGAAAGCGTCCGGTTTTCTGGTTCTTCGTCGTGGCGTTCAATCTCGTGGGCGCGGTGGATTTGATTCTTGCCTACTACCACGCAATCCAGGCCGGCGTTCCCGTTCATGCCGGAGAATTGGGCGCGACGTACGTGATCCCCGTGATCTACGTGCCGCTATTGGCGATTACGCATGGCGCCGCTTTTTATCTGTTGCTGCGCGCGCAACGCAAGGGTGCCGCGCGTGGGGACCATGCTGCGAGCGATGGATTGTTTCAAAGGAGCGTCCGCTAGACCTTCGTTTACCTGGAGGGTATTGCGCTAATTCCACTGGACAGAGGTCGAGCGGCGTTGCTTTAATAAGCAGCCGTTCATCCGCCAACGCAACCTGGTTCAGGAGACAACACAGTGGACAAAGCCGCCGATCCGATCCTGCAGGTCCTGCACGACTACAAAGCCGCCGTATATGCGAAAGACGTCGATGCGTTCGTCGCGCTATACGCCCCGGACATATTGGCCTTCGACATGTGGGGCGCGTGGACGTACGAGGGCATCGCATCGTGGCGCAACATGGTCGAGGGCTGGTTCGGATCGCTGGGTGTAGAACGCGTGGTCGTGGATTTCAGCGAAGCGCGGACAGCCATGTCACAGGACCTCGCCATGCTGCACGCCTTCGTAACGTATAGAGCGGTGACGTTGGACGGCGAGGAATTACGCTCGATGGACAATCGCATTACCGCAACGCTCAGGCAAACGGGCGAGGGGTGGAAGATCTTCCACCAGCATTCTTCATCGCCGTTCGATCCTGCCACGACGAAGGTCATTTTCAAACGTTAGTCGTTGCACAGCTTAATGAAGGGCCACCTGGGCCCTTCATGCCGTTCTTTTTGCGCGCTCCCAGGCACCTGTTGCCCGCGCAACGAACCTCCCTTCGTCTCGAGCCGCTTCAGGAACCGCGTCCCAAATGGCGCGCTTGAGCGATCGAGTCAGTCGCGTCAATTTCCGCATCCGATGCCATAGGGCGATCTCGCACCGGGACTTTCCCTGCCAGCGCAGCGCCGGTTTGGCCGGCTTCGGCCGGTTTGACCGTTATTTGGCCGTGCTGCTCAACCATGCGTCGGCAACATTTGCCGTTTTCTCGACGAATCAAGGACTTCTGTCTCATCCGCGAAGACTGTTGCTATGCACAAAAGTTGACGTCCGGTACACAGGAATGCGCCCAGGACTAACCCGAATGCAAGAAAGTATCAGTCTGCGGTCTGATTTTCAGTGGTGGATACGTGCCGCACCTGGTACTTTTCAGTCATGGCGGCGCGGCAGTGGAGTCAGGTGCAGCGTATGCGCGAGCAGCCGTCGCAGAACAAGAAAAGAACCGTGCAGGAGGAGTCGAGATGCAAACCCTTGGGGCAGCTACGGCGCGCGCAAGCGCACCCCGCGCCACACATTCCCAGCCTGACCTCGAGCTGGTCGCCGTGCCGCGCGACGAGTCGTTCAAGGTCTGGTCGCACGGCTACCCCTATCGGACGGTGCGCTGGCACTTCCATCCCGAGTACGAAATCCACCTCATCACCGCGACCACGGGCAAGTATTTCGTCGGCGATTTCATTGGCGGCTTCGAGCCCGGCAATCTCGTGATGATCGGCCCGAACCTGCCGCACAACTGGGTGAGCAGCGTGCCGCACGACGAACCCGTGGACGAGCGTTGCCTCGTTCTCCAGTTCGACGCGGATTTCATCGCACGCGCGATCGAGGCATTTCCCGAGTTCAGGCGTGTGGAGCCGCTGCTCGACGCGTCGCGCTGGGGCCTCTTGTTCACGCCGGAAACGGGCGCGGCCGCCGAACCGATCCTGCGCGAAATGCTGGGTGCGCAAGGCATGCGGCGCGTCACGCTCTTTATCGATCTGCTCGACCTGCTCGTGCAAAGCGAAGAACCCGCGGCGCTCGCGAGCGAGGCGTATCGCGCCGATCCTGCGCGCTATGCAGGCACGCGCATCAATCACGTGCTTGCCTTCATCGGCAAGAACCTCTCGCAGGAGTTGCGCGAAACGGAGCTGGCGGAACTGGCCGGGCAGAGCGTGAGCGCATTCTCGCGCTACTTCCGCCGCCATACGGGCGTGTCGTTTGTGCGCTACGTGAACCAGCTGCGCATCAATCTGGCGTGCCAGCTGTTGATGTCAGGTGAACTGAATATCACGGACATCTGCTATCAGGTGGGCTTCAACAACCTCTCGAATTTCAACCGCCAGTTCCTGCTGCTCAAGGAAATGTCGCCTTCGCGCTGGCGATCGTATCAGCGGCTCAATGCCGCGAGCGCGGCCAGCAAGAGCGAAGCCGTGTACGGCGTGCCCGCGATAGGTTAGCGGATCGTTCCATAACGGACTCAAACGCAGTGCTCAAGCGGGCATTGCGGAGGAAGCACTCGCACTTTCACCAGGCAGCACGGCAGCACCGGCAACTTACCAGGCATGCAACCAAAAAACGGAGACACCCAATGACCCGAGTTCACACCCAACTGATCGGCGCCGCCGCACTCAGTCTCGCCCTCGCGGGCATCACGTCGGCTCATGCCGCGCCGAGCGGCACGGTCGCGTTCCTGATGCCCGACCAGGCCTCCACGCGCTACGAGCAGCACGACTTCCCCGGCTTCAAGGCCGAAATGGGCAAGCTCTGCCCCGACTGCAAGGTGCTCTACCAGAATGCGAATGCCGATGCCTCGCAGCAGCAGCAACAGTTCAACTCGGTGATCGCGCAGGGCGCGAAGGTCATCGTGCTCGATCCGGTGGATTCCACGGCGGCGGCGTCGCTCGTGCATATGGCGCAGAGCCAGGGCATCAAGGTCATTGCGTATGACCGGCCCGTGCCTTCCACGCCCGCCGATTACTATGTCTCGTTCGACAACGAGGCAATCGGCAAGTCCATTGCGCTGTCGCTCGTCGAGCACCTGAAGGCGTCGGGCGTCGCGGGGAGCAAGGGCGGCGTGCTCGAAGTGAACGGCTCGCCCACCGACGCCGCCGCCGGGCTCATCAAGAAGGGCATTCACGAAGGGCTGCAGGGCAGCGGCTACAAGACGCTCTCCGAGTTCGACACGCCGGAATGGGCGCCGCCGAAGGCGCAGCAGTGGGTGAGCGGGCAGGTCACGCGCTTCGGGCCGCAGATCGTGGGCGTCGTGGCCGCCAACGACGGCACGGCCGGCGGCACCATTGCGGCCTTCAAGGCGGCGGGCGTGAACCCGGTTCCGCCGGTGACGGGTAACGACGCGACGACCGCGGGCCTGCAACTCATCATCGCGGGCGACCAGTACAACACGATCCTCAAGCCCAGCGAGATCGTGGCAGGGGCGGCTGCGAAGGTGGCCGTGGGCTTCCTCGACGGCAAGCCCGTGAAAGGCGAGACGACGCTCTTCAAGACGCCTTCGCAGCTCTTCAAACCGGCCGTCATCACGCAGCAGAACATCAAGGCCGAAGTCGTGGACAAGGGCTTCGCGAACGCGAAGGACCTGTGCACGGGCCGCTACGCCGACGGCTGCAAGAAGCTCGGCATTGGCGGCTGATACCGGTGGTCGGGCCCGGCACGCGCCGGGCCCTGAAAGCAACGAAGAGGTACCCATTTCATGACTGACGAATCCACGAACCGCGCCACGGGCCGTACGGCGACACGCGCCACGCCCGGCGAACTGGTGCTGAGCCTGCGCGGCATCTCGAAGCACTTCGGCGCGGTGTCGGCCCTCACGGATATCGAGCTCGACGTGCATGCGGGCGAGGTGGTCGCCCTCGTGGGCGACAACGGCGCGGGCAAATCGACGCTCGTGAAGATTCTTGCGGGCGTGCACCAGCCGAGCGCCGGGACGATCACGTTCCGCGGCCAGCCGGTGAACCTGTCCGATCCGGGCACGGCGCTCGATCTGGGCATCGCGACGGTGTTCCAGGACCTCGCGCTGTGCGAGAACCTGGACGTCGTGGCGAACATCTTCCTCGGCCGCGAGTTGAGCCCTTACCGGCTCGACGAGGTCACAATGGAAGTGAAGGCCTGGACGCTGCTCAACGAGCTTTCGGCGCGCATTCCCAGCGTGCGCGACGTGGTCGCCTCGCTCTCGGGCGGGCAGCGCCAGACCGTGGCGATCGCGCGCTCGCTGCTGCTCGACCCGAAGCTCATCATGCTCGACGAGCCGACCGCCGCGCTCGGCGTGGCCCAGACCGCCGAGGTGCTGAACCTGATCGAGCGCGTGCGCGATCGCGGGCATGCCGTCATCATGATCAGCCACAACATGGAAGACGTGCGCGCGGTGGCGGACCGCATCGTCGTGCTGCGGCTTGGCCGTAACAACGGGATCTTTTATCCCGATTCATCCAATGCCGAACTCGTGGCGGCGATCACCGGCGCGACGGAAAACGCGGTGTCGCGCCGCGCGGGCCGCCGCCAGGCGCAACAGGACGTCCAATGAAAGGAACGATCATGAGCAAGACTATCCATGGCGCTCCGCAGCCTGAAAGCTCCAACGACTCCAAGCCCGCTACGCTCCTCGACCGCAGCGACGTGCGCGTGAAGCATGCGAGCGGCATCGGCGAAAGCGTTTCGGCGTTCGTCGATCGCGTGCGTTCGGGCGACCTGGGGTCGCTGCCGGTCATCGCGGGGCTCGTCATCATCTGGACGGTGTTCACGAGCCTGAACCCGGTGTTTCTCTCCGCCGACAACCTCGTGAACATGCTGTTCGACTGTTCGACGGTTGGCGTGATTTCGCTTGGCATCGTCTGCGTGCTGCTGCTCGGGCAGATCGATCTCTCGGTGGGCTCGATGAGCGGCTTTGCTTCGGCGCTCGTCGGCACGCTGTGGGTCAACGACGGCTGGCCGGTGCTGCTCGCCATCGTCGCCGCCATTGCGGTGGGCGCGGTGATCGGCGCGCTGTATGCGCTGCTGCTGAACTGGATCGGCATGCCGAGTTTTGTTTCCACGCTCGCGGGCCTGCTCGCGATTCTCGGCATGCAGCTCTACGTACTCGGTTCGACGGGCTCGATCAATTTGCCGTACGGCTCGACGATGGTGAATTTCGGACAGCTGATGGTCATCCCGCCGGTCGTCTCGCATGGGATCGCGTTGCTGCCCGGTATTGTGCTCCTGCTGCTCGGCATGCGTACGCGCGCGCGCCGCCATGCGGCCAGGCTCTCCGCGCCTTCGATTGCCGGGCTGCTTGTACGCGCGGTGGCGCTGACCGTGTTCCTCGAAATCGTCGTGGCCTATCTGAATCGCGGGCGCGGCGTGCCGCTGATGTTCGGCCTCTTTCTCGGGCTCGCGGTCGTCATGCAATACGCGCTCACGCGCACGCGCTGGGGCCGCTCGATGCATGCCGTGGGCGGCAATCACGAAGCCGCCAGGCGCGCGGGTATCAAGGTCGGCGCGATCTATACGAGCGCTTTCGTGCTGTGCGCAAGTCTCGCCGCGATTGGCGGCGTGCTGACCGCGGCGCGCCTCGCCTCGGCGAGCCAGCAGGCCGGCACGGGCGACGTGAACCTCAACGCCATCGCGGCAGCCGTGATCGGCGGTACGAGCCTGTTCGGCGGGCGCGGCAGCGCATGGTCGGCAGTGCTTGGCATTATCGTGATCCAGTCGATCGCGAGCGGCCTCACGCTGCTGAACCTTTCGTCGTCGCTGCGCTTCATGATTACCGGCGCCGTGCTGGCCATAGCGGTGATCGTCGATTCGCTCGCCCGCCAGTCGCGCGTTTCGCATGGCCGCGCTTAAAGCGCTGAAATCTGATTCAAGGAGAAAGTCACCCATGTCTGAATCGATCAAGGGAAAGGTCGCCGCCATTACGGGCGCGGCGTCCGGTATCGGCTTCGCGTGTGCGCGCGCGTTCGTGGAGGAAGGCGCGAAAGTCGTGCTGATCGACCGTGCGCAGGACCGGCTCGCGAAATGCTGCGCGGAGTTGGGCCCCAATGCGCTGCCGCTCGCGATGGATCTGCTCGACCCAGCGGACTATGCGCGCATGGTGCAGAAGATTCTCGATCTCGCGGGCGGGCTCGATATCTTTCACGCCAATGCGGGCGCTTATATCGGCGGCGAGGTGGCGAACGGCAATCCCGACGAGTGGGACCGCATGCTCAACCTGAACATCAACGCCGCGTTTCGCTCCGTGCATGCGGTGCTGCCGCACATGATCGCGCAGAAGTCAGGCGATATCATTTTCACGAGTTCGGTGGCGGGCGTCGTGCCGGTGGTGTGGGAGCCCATTTACACGGCCTCGAAGTTCGCGGTGCAGGCCTTCGCGCACACGGTGCGCCGTCAGGTTTCGAAGCACGGCGTGCGCGTGGGTGCGGTGCTGCCGGGCCCCGTGGTCACGGCGTTGCTGGACGACTGGCCCAAGGCGAAGATGGACGAAGCGCTGGCCCAGGGCAGTCTCATGCAGCCGAAGGAAGTGGCCGATTCCGTGGTATTCATGCTCACACGGCCGCGTAACGTTACGATTCGCGACCTCGTGATCCTGCCTAACAGTGTCGACCTGTAAATCCACAGTCAACGAGCCATGACTTCAAACAACCAGGCTGGCGGCGCGCGCCATACCGTCGGCGTCGATGTGGGCACGGGCAGTGCCCGCGCCGGTATTTTCGATTCCGCCGGACGCATGGTGGCGTCGGCAAAACACGACATCACCGTGTTTCATGAGAGCGGCGCGATTGTCGAGCAATCGAGCACGCAGATCTGGAACGCCGTGTGCCATGCCGTGAAGGAAGCACTGGCGCAGGCCGCGATCTCGCCGGAGCAAATCGCGGGCATCGGCTTCGACGCCACCTGTTCGCTCGTCGTGCTGGGCGAGGGCGGCGAGCCGCTGCCCGTCGGGCCTTCCGAAGTGGCGGAGCGCGACATCATCGTGTGGATGGACCATCGCGCCGTGGAGCAGGCCGAGCGCATCAACGCGACGGGCCACGACGTGCTGCGCTTCGTCGGCGGCAAGATCTCACCCGAGATGGAAACGCCCAAGCTGCTGTGGCTGCTGGAAAACCGGCCCAAGGTGTTCGCCGCCGCCTGGCAGTTCTTCGACCTGACCGACTTCCTCACGTGGCGCGCCACGGGCGACCTCGCGCGCTCCACCTGCACCGTGACCTGCAAGTGGACCTATCTCGCGCACGAGCAGCGCTGGGACGAGAGCTATTTCCGCACGGTGGGCCTCGGCGTGCTCGCCGACGAAGGTTTCGCGCGCATCGGTCAGAGGATCGTGGAGCCGGGCACGCCGCTCGGCAGCGGGCTCACGCCAGAGGCCGCCGCGCAACTCGGCTTGCGCGCGGGAACGCCGGTGGCGACCGGCGTGATCGACGCGCATGCGGGCGGCATCGGCACGGTGGGCGCGCAAGGGCAGCCCGAAGCGTGCCTCGCGTATGTGTTCGGCACCTCGTCATGCACGATGACGACCACGCGCGACCCCGTATTCGTGCCGGGCGTGTGGGGCCCGTACTACTCGGCGATGGTGCCTGAGGCGTGGCTCAACGAAGGCGGGCAGTCGGTGGCGGGTGCTGCGATCGAGCGCCTCCTCACGCTGCATCCGCTTGGCAAGGAAGCCGCGAGCCTTGCCGCGAGCGAGGGCCAGTCGCTGCCGACGATGCTCGCCGGGCTGGCGGCGCAGGCTTCGGATGGCCTCTCCGGTGCGGTGCGCCTCGCGCACGATCAGGGTTTGCACGTCGTGCCGGAATTTCTCGGCAACCGCGCGCCGTTTGCCGATCCGCACGCGCGGGCGGTCATCGCGGGTCTCGGCATGGAAACGGACAGGGAGAGTCTGGTCGCGCTCTATGTCGCCGGCATTTGCAGTATCGGGTATGGGCTGCGGCAGATTATCGAGGTGCAGGCCCAGGCGGGCGCGCCGATCGAGCAGGTGGTGATCAGCGGCGGTGCGGGCAGGCTAGACCTCGTGCGCCAATTGCTTGCGGACGCAACGGGTAAGCCGGTGCTCGCCACTCATGCGGAAGAGCCCGTATTGCTGGGCGCGGCCATGCTGGGCGCCGTGGCGGGCGGCTTATACGAAAACGCGCGCGAGGCGATGGCCGCGATGTCGCAGATCAGCAAGGTCTACGCACCGGCCACAGGCGAGATCGCGGCGCTGCACGAGGCGCGTTACCGCGCCTTCACGCAGTTGCAGGACATGGCGCGCGCGATCAGATAGCCGCAGCGTCAGCGGCTCAAGCCGCTTCGCCGCTGCGCGGCGCGAGCGCGGCGGCGGCGGCGGCCTCACTCTGCGCGAGGTGGCGCAGCAGCTTCGTCACCATCAACACGACGGTGAACGCGAGCAGCACGAAAAACACCGCGAGCGGCGTGAGCACGTGCACGGAGACGAAGCCGGCCAGGCCCATCATCGCCGAGGAAACGAGCAGCAGCGCGCAGCCCAGAATCGCGCTCGTCAAGCCCGCAATGTGCGGGAACAGGGAATTGCCCTTCGCCATCAGCGTGGGATACATCGCGCCTGCGCACAGGCCCATGACGAGCACCGGCACGGCGAGCGTCCACACGCGCAGGCCCACCGTGAGCGCGAGCACGAGCATGACGACCGAGGCGCCCGCCATCACGCGCACGCCGATGCGCAGCCGCTGTTCCGGCGTGGGCAGGCGCGGACCGTGCAGCCGGTTCGAAAGGCCGCCGAGGAAATACATCAAGCCAATGCCGAGCGCCAGATAGCCGAAGAACGTAGGCGGCTTGTGCAGCGTGTTCTGCACCATGAACGGCCCGACGATGTTGAACACCAGCAAGATGCTGTAACACAGGCCCTGGGCGAGAAAGCAGCTCTGGAATACGGGGCTAGCGAGCACCTTGCCCGCATTTGCGATGAGCGTGCGCGGCTCCAGATGCACGGGTTGCCGCAAGGTTTCGCGAAAGCGCCACAGCAGCGCCCACATCACCAGCGAATACACGAGCAGGAACACGAGGCACGACTTCCAGCCGAACAATTCCTGCAAGTGCGCGCCGATCACGGGCGCGACGATCGGCGCGAGCCCCCATGTGATCGACATATAGGTGAACGCGTGCATGAGCGCGGTGCCCGCGAACGAGTCGGTGATGATCGCCTTGGCGAGCAGGTTGGTCGCCGCAATGCCGAAGCCCTGCAGGCAGCGCGCAAGTACGAACGTTTCCAGATTCGGCGCGGCCAGCGAAAGCAGGCAGCCGATCGTGTAGACGACGAGGCCGAACGCCAGCACGCGTTTGCGTCCCAGCGCGTCGGAGATCGGCCCGAAGATGAGCTGGCCGAGCGCGTACGCCGCCATATAGACCGACACGCTCGACTGGATCGCTTGCGGCGAGGTCGCGAAGTAGCGCGCCATGGCAGGAAGCGCCGGGACATAAATGTCGATGGCGAGCTGTCCGGCGGAGGCGAACAGGCAGATCAGGAACAGCAGGAAGCGCGGCGAGTTCGCAGGGCGTGCGGCGACGGCAGGACGTTCGGGCAGATCGTGGGTCATGACAGCGTGAAAAGGGCGGATTCCGGCGCGGCGGCGCGGGAGCGTTCGAGCCGCAGGTTCAAAAAAAGCGCGTTCGAATCGCGAACACGCGTGCGGTGCGGCGGCGTAGGCGCGTATTGTGCCCGTTATCGCCGGTTTCCGTGCGACGCCGCATCGTGCGGGCAAGGTCGGCGGCACGGCGGCAACGGCGCGCCAGGCGCGACGTTTGCTGGGTATTTCGCCTATCTCGTCCTGGATATTCGCGGAGTGCCGACATGCCAGAAAAACGGCCGAAACCGGCCATGCGCCGCCCGACCACCGTGGAAGACTACGAAGTTTTCTGCGGCGAGCAGATCGACGGCGCGGGCCGCTACTACGGATTGCTGCGTATTCGCCGCAAGACCGATGGGCGGCTCATCTATCCGTTCGACGGCTGCCCGCGTCCGGGGCCTTGCGCATCGGGTCCGCTCGCGCGGCAACAGGCCCTCACGCTCGCCGACGAGCTGATCCGCGCAGACATCGCGACACCCGAAGAGTGACGCGGCGCCGCGCGCTCACAGCGGAAACACCCCGTACATCGAAGCTCCCCACGCAGAAGAACGGCCCGCGCCACGCTACGTCTCGGGCTTGGTCGAGAATTTCATTTCGCAAGAGGCCTCTCGCGTAGAAATGGATACTCCTCTCTTTGGAGAATCCGCTTAATTTTGGAATCATTTTTTAGTGCCCGACGCGTAGCATTCTCGAAATTCCGTTGTGCGAGAAACGAAGATGAGCGAGAAGGGCGATTTGCGTTACTTTGACTATGCCGCGACCACCCCGGCGGACCCGCGGGTGATCGAGGCGATGTTCGGCTGTCTGGGCATGGAAGGCGACTTCGGCAATCCGGCCTCCAGCTCGCATGGCGCGGGCCAGCGGGCGCGGCGGCTCGTCGAGCAGGCGCGCAAGGACGTGGCGTCGCTCATCGGCGCCGATGCCGAAGAGATCGTCTGGACTTCCGGCGCGACCGAGTCGAACAATCTCGCGCTCAAGGGCTATGCGGATCGCGCGACGCAAAAGCGCCACCTGATTACGAGCCAGCTCGAGCACAAGGCCATTCTCGACACGATGACGAGCCTCGAAGCGCGCGGCATGGCCGTCACGCGGCTCGCGCCGAACGCGCACGGCGAAATCACGGCCGAGGCCGTGGCCGCGGCGCTGACGCCCGATACCGGGCTCGTCTCGCTCATGCTGGTCAACAACGAACTGGGCACGCTCACCGACGTCGCCGCGATTGCGCGCGTGGTGCACGCCGCAGGCGCGCTGCTGCATGTCGATGCGGCGCAAGCGCTCGGCAAGACGCCCATCGACGTGAAAGCGATGGGCATCGACCTGCTCTCGATGTCGGCGCACAAGGTATATGGGCCGAAGGGCATTGGCGCCATCTACGTGAGCCGCGAGGCCTTCGAGCGCATCGCGCCGCAAATGCACGGTGGCGGCCACGAGCGCGGCTTGCGCTCGGGCACGCTGGCCACGCACCAGATCGTCGGCATGGGCGTGGCGTGCGTGATCGCGCGCGAGGCGCTGCAGGCGGACAGCGAGCGCATCGCCGGGCTCGGCGAGCGCCTGCTGGCCGCGGTGCTCGCACTGCCGGGCGTCACGCTCAATGCCGCGCGCGCGAAGCGCATTCCGCACACCTTGAGCCTCACGATCGATCTGCCGGGCTTCTTCCCGTTCCTGCTGACCGGCGACCTCGCGATTTCCTCGACGTCGGCCTGCAACTCGGCGGCGGGCACGCCTTCGCATGTGCTCACGGCAATCGGGGTGGGCGAGGAAGCGGCGAACCGCACGGTGCGTTTGAGCTTCGGGCGCTTCACGAAGCCGGAAGACGTCGATTTCGCGGTGGACTGCATCCGCCGCGCCGTGGCGCCGTGCCTGCCGGCAGCGGCGCTTGCAGAGACCGCTTGATCCCGGCGTTCAACGTCACGATGACCATCGAAGCGCGATGATCGTTTCACTCGTTCTCGGCGCCATGATCGGCGCGTTGCTGGGACTCACGGGCGCTGGCGGCGGCATTCTCGCCGTGCCGGCCATCGTGGTGGGCATGGGCTGGCCGATGCAGCAGGCCACGCCGGTCGCCTTGATCGCCGTGGCGAGCAGCGCGGGGATCGGCGCGCTCGAAGCCTTCAGAAAGCGCCTCGTGCGCTATCGTGCGGCGTTCTGCATGGCGCTGGCGGGCGTGCCGACCACGTGGCTCGGCGTGCGCCTCGCGCAAGCCATGCCGCAGCGCCTGCTGCTCGCGCTCTTCGCCGGCGTCATGCTGTTCGTGGCCGTGCGGCTGCTGCGCCAAACCATCGGGAAAAAGCGCGCGCTGCAGGAAGCGTCGCCGCTTTGCGTGGGTCGCATCAATCCCGACACGGGGCGCCTCGTCTGGTCGAAAACCACCGCGCTCGCGCTCGCCTCGACCGGCGCGTTGACAGGCCTGATGACGGGTCTGCTCGGCGTGGGCGGCGGTTTCATCATCGTGCCCATGCTGCGCAAGCTCACGAATATTTCCATGCACGGCATCGTCGCGACGTCGCTGATGGTCATCGCGCTCGTGGGCTCCGGCGGCGTGGTGGCGACGGTGCTGCACGGCGTGCCGCTGCGGCTCGACCTCACGCTCTGGTTCAGCGTCGCGACCGTCGCGGGCATGGTGCTGGGCCGCCACGTTTCGCATCGCGTCTCTGCGCGGCACACGCAGATGGGGTTCGCCGCCATCCTCGTGTGCGTGGCGTGCGGCATGCTCGCGAAGGTGGCGCTCGGTTACTGAGCGGCGCGCTGTCTCGCTTTAGCCAACCTCGGCAAGAAAGATCCGGATTTCGTCGGCGAGCCAGTCGCGCACGGCGCGCACCTTGGGATCGTCGCGGCTGCCGATGCGGTAGACGAGGTCATGGCCGCGCTCGGACTCGAGACGCAACTGCGCAAACGGCGCGACCAGCCGCCCAGCCGCGATGTCGTCCGCCACGATCACGCTGCGCCCGAGCGCCACGCCTTCGCCGCGTATCGCCGCCTCGATCGCGAGGCTCCCGTGGCTGTACGCCGTGCCGCGATCGCTGCGCACGCCGCTCAAACCCGCCAACGCCAGCCATTGCTCCCAGTTCGCGAGCATGCCGCCCTCGTGCAGCAAGGTGCAGCGCGCGAGGCTTTCCACCGAGGCCATGCCGCCCATCTTCGCCTGATAGTCAGCACTGCAAACGGGTGTCACGGTCTCGTCCAGAATGCGCTCGGCCAGCACGCGCGGGTAGCGCCCGCTGCCGTAGCGAATGGCCACATCGACGTCCGAGTCGTTCAGGTCGACGTATTTGTCCGTCACGTCGAGGTGCACGTCCAGTTCCGGATGGCGGGCCTTCAGGCGATAGAGACGGGGCGCGAGCCAGCGGTTCGCGAAGGACACGCTGGCATTGATCTTCAGTCGCGTGACGCTGTCGTGCGTGCGCAGGCGCTCGGACTCCTTGGTCAATTCAGCGAGCGCGCGGTTCACGGCCAGCAGGAACTCGGCGCCCGCCTCGGTCAGGACGATGCGCCGCGTGAGGCGCTGAAAGAGCGCCACGCCCAGATGGCTTTCGAGCGTCTTGATGTGGCGGCTCACGGCGCCATGCGTGACGTGCAGTTCCTGCGCCGCCAGCGTCATGCTGAGGAGCCGCCCGGTGGCTTCGAAGGCGCGCAGCGTTTGCAGCGGGGGAAGGCGGTCGAACATGGAGCGGGATGCGTGCAGTATGTGTGAGTTTTGCTCACGCATTATATGACGACAAATGGTTTGTCAGCCACGTTGGCGCGCTTCAATATGGGCACAAAGCCGCGGGACGTAAGGTAACTCGTGCTACGCCGGCCGCGCATTCCCGAAAGTTGGCATTCTCCGCATTGCGTCGCTCATCATGGATCTTCTGCTTTTCAAGCTCGTCGTTACGCCGTTGTTGCTGATGGCCGCCAGTCTTGCCGCTCGCCGCTGGGGCGAAGCGGTCGGCGGGTTGCTCGTGGGGCTGCCGCTCACGTCGGGGCCGGTCTCGGTTTTTCTCGCGCTGGAACACGGCCCGGCGTTCGCGGCGCAAGCCACGTCGGGCTCGCTCGTGGCAACGGCGGCGCAGGCCGCATTTTGCGTCGCCTATTGCCGGGTGGCTGCGCGCGGCTGGAAGGTGGCGCTCGCAGCGGGAGGCGCGACGTTCGCCCTCGTGGCCCTCTTGCTGCAATGGAGCGCGCTGCCGGCCCACGGACTTTATCTCTTCGCGATTCTGTCCATCGCGCTTGCGCTGAACCTCATCCCCAACAAGCCGGCAAGGACCGCGCGGCTCACGCCGCCGTGGTGGGATCTGCCTTCGCGCATGTTGCTCATCGCCGGTCTCGTGGTGAGCGTGACGCTGATCGCGCCTTACGTCGGCCCCGAGGCGAGCGGCGTGCTCGCGTCGTTTCCGTTCATGGCGATCATCCTCGCCGTGTTCGCGCATCGCATGATCGGCCATGAGGCGGCGCAGCAACTGATGCGCGGCATGACCACGGGGTTGCTCGGCTTCGCCTCGTTCTTCTTCGTGCTGAGCCTCACGCTCACACACTGGAACCTGCTGGCCGCTTACGGCACAGCGATTCTCTGCGTGCTCACGATCCAGGCGATTTCGCTGTATCGCATGCGCTTGCCGACGCCTTGCCTGCACGGCAAATCCAAACCGGAAGGCAGTACACCTTAACGACTGGCTTTGCTTGCTGCGCTGCATCGCAGGACACGGGGCTTGGGGGTACGGCAACGCCTCGAAGCCCACGGCGGATGGCCTACACTACAGAACCGGCGGATGCGGCCACTTCCGCACCGCCGGCCCGCCATGGCGCACCTCTTTTTCGCAGCTTCCATTCAGCGGCACGTCGCGACGCCCGAGCGCGAGGTCGACGCGCGCACGCTACGCGAAGCGTTCGATGCCGTGTTTGCCGAGCAGCCGCGTTTGCGCGGCTATATCCTCGACGATCAGGGCGCGCTGCGCAAACATCTGGCGGTGTTCGTGGATGGCGTGCGGCTGCGCGACCGCGAGCATCTGAGCGATACGCTCGGAGCGGCGAGCCGGGTGTATGTCGTGCAGGCGCTGTCCGGTGGATAAGCAGCAGGGCTTCGACAGGAGACATGCGAAATGAGCGATCGGCTACTAGTCGCAACGCGCAAGGGGCTATTCGTGATGCAAGCCGACGGAGAGGGCGGCTGGACCATCGGCGAGCCTGAATTCTTCGGCGAGCCAGTGAGCATGGTGATGCCCGACACGCGCGACGGCTCGCTTTATGCCGCGCTCAATCTCGGCCACTTCGGCGTGAAGCTGCATCGCAGGCGCGCGGGCATGCCGGACTGGGAAGAGTGCGCGGTGCCGGTGTATCCGCCGCAGCCTGCCGAGGATATTCAGGCCAACGAACCGGATGCATTGGGGCGTTTGCCCGCGCCGTGGTCGCTGCAGCAGATCTGGTCGCTCGAGCCTGGCGGCGCTGACGAGCCGGGCGTGCTGTGGGCGGGCACAATACCGGGCGGCCTGTTTCGTTCCACAGACAGCGGCGACACGTGGGAACTGAACCGCGCGCTGTGGGACCGCCCGGAGCGGCGCGAATGGGCGGGCGGCGGCTACGACGCGCCGGGCATTCACTCAGTGATGGTCGATCCGCGCGACAGTCAGCACGTCACGGTGGGCGTGTCGTGTGGCGGCGTCTGGCAAACGGGCGACGGCGGCGCGACCTGGCGCCTCACTGCCGAGGGCATGGAAGCCGACTACATGCCGCCCGAGCTGCGCGGCGAGCCCAACGCGCAGGACCCGCACCGCGTGGTGCAATGCGCGGCGAACCCGGATGTGCTGTGGACGCAGCATCACTGCGCGATCTTCCGCTCGACCGATGGCGCGGCGCACTGGCGGCGTATCGAAGCGCAGCCGTCGAGCTTTGGTTTCGCGGTCGTGGTGCATCCGCGCGAGCCCGATACGGCGTGGTTCGTGCCGGCGCAAAAGGACCAGTACCGCGTTCCCGTGGATGGCCAGTTCGTCGTCACGCGCACGCGCGACGGCGGGCGCACGTTCGAACGATTCTCGAACGGGTTGCCGGCAGCGCCCGCGTACGACATCGTGTACCGGCATGGGCTCGATATCGACGACTCCGGAACGCGTCTTGCCATGGGGTCGACAACGGGTGCGCTATGGACCTCGGATGACGGCGGCGAAAACTGGCAACTCGTCTCGGCGCACTTGCCGCCGGTGTATTGCGTGCGGTTTGGGTGACAGCGTGGGCCTCGCGCATACTGAGGCCTGCATGCACACGCTCTAGGCCGCCGCCTGAAACATCGTCATCCGCCGCAGGATCCATTCAAGCAGTTCATGCGCGGCCGCAACAAGCGGCCGCCCCGACTTCACGAGCACACGCGCCTTCGTGCCTTGAAAGAGCGCGTGATCGATCGGCACGGTCACAAGTTCACCGGCCTCGATCTCGCGCGAGGCGGCGAACTCGCCAATCAGCGTCGCGAAGTTTTCCACGGCGACAAAACGCTTGAGAGCGGTAAGCGAATTCGTGGTGAGCGTCGCGCGAATCTCGACGTTCTCCGCGAACGCCAGCATCTTCGCGAGATGCCCGATGCCGAACGTGCTCGGCATCAACGCGAGCGGCCACGCAAGCAGGTCGTCGATCGTGGCGGGCGTGCCGCGCAGCGCGAGCGGATGGTCGCGGCGCACCAGCAGCACGACGGGCTGCGCCGAACTCGCGCGGTATTCGATGCGCTCATGCGGCGGCGGGTTGAAGGCAAGCCCGATATGCGCACGGCTTTCGGCAACTTCACCCAGCACATCGTCCACAGGCAGCATCGTGAGGCTCACGTCGAGCTTCGGATAACACGCGCAGAACGGCGAGATGACCTCGGCGACGAGCGCATCCACGTAGCCTTCGCTTACAGCCAGATCCACGCGGCCTTGCTGGAGCCCGCGCAACGCGTGCAACTGATCCTCGAACTTCTCCTGCTGCGCGCGATAGCCGCGCCAGAACTCCAGCAGATGCGCCGCCGCCTCGGTGGGCTTCACGCCGCGCGCCTGGCGCTCGAACAGTTGCGCGCCCAGCTCGTCCTCCAGCAGCTTGATTTGCCGTGTGATGACCGAGGGCGAGGTGTTCAGGCTGTCCGCGGCGCCGCGGATCGTGCCGTGCGTGAGCACCTCGTGGAAATAACGCAGCCGCTGCTGATTGATCTCGCGCATCGCGCCCTCGTTCGCGTAAGTGAAGCAACGGGACTGTTGCCTGAATATGAACGATGTGTGAACTTTGTTGCTCTTGCTGGCGAATTATGCCCTGGCCAGGATGGTATTGCGCACGACGCCCACCACCAGGAGACAGGACATGGCCGCCATTCTTCCCCGCGCGAGAAGCCTCGACGCTTCCGCGCTCTACAGCAGGATCAACGCGCGCTTGCTGCCGTTTCTGCTGATCTGCTATTTGTTTGCTTACCTCGACCGCGTAAACGTCGGGTTCGCCAAGCTGCAGATGCAGACCGACCTCGGCTTCTCCGATGCCGCCTATGGCGTGGGCGCGGGCATCTTCTTCATCGGCTATGTGCTGTTCGAATTGCCGAGCAACCTGTTGCTGCCGAAAATCGGCGCGCGCAAGACCTTCGGGCGCATTCTCGTGCTGTGGGGCATCACGTCGGCGTGCATGCTGTTCGTACGCAGCGTTCCCGCGTTCTACGCCATGCGCTTTTTGCTCGGCGTGTTCGAAGCCGGTTTCGCGCCGGGCATGATCTTCTATCTCTCACGCTGGTATGGTCCCTCGCGCATGGCGCGCGCTATCGCGATGGTGTTCCTCGCCGGCCCGATCGGCGGCATTGTCGGCGGCCCGGTTTCGGCGGCCATCATGAGTACGCTGGCGGGGAAGGCGGGACTCGCGGGCTGGCAATGGATGTTTCTCGTGGAAGGCCTGCCGTGCATCGTGCTTGGCATCGCGACGTTCTTCTATTTGCCCGATCGCCCGGCCGACGCCGCATGGCTGAGCGATGATGAAAAGCGCCAGATCGAAGCCGAGGTCGGTGCACCCGAGGCGCACGCCACCTCGTTCGGCAGCGTGCTGCGCGATCGCAAGGTGTATGTGCTGGCGTTCGCGTACTTCTGCATCATCGCGTCGATTTACGCCATCAGCTTTTGGTTGCCCGCCATTCTCAAGGCGCAGGGCGTGAGCAATCTGATCACGCTGGGCTGGTACACGTCGATTCCGTATGTCGCGGCGGCGGTGGGCATGCTCTATATGGGCCGCCGTTCCGACCGGCTCGGCGAGCGGCGCTTTCACTGCGCCATACCGGCAGCGGCCGCCGCGCTGCTTTTCGCGCTATGCGCGGCCACCGGCAACCATCTGGCGCCCACGCTCGCGCTGCTCACGCTCGTGACGATGGCGCTGTGGATGGCCTACACGGTCTTCTGGGCGATTCCGCCCGAGTACATCAAGGGACCGGCCGCGGCGGGTGGCATTGCGCTCATCAACACCATCGGACTTTCCGGCGGATTCTGGGGGCCTGCTGCCATCGGCTGGATCAAGACGGCGGCGGGCAGCCTGCAGCCGGCGCTGCTCGCCATGGGGGGCGTGTCGCTCGTCGGCGCGCTGCTGATTCTTTCGGTCAGGCTCTCTAGCGCGAAGCGCTGAACGCACGTTATGCCTTCAAGGCACGGCAAGCAATTCAATTGATCAGTCATCCTATGCAAGTGAGGTAAAGGAAAATGAAGATTCTCATCGCGGGCTTCCAGCACGAAACCAATACGTTCGCCCCGACGAAAGCCAGCTATCAAAGCTTCGTGCAGGGCGAGGGCTTTCCGCCGCTCACGCGCGGCGCCGACGTGCTCTCGCTGCGCGACGTGAACGTGCCCGCGGGCGGCTTCATCCAGGCGGCGGAAGCGGCCGGCCATACGCTCGTGCCGGTCATCTGGGCCGGGGCCAGCGCCTCCGCGCACGTGACCGAAGACGCGTTCGAGCGCATTGCCGGCGAAATTATCGATGCCGTGCGGCGCGGCGGCTTCGACGCGATCTATCTCGACCTGCACGGCGCGATGGTCACCGAGCATCTGGACGACGGCGAAGGTGCGCTGCTCGCGCGTGTGCGGGCCATCGTGGGTAGCGACATGCCCCTGGTGGTTTCGCTCGATCTGCACGCCAACGTGACCGAGCAGATGTTCACGCACGCCGACGCCATGGTCGCGTATCGCACTTATCCGCATGTCGACATGGCCGAAACGGGCGCGCGCGCCGCGCAAATCCTCGCGCGTCTCGTCGCCGAGCCCGGGCGCAGGCTCAAGCGCTACGTGCGCCGCATTCCGTTCCTGATTCCGGTAAACGGCATGTGCACGCTCGCGGAACCGGCGCGCGGCACGTACGCGCATCTCGCGCAGCTAGAGGACGATTCGGTCGTCTCGCTTTCGTTCGCGCCGGGTTTTCCCGCCTCCGATTTCCCCGAATGCGGCGCGGCCGTGTGGGGTTATGGCTTCGACGAAGCCGCCGTGGTGACGGCGGTGAACGCGCTGGCTTCGGCCATCGTCGGGCAGGAGCGCGACTGGGACGTGCGCTTTCTCGACCCCGACGCCGCCGTGCGCGAAGCCATGCGTCTGGCCGAGCACGCCACGCAACCGGTCGTCATCGCCGATACGCAGGACAACCCGGGCGTGGGCGGCGACTCGAACACCATGGGCCTCGTGCGCGCACTGCTGCGCCAGGGCGCGCGCGATGCGGCCGTGGGCCTGATCTGGGACCCGCAGGCGGCGGCCAAGGCGCATGAAGCGGGCGTGGGCGCGACGATCGAACTGGCGCTCGCGGGCGGCACGGGCGTGCCCGGCGACGCGCCGCTCGCCGGGCGCTTCGTCGTGGAGCATCTCGCCGATGGGCGCGTGCGCTTCGACGGCCCGATGATGAACGGCATGTGGACCGAGATCGGGCCGGTGGCGTGCCTGCGCATCGACGGCGTGAGGATCGCGGTCAGTTCGGTGAAGATGCAGATATTCGACCGCAACCTGTATCGCGCGGCGGGTATCGAACCGGAGCGCATGAAGATTCTCGTCAACAAGAGCTCGGTCCACTATCGCGCGGATTTCGATGCGATCGCCTCCGCGCATCTCGTGGCAAAAGCGCCTGGCCCCATGGCCGCCGACCCTGCCGATTTGCCGTGGCAGCGCATCGATACGCGCCTGCGCTTGCGTCCGAACGGCGTGTCGCTCAGCGAGTTGCGGGAGTAGGCGGGGTTTTTGTATCGTTGTGTATCCGCCGGAGCAATGGACAAGGAGGCTTGCAAAAGCAGGGGTTGGTGGAAACAAGCGGGATACGTGCGGGCGTTCAAATACACCCATGCCAGTCAGCGACGTCGCCAGGCAGACATCGAAAGGACTGGACGCACGAGCCACGCAAATATGGACCGAACCAACTCATTGCTTACAGGTGGACACCATGAAACTCATCAAGTCGCTGATCGCTGCCGCTGTGGTCGCTGTTCCCGTCGTCTCCTTCGCGCAGTCGGCCGAGCCGCTCACGCGTGCTCAGGTCCGCGCCGAACTGGTGCAACTCGAAAAGGCCGGCTACAACCCGGCCGCCGACTACAACGACTATCCGCAGCATATCGAAGCGGCCGAAGCGAAGGTGAGTGCGCAGAACGGCGCGGCGGCATCGGCATTCGGCGGCGTGGCGGAGGGTTCGTCGGCAGCGGGCGTGGCTACGGCATCGGCGCCTCATGACATTCCCGGCTTCGGTTCGATCTACGCGCATCAGTGATGGGCGATTGAAGGTGTGAGTCAAAGGGCGGCCCGCTTCGTGCGGGCCGTTGCCCATCTTGCGACTTGCCTCATCCTCCATCCCGGCCTAACCTGTGCCGAATGCGACAAAGCGGTGACGCCCCCGAGCCCAGCATGCAAATCCATCCCGTACGGCTGTCTCCCGGCGACGACCTGCGCGTCGCGGTCGAAGGCTTGCTCGGCCAGCACGCCTCGCATGCGGCGTTCGTCATCCAGGGTATCGGCAGCTTGAGTGTCGCGCAGTTGCGATTCGCTGGCGTGGAAACGCCGACCGAATTGCGCGGCGACCTCGAAATCCTCACACTCGCGGGCTCCGTGTCGCCCGATGGCGCGCATCTGCACATGTCCGTCTCCGACGCGCAAGGCCGCGTGTTCGGCGGCCACGTCGCGCGCGGCTGCACGGTGCGTACCACGGCCGAACTGCTGCTCGTGCTGCTGCCCGGCCATCGCTTCTCGCGCGAACTCGATTCCTCGACCGGATACGCGGAACTGCAGATCCGCGACGCGCAAGACTAATCCGCCTGCGCCGCCATTCGAGCGGCCCCACGCATCGTCACAAAACTTAAAAGCGGCTTCGCTATGCTTCGGCGTTGCCTCGCCGCTGCCTGCGCTGTTGCAGGCGCTGTTACGTAAATTGCGCGCGAGGCCCCGCTCGGGCCGCTCCTCGAGCCGTTGTTGTGCCTCTATCTGGACGGAGACTTCGATGACGGTCGAATCCGCGCCGGCGCGCCTGCTTTTGCAAGGCGCATCGCGCAAACGTTTGAGCTTGCCCGATGCATTCGCCACCACGCGTGCGCCCGCCATGCTGCTTGCATGCGCGGCCGCGCTTTGTACGCTTGGCGCTTGCAGCGCACGCGATAGCGACACGCGCGCCGCGCTCACCACCAACGCCGCACGCGAACTCGCGCAAGCGCAGCCGGGCAGCCAGCTGCAGAGCCCGCAGCTTGCCAACGCATTCACGCTGGCGCCGGATGCGGCCGCATCGACTCTCCCAGATAGTGCGAACAGCGTGGCAAACGCCGGCGTAGCGTTGCCCGCGAACGCCGTGCGCTCGCCGGCCAGGCCACCTGCGATCGGGAGCCAGCAGGACGCACAAGCCGCGCAAATCGAACCGCTTGTCACACCCGTAATCCACACCGCCGATTGACGTACCCGGCCGCGCTGCGTTGCCGCCTGCCGAGCGTCCGGGCGGCGTGCCGCGCGTGCCATTCTCAACCTGAAGATGGAAACCACAAGATGACATCGAGAAGCCGCCGTGACTTTCTCCGCACCGCCGCGATGAGCGCCGGTTCGGCCACCGCCCTGACGATGCTGCCGCAGGGCATCCGCAACGCGCTCGCGATTCCCGCGAACAATCGCACGGGGAGCATCCGCGATGTCGAGCACATCGTGATCCTCATGCAGGAGAACCGTTCGTTCGACCATTACTTCGGTACGTTGCGCGGCGTGCGCGGCTTCGGCGACACGCGCACGATCACGCTGCCCACCGGCAAGCCGGTGTGGAACCAGCCGCTCGCGGCCGGTGGCGCGGGCGAAGTGCTGCCGTTCCATCCCACCGCGGCCAACCTCGGCCTGCAGTTCATCCAGGATCTGCCGCACGACTGGACCACGACGCACGCTGCCTGGAACGGCGGACGCTACGACCAGTGGGTGCCCGCCAAGGGCACGACGACGATGGCGTACCTCACGCGCGACGACATCCCGTTTCACTACCAGCTCGCCGACGCTTTCACGATTTGCGACGCGTACCACTGCTCGACGATGACCGCGACCGACCCGAACCGCTACTACATGTGGACCGGCTGGGTGGGCAACGACGGCAGCGGCGGCGGCCCGGTGATCGACAACGCGGAAGCGGGCTATGGCTGGTCCACGTATCCCGAAGTGCTGCAAAGCGCGGGCATTACGTGGAAGATCTATCAGGACGAGGGCGAAGGTCTGAACGCCAATGGCTCATGGGGCTGGACGGGCGACAACCCGTACATCGGCAACTACGGCGACAACTCGCTGCTGTACTTCCATCAATACCAGAACGCGCAGCCGGGCAATCCGCTGTACGACCGCGCCCGCACGGGCACGAACGTGCTCGCGGGCGGCGGCTATTTCGATGTACTGAAGCAGGACGTGGCGAACAACGCACTGCCGCAGGTCTCGTGGATCGTTGCGCCGGAAGCGTATTCGGAGCATCCGAACTGGCCCGCGAACTACGGCGCATGGTACGTCGATCAGGTGCTGCAGATTCTCACGTCGAACCCGGACCTGTGGAGCAAGACCGTGCTGCTCGTGAACTACGACGAGAACGACGGCTTCTTCGATCACCTCGCGCCTCCGTTCCCGCCCGCTTCGAGCGCGAACGGCCTCTCGACCGTCGACACCACCAACGAGATTTTCCCGGGCAGCAGCAAGTACGCGGCGGGCCCGTATGGCCTCGGGCCGCGCGTGCCGATGCTCGTGGTCTCGCCGTGGTCGCGCGGCGGCTGGGTGTGCTCGGAAACGTTCGACCATACATCGGTGATCCGCTTCATCGAGAAGCGCTTCGGTGTGCATCACGATCTGCGCGAGCCGAATATCACGCCGTGGCGCCGCGCGGTGTGCGGCGACCTCACGTCGGCATTCAACTTCGCCACGCCCAACGCGGCAATTCCCGCGCTGCCTTCCACGACGGGCTATGCGCCGCCCGACAAGCTCCGTCACCCCGACTACGTGCCGGTCCCGCCCGCCGTGGGCAGCGTGCCGAAGCAGGAAGCGGGCGTGCGCAACGCGCGCGCGCTGCCGTATGAACTGTTCGTGCGCTTCGACGCGAATGCCGGTACGGGCGACGTCGCTGCGCGCTTCGTCAATTCGGGTCGCGCGGGCGCCGTGTTCCTCGTCTACGCGGCGGGCAGCACCGATGCGCCGCGCACCTATACGGTCGAAGCCGGCAAGCATCTGCAAGACAAGTTCGCGATTGGCGCGACCGGCGCGTACGACTTCACCGTGCATGGACCGAACGGTTTTCTGCGCCGCTTCGCGGGTACGCAGGTCAAATCGAGCTGGTTCGGTGGCAACGCAACGGCGCACCCCGAAGTGTCGGAGGGCTACGACGTGGCGAACGGCAACCTGCAACTGCGCCTCGAAAACCGGGGCGGTGCGCGTTGCCAGTTCACGATCGTCAACGCGTATGACCCGGGCACGAAGATCCAGCGCACCGTAACCGGCGGCGACACCGAGCAGCTCTATCTCGACCTGCGCAACGCGTACGGCTGGTACGACCTGACGATCACGGTCGACAGCGATTCGACGTTCGTGCGCCGCATTGCGGGCCACGTCGAAACGGGCCGCGCGAGCTATAGCGATCCCGCGCTCGGCGCCTGATGCGCGCTTGAGGCGTAAGACGAGCCACGGCTTTCGCGAGCCGTGGCTTTTTTTGTTTACCGCGAATTACAGCACGGCCGGCTCTAGCGCCAGCGCGGCGGCGGCGGCCCCCAGCCCGGATGCCGGACGTGTCTCGGCCCCCTGAAATGCGGCGGATGGTGCCACGGAGAAAAGCCGTGGCGCGAATACACGACCGGAGGCGGCCACATGGGCGCCGGATGCATGAAGAGGACGGGTGGCGGCGGCGCATAGAACGCCCCCGGAATACCGATGCCCACGCCCACATTGACGTTCACGCGCGCCTGTGCGGTTTGCATCGCGCACAGCGTCGGCGCGATACAAAGGAATGCAAACTTCAACACACGGAGTTTCATCGTCGACCCTCCGTCGCGAGCGCGCATTGCCGGCGCTCGCGGCTGGTTATTTCGTGTGCGCCTGCTCGGGCCGGAAAGCGGCGTCCGCAAGCTTCTTCTGCGCATCGGGCATATCCGCGTAGAGCGCCGAGAACGCGTCGAGCATCGCTTTGCTGCCATCGGCATTTGCCTGGGCGATCTCGTTCCACGATTGAAGGTTCTCCACCGCGGTTTGCTGCTGCGCGTTGTCGTGCCGCTGCTGGATCAGGTCGTCGACCGTTTTGGCGTTATTACGCATGACGTCGGCCACTTTCGCCCACTTATCCTCTTCGGCGGGAGTAATCTTCAGTTCGGCATGCAATTCTTTCACGCGGTCGTCGACGGTTTCAGCGTGATGCTGATGCGACGACGCAGCCGGAGCGCTGGCCTGCGCCCAGCATGTAGAAGTGCCGAGCAGGGCTAGTGCAAGCAGGACAGGTTTCATTGTCAGTCCTCGCGAAAAGCGTTCGCCGGTCAATGCCGGCGACCCGGAACGAACCGTTTTGATCATAGCAGCGCAAGCAAACAATTCAATTCTGGCGGCCTGTCTGTAACACAAGGGAATAGGGCACGATTCCCGAAAGCACCACGCTTCACTCGTAGAACAGCATCGACTGGATTCGCTGCGCGGCGAATCGTTCTGGCGATAGAAGGAGGCAACGTGGCGAATCCAATTGCAACTTGCAGGGCATCCACCTTACGTTTCGAACCGGGCGTCCGTCGGCCATGGGGAAGGCTGGCGTGCCTCGCGCTGGCCGCGGCCACGCTCGCGGGCTATGTGCCGGCGAGCCGCGCAGCAGTCTCGATCATGCGGCCGCCGCGCGAAGCCAGGTCCGACGAGCCGCTCGTGGTGACGATTGTCTATACGGGCGATGCGCCCTCCGGCACCTCGGTCGACGTGCCTCGCACGTTGAGCATTGCGCTCACCAACGGCGAACAATTGCCGAGGACCGTGCTGCTCACGCGCGATGCCGGTGCGCCCGAGCACGTGCGGCTCGCGGCCGGCGAAATGAAGGCGGTGAGCTATCGCGCGCCGTGGCCCGAGTGGGCGCGCGGCGCCGTGAGAGTGGATGTGCCGGGCGTGGACGTGTCGCCGTCGGTCGTTATCCTGACGCGCAAGCCGCACGAGGCGATGGCGAATGCGGCCACGCCGGCATCGGCGACCGCACCTGCGCCGGTGGCGGCAGCGGTTGCGCCCGCATCGACCCCGCTCGCCATCGTGCCGGCCGATGGCCCGATGGCCGGCAACGAATCGCTCGCCGCGCAAATGCCGCCCTCGACGGTGAAGCCAACGAACTCGCTCGTGCCCGATTTGACCACCATGATCACGGGCCGCTTTTCGTTTTACCAGCCGAATTATTTCGCGGACGGCTTTGCCTCGAACGACAACGATCTCGCGAAATTCCAGGTCAGCTTCAAATTCCGCTTTGTGTTGCCGGACGATCCGCGCTCGCGAGGTTTCGTCGACAACCTTTATTTCGCGTATACGCAAACCTCCCTGTGGGACATCAACGAGTATTCCGCGCCGTTCCGCGATACGAGCTATATGCCCGCGCTGTTCTATTACCTCGAGGACACCGGCTGGCGGTCGAAATGGTTCACCCGCATGGGGATCGAGGCGGGCTACGAGCACGATTCGAACGGAGAGGACGGACCGGAGTCGCGCGGGCTCGATTATTTCTACGTGAAGCCGATCTGGGACTTCGGCGACATCAATGCGAACCACCTGACCGTCGCACCGAAGATCTATGGGTACACGCACATCGCAGGGGAGAACTCGAATATTGCCGACTATCGCGGCTACGTCGATTTGCTGATCAAGTACGGCAGCCCGGATGGCTGGCAACTCGCCACCACGCTGAGAAAGGGCACGAAATCGTGGTATGGCAGCGTCGATGCGCAATTCACATACCCGCTCGCCAAACTGTTCGGCAATGCCTGGGGCGGGTACTTGTGGATCGGCTATTTCAACGGCTATGGCGAGGACCTTCTCGACTACAACCAGCACCGCTGGGCGGCGCGTATCGGTTTCGCCCTGTCGCGTTGATTCAGCGTACGGATGTTATGAAACGCCCGTTATCGCGCGTGGGTCAGGCCATGGACTGACCCACGACGAACCGGTGGCCGTCCGGCGTCGCGACGGTGCATTCACGCATGCCATACGGACGATCGACCGGAGGCTGCAGTACGATGGCCCCTTTTTGCGCGATTTCGTCGTGCAGCGCATTCACGTCGTCGACTTCCAGATAGCCGAAATAGCTGTGATCGCCCGTTGCCGCCGGCGGCAGCGCATCGGGGCAATGGCCGAGCATGATGCGCACGCCGCCCCTCGCGACGAGGCGCCAGTCGGTCGCATCGGCCCAATCCACGCGAAAGCCGAGCACGTCGCGAAAGTACGCGGTGTTGCGATCGAGGTCCTGAACGGCAAGCACAAAAGCGAAGGGCCGTAGCGTGTTGGTGTCGGTCATCAGCGTTTTTCCTCAGCAGGGATTCGACGGTAGTGGCGTGAGTATGATGCACGCAACGGGCATCGTGTTTGCTCGTTGCGTGTTTGCTCGTTGCACCGGCAGCGCGTCAGCCGCAGCCGCGGTTCTGGCCGGTTGCAACGCTGCTCGCGCACACCACATTGGAGGAATGACCATGAATGACGAACGGGAAGAGCGCATCCGCAAACGCGCCTATCAACTTTGGGAAGATGACGGCGCGCCCGAAGGCCGGGCGGACGAATACTGGGGCCGCGCCGAAAAACAGGTTGCCGCCGAATACGATGTAGAAGGAGACAGGCCGAACAACGCCAGCGATCAGGCCGGCAAGCGACGGCATGCCGGTGAACCCCTGCAGGAAAGCGACACCTTGCCGCCGAACGAACTGGCGCGGGACAAGCGGCGCGGCGGCGTGTGAATAAGCCTGTAAAGACGCGTGCAAAAACGCGATTGGGCCGCGCTTCAGACCATCGCGGCGATCGGCTTACGCATCAATGATGCGCGAACAGATCGCTGCGGTCCTCGTGTGACATCAGCGCGGCATGGCGCGATGTTTGCGCCATAGAGGCGTTCGAGGTGCCCGAGTTTCCCATTCCGTAGCCGGAATCGTCGGGGCGTTGCGTGTTCGCGTGCTGCGGATCGGTCTGTTGCTGGATCTGCGTGCGTTGTATCGGGTAGTCGCCACCCTGCGCGAAGGCGACGGGGGACAGGACGACGCCGAGCGAGACAATAGCAGTAGCAAGTACAAGTTTCATGATGCTGACTCCATACGGTAAAAATAACTTCGGATTGCTAATGAATGAGCGAGATTTCAATAACGTCATTCAACATCGCGCCGCCCGGCTGTCACAGATTGCCACGACGCATGTGTCCAGATTACGCAGCCAACCTTAGAGCTTGCTTATGCACGAGCAATGGGCACGAACAACAGCGCAAGGCTTGCGCGTATCGCGTCGTGGTTAAGGCTTAGTTAAGCAACGGCGGCATATAGTGCGAGGCTATATCGTTCCGCCCCTCATGCGGCGCAAGGAGGATTCATGTCTACCATTACGCGAAGTTTCGTCGACGAAGCGCTCAGCAAGGTCCCCGCCGTGACATTCGGCTTCTGGATCATCAAGATTGCTTGCACCACGCTCGGCGAAACTGGCGGCGACTGGGTGACGATGTCGCTGAACCTGGGCTATCTGGCCGGCACGCTGATTTTCCTGGCATGTTTCGTCGTGCTGGTGTCGGCGCAGATCCGCGCACAGCGCTTCTACCCCTGGCTCTATTGGGCGACTATCGTCGCCACGACCACCCTCGGCACGACGCTCGCCGACTTCTGCGACCGCTCGCTCGGCGTGGGCTATCCCGGCGGCGTGTCGATCATTTTGCTGCTGCTCGTGGCCAGCCTCGCGCTCTGGTATCGCGTAGAAGGCACGGTTTCGATCGAGAGCGTCGCGACGCCGCGCGTCGAGTGGTTTTACTGGATTACGATCCTGTTTTCCCAAACGCTCGGCACGGCGCTGGGCGACTGGGTGGCGGGCGAGGATCGTGGCGGCCTGGGCGTCGGCTACGAATTCGGCGCCGCGATCTTTGGCGCGAGCCTCGTGATCGTGGGCCTGCTGTGGTTGTGGCCGCGCGTTTCGCGCACGGCGCTCTTCTGGTTCGCGTTCGTGCTCACGCGTCCGCTAGGCGCGACGCTGGGCGACCTGCTCGACAAGCCGGTGGCCGATGGCGGCCTGCAGTTCAGCCGGCTATATGCATCCGTGCTGCTGGTGATCTTTATCGTCGGCTGCATCGTGGTGTTGCCGCAGCGTGCCGCGCGCCGGGCTCAGAACGCGTAGCGAACAGCGTTGCGCATGGCTCGCTATGGCATCACGCACGTGAAATTGGCCGCGAGATTCAGATTGCCACGGCCTAGATAGCGCGGGAACGCGGGGTAGCGGCACAGCGGCCGCGTGCGGCCGTTCGTGGCCTGCGCGATGTCGGTCGCGAACAGCGTTTGCGGCGCGCTGCCGTGCGTGACCCAATCGTCGAGCGCGCCGAGCAGATCGACGGAGGGAATGAACACGCCGTTGCCGTGCTGGTAACCCGGCACCATGTAAAGCCGCATGAAACTGTCCACGCGCGCTTCGCCGTAGCGCTCGATCAGCCCCTGGTAATACGCGATCGTCTGGTTCGGGCTGATCACCTCGTCGGCGAGTCCCTGCAAGGTGATGAGCTTGCCGCCGCGCGCGAGGTAGCGCGAGACGTCCGGATTCATCGCGCCGATCGTGGTCGACAGCGTGAAAAGCCGCTCCTGGTAGCGGCCGGGATGCATCACGTCGAAGTTCGTCGAGTCGAACGTCGGGTCGTGCGTGATGAAATACTTGAGGTAGGCATCCCCCTGCGCGTACAGGTAGCCGTTGGTCACGAAGCCCAGTTGCGCGAGGCGCTGCGGCGAATGCGCGAGGCCCAGCATGCTCGTGAAGCGTGTGCCCTGGAAGACGTTGTAGCCGCGATAGCTGTCCGCGCCCCAGGCGAGCGCATAAGGCAGGCGCAGGCCGTCGCGCAGGCTCGCGAGCGTCGCGATCTGCGGCGGCGTGAGGCAGTCGTCAGGGGCGGCATGCTGGCGATCCGGCTGGTCCTGCGAGGCGCAACGCAGCGAGTCGATGATCTCGGGCTCTTTCTCGCGGCAACGCTCGACGTCGCTGATGAGGCCGTCCGCGGCGCCGTCGAGTGCATCGCACACCTGCATCGTGCGCGCGTACACGTGCTCCAGCAGTTGCGGCGAAAGATAGCCGCCCGGCGTGCGGTATTCGCGCTGGCCCACCACCACGCCTGTCAAGCGCACGCCCGAAAAATTCAGCGCGGGCGAATTCGCGATCACGCCGTCGTAGTCGTCGGGATAGCGCTGGATCACGGTGTAGCCTTCGCGGCCGCCCGTCGAGCCGCCTGCGAAATACATGTGCTCCGGCGGCCGCCCGTAGCCGAGCGTGATCAGTGCGAGGGCAACGTCATGCGCCTTCTTCAAATGGGCGTAGCCAAAGTTCGTCACGGCTTCTTCAAGCAGTCCGAAGTTCGCCTCCGACGACGTGCCGTTGTGGCCTGAGTCGTCGCCGAAGGTCGCATAGCCGCGCGCGAGCGGCGCGCGGTCGGGCGAGAAGGGCATCGGGCCGGTTCCCGTCACGAGCGCGCCGCTGTAGCCGCCGCCGCCAAACTGCAGCGCGCGGCCGTTCCAGCGGCCCGGCAGGTTCACTTCGAAGCGGATGTCCGGCGTGCCGGCGCTCTGGGCGCGTATCACGCCGGTCAAGCGGCAGAAGTCGCCGTTGAGATTGCCTGTGGCGGTCGCGGGGATCATCGCGGCGCTCTGCACGAGCGCCCCATTGGTGGGCAAGCCGATGCTCGCGGGCGGCAGCAGCGCGCCGGCAAGGTCGACGCAGTGCAGCGGCTGCGCAGGCGTGTGCTGAGCGAAGGCGCGACCGCTGGCGATGAGCGTGAGCGTGGCGACGGCGATCGCCTTGAGGGATGCGCGTGCGTGCTTGCCCCGTCGCCTCATCCGCAGCGGGCTCCGTTGACGCTCTCGCGAACCTTCCCCTTCTGGCGGCCGAGCGTGCCGCGCCAGGCTCGGGCGAGCATGAGCGTCGCGCCGATCGCGACCATGTCGCCGGCCAGCGCCGCGCCGAACGCCGCCGCGCCGTGCAGCGCGTGAGGCGTGGCGGTGTCGACGATCACCGAGATCAGCGTGCCGCCGACGAAACAGACGAGCCCCGTACGGCCCACGGTCACGACGGCGGGCAGGCGCGCGGCGATCCGCGCGATGGTCCCGCGATGAACGAAATACGCCGCCACCATGGCAATGCCGATGAAGTTGACGACACGCCCGAAGGCGAGATGCTGTTTCATGTCACCAGGCATGGGTTGAACCAGAACGAACCATTTAAGCGCCGCGAACAGCACCATGGCGGCGAACGCGAATCGCACCAGCCAGCGCGCGGTTTGCGAGGTCTTGAAACCGGGCGGAACCGGGTGCAGCCGGCACAGCATGCCGAATACGAACATCAACTGCCATGCAAACGGGTCGAACGGCCAGTTCGCGAACGTGCTCGCGCCGACAAACGCGGCGAGCAGCGGCGCGAAGGCCCAGAGCAGCAAACTGCAGGACAGCGTGCAGAGCGGCGCGCGGCGCGCGAAGGGCACCGCAGCCGGCACGCACAGCGCAAATATGACATACATCGGCAGCACGCTCGACAGCCAGGGCTGACGCGCGAGCAACACGACGTGCATAGTCTCGCGCACGGGATGCGTGGCGAACGACGCCCAACCGCTCAACTCGGCGGCGGCGGGGTTCAGGTGCAAGAGCGCGAGCAGTGCACCCGAGACGAGCGTGAGCAGGGCGGTCAGCAGATAGGCCCGGTAGATTTCCCAGCTGCGCCGCAGGAACCGCCCTTGCGCCGCGCTCACGCCGCGATGCGCGCGCACGGCCATATAGCCCGCAGCCGACGCATAGCCGCCGAGAAACACGAATACCTCGGCGGAGTCGCATAGCGCGTACGCGTGCAGCATCACATGAGACAAGGCGCTGCCCGGAATGTGATCGAGCACGATCACGATCAGCACGACGCCGCGGAAAAAGTCGACTTCGATCGAACGCCCCTGGCGCGACTCCATGGTGCCCTCGCAAGCATCGCGAAAGGCGCCGCTGAGGCTGGCGCCCACCGCTCGATGAATGGCAGGGCGGCAAGTGACGAACTGCGCCGCCGCCCATGTGCGTACGAGGGCATTCCGCAGGTATCGTTCCCTGCTCGCGTCATGGCTGTCGCGCGCGCCATGTTGACGCCATCTGCGTGCCAGCCGCGCAATGACCGCGTGGCGTCCAGGGTGGGCAACGCGCCGCTTACTTCGCGGCGGCGGCGCGCTCGATTGTGGCGATGTCGATCTTGCGCATTTGCATCATCGCTTCCATGGCGCGCTTGCCGGCTTCGCGATCGGCGCCGAAGACGCATTCGAGCAGGCGCTTGGGCGTGATTTGCCACGAAAACCCCCAGCGGTCCTTGCACCAGCCGCAGTCCGATTCCTCACCGCCGTTGCCGACGATGGCGTTCCAGTAGCGGTCGGTTTCTTCCTGGCTATGGGTCTCGACCATGAAGCTCACGGCTTGATTCGCCTGGAAGTTGGGGCCGCCGTTCAGGCCCACGTAGCGCCGGCCGAGCACCGTGAATTCGACGATCAGTTCCGCCCCCGCGCCGATGCCCGGTATGGGGGAAGCATGGCCTGCCACGACATGGCTGTCCGGAAACGTCGCGGCGTAGAACTCCGCCGCTTCGCGCGCTCTGCCTTCATCGAACCACAGGCAAGTCACAAGCTCCGTCATTACGATCTCCTTCGAGAAGTGCGCCGCCTTGCCGGCGCGTGGCGTTCATTGTGACAAAGCCTCGCGCGCGTGTGGGATTATTGCTGATTGAACATGGCGGCTAGTTGATGCATTGCAAGATGGCGAGTGACGTGGCAGTGAGCGAATCTGCCTTGTTGTGCGTGGCAGGTAATTCGGACTGCGATGCAATGCACAGCGCGAAATTGGCGCGGGTGCTGCTGGGGGCGAGCAGCAGCGCAAGCAGTAACGCCATCACCGCCGCAAAGAGAATGGCGCTGCCGCGCAAGACTGCGCGCAGGGCAGGCGACAACGGAAACGCGGCGCTAACGCGCGAAGTCTGTTCGACGATGGTTCGGAACATGACGGGCTCTTGTCGGTGAACGTCGAGGGCATGACGTCACGATAGGCAGGCCCATTGGCCGCGACAAGACCCAGCGGCGCGTCAAAACATGGAGCCATGCGCGGCAGGATCGAGGCGCACAAGACTACTTCAGGAATGCTTGACGATAGATATTCGGCGCGGCGCCGAATGCATCGCGAAAGCGATGGCTGAAGTGGCTCGCGTTCGCGTACCCGCACTCGGCTGCGATCTGCGCGAGCGGCAGCGCGGTCGTGCGCAGCAGCAGGCGGGCGCGCTCGAGCCGCTGAGCCGCAATCCATGCATGCGGCGGTTGGCCAAACGAGGCGCGGAACATGCGTGCGAGATGGTATTCGGACAGGCATGCCACATCGGCGAGTGCGCCGAGCGTGAGGGTCTCGCCCAGATGGGCGTCGATGTAGTCGCGCAGGCGCCGCCGCGTCGACACGGCGAGACCGCCCTTGAGGGCCGCGCCCGGCCGCCGTACGCCCTGACTCTGCAGCAGCAGGCTCAGCACTTCATGCGCCGTTGCGTTGCTGCGCAGGAGCCCCTCGGGATCGGCCCAGTCCTCGTTGGCCAGCGCCTGGCACAGCACGGCAATCCGCTCGTCTTCGAAATAGGTGCGGTCCGCCAGCGTGAGTTCGCGGGGTTCCCGGTCGAGTTCGCGCACCGCGCGCCGCGTGAAGTGCTCGGGCAGGAAATACAGATGCATGAAATGCATGTGGCCACGCACCCACCAGCGCGATTCATGGTCGCCGGGAAGTGCGCAGAGCCGGCTCGGCGCGCCATACACGCCGGGCAGTTTCTGCCGCTCCGTGCGGTAGCCGCCGTCGAGATAGCACGACAGCGTGTGATGCCCCGGCCGCTCGTAGACAGTCTCGGCCTCGCGCGTTTCGCGCGTCCAGACGGCGGCCGCGAACTGGTCGCCGAGCCAGGCGAAGCGCTCGAGCGTCGCATTGGCTGCGCTCAGCGTGCGGCACACCGAATGCAGCCCAAAGGGCGTTTCAGCGAGCGAGGGCGCGGGAAGCGGCACCTGGGCGTTCATGGTAGGAGCGGCGGGCCGCAAGTCGGCGGTGGGGATGTGAAAGCGGTTTTTCGAGGCAGACCTCCAAAGTATACTCGCGCACCCCGCCGTTTGCCGGCGGCGCCCGGCTACAGGCGAGAAATGCGCAATCCTGGACAAGTCCACGCCGCTCCTGTGCGCCAAAGTCGGGGTATCGACTCGAGGTCTTATCCAGCAATGAATCTTTTACTCTACGTACTGACCGTGCTGATCTGGGGCACCACCTGGATCGCGATCAAGTGGCAGCTCGGCGTCGTGCCCGCGCCTGTTTCGATCGCCTGGCGTTTCGGGCTCGCGGCGCTGCTCATGTTCGCGCTGCTGGCCGCAATGCGCCGCCCCATATGGCCGCCTCGCGCGGCATGGCGCTATCTCGTCGCCCAGGGGCTGGCGCTTTTCTGCCTCAATTTCCTGTGCTTTTACTACGCCGAGAACATCGTGCCGAGCGGACTGGTCGCCGTGGTGTTCTCGACCGCGCCGCTTCTGAATTCGATCAACGGGCGCATCTTCATGGGCCGGCCGCTGCAACCCACGGCCGTGGGCGGGGCCGCGCTGGGTCTGATCGGGATCGTGTGCCTTTTTGTGCAGCAGATGGCCGGCCATATCGGCGATCAGACCGCGTGGCTCGGCCTCGCCGTGGCGTTTCTCGGCACGCTGTGCTTTTCCACGGGCAATTTGCTGTCGAGCCGCATGCAGTCGATGGGGCTCAATCCGCTCGTCACGAACGGCTGGGCCATGCTGATCGGCACCGCGGTGCTCGTGGCCGGCAGCGCCTTGGCCGGACTGCCGTTCAGGCTCGACATGGATGCGCGCTACCTCGGCGCGCTGGCCTGGCTCGTCGTGGCGGGTTCGGTGATCGGTTTCACGGCCTACCTGACGCTGGTTGGCCGCATCGGGCCCGAGCGCGCGGCGTATTGCACGGTCTTGTTCCCGATCGTGGCGCTGGCGGTTTCGACGGTCTACGAGGGCTACCACTGGTCCTTGCTTGCCGTTGTCGGCCTGTTGCTGGTCGTCTCGGGCAACCTCGTTGCGTTCGACCTGACGCGGCGGCTGTTCACCCGGCGCGTGGCGGCGTCGTAAGCGGGCTTCAGCGGGCGAGGCCCGTCTTCACGGCATTGGCGTAGCGCCGGTACAGCCAGGCGGAACACGGTGCGCCAAGATAGAGCGAGCCGAAGGCGGTGAGGACGTTGGTGGGCGTGCCGAAGGTGTTGAGCGCGTTGAGCGAAGCGAGGCCCTGGCGCCGCGCGGCAAGCTCGTAGGCCGCGACCGCCGTCCATGCAGCGAGCACTGGCAGCCCGGCGCGGAACTGTGTGGACCAGATGCTCCAGAAGTGCCCACGCGTATCGGCCCAGACGTCGCGTATTTTCAGCTTGCCGCCAATGGCGACGTGCGTATGCAGCAGACTTAGCCGGGTGAGCACGAAACAACTAATGGCTCCGCCAATCAGCCCGAAAGCCGCCCCGACGACCGGTATCAGAATGCGCGCTTCGACAGGGGGGTGATCCAGCGCGGTTTTCGATGTGCGAGCGAGCCAGATCATCAACCCGATGGACAGTCCGACGTACGGCGCCATGGCGAGGCAGCAGATCACCAGCGCGATCAGGACGAATCCCCAGGTGCAGCCAAAAAATCGCCAATAGCTCAGGCGCGAGACCGGTTGTGTATTCGTCGAACCGGTTTCAAGCAGTACGAAGCGTATGGCGTGCATGACGAAGAGCGCAAAAACCGCGCTGTCCACCAATGCGAAGACGCCCAGCGGAGCGTAGGCGAGCAGCCTGAACGGCGGTGTCCTGTCGGGGCGCAGTGCGTCCAGGAGGAACGACGACAGCCACGCGTAGAGTGCAAGCGCAATCGCCAACGCCGGACGGTAGCGCAGGTATCGCCAGCCATCGCGCCACGCGCCCTTCACGCACTGACCAAAAGTGATCGACTCCATTCGAACCCCTCGCGCGTGTTGAGTGTCGCACTCGCCTCGATGCGCCAGACGGCCTTTTATGTGTTGTGCATCATTCGCCGCCAGCCCGGGCGGCCGCGTCGATTGTGACGACCCGCGCTCAGCCCGTATGTGGGATGACGCACCGAGCCTGCACGCGGCTTGATCGATTGCATATCGAATGCCTACATTTTCATTACGAAGCGGCGGCCGGCATAAATTCATCGATTGCGCTAAAGATTCGGCTGTGGCTTGCCGTTAGCCTCGGATGAGCAAATAAATATGATTGCAAACGCGCGGCGTGCCAGCCGCTCCGGGGTTCTGCGAAATCCGTCCAGTGCGTCGCGTGATCTGTGCCGGAAACAAGAACACGATAAAGACGGGAGAGGCCAGTAATGAAGGTTCACGCTAGTGCGCTCACGCTGCTGCATTGGTTGGCGCAACGCGAAAGTGCATCGGTCAGCGAAATGACGGCGTCGGGCTTGATGAGTTCGCGCGAAGCCTCCGATGTCGTTCGCTACGCCATGCGCAATGGCGCTGCCGAGCGCATCAATACCGGTGCGAGTGCGCGAGGAACCGCGCGCTACCGGTCAACCGGCGTGCCTCTGCCGGAGCCCCGCACGTCGCCGGCAGGTGCGTCGTTTGACGGCTTGTTGAGTGCATGGGGAATCACGCAAGAGCCCCCCGAGCTTCCCGCAGTGCGTACGCGCGTGTATCAGATCGAAGATAACGGTCAGGACAATCGCGGTGCGAATCGCCTCGTCAAACCCAAGCTCAATGGTTGAAAGTCGCTGAGACCCCATCGGCCTGCGTCACACGTCCTCGGCTGGCGCGCTAACGCGCCAGCCGCTCGCGAAGAAACTCGATGAAGCGCTGCGTCTTCGCCGGCAGCAGGCGCGTTTCCGTCATAGCGTAGACCGGCGTAGGCGTGCCACGCCAGTGCGGCAGAATCCGCCGCAACGTCCCGCTGGCCACCTCGTCGGCGACGATTTCTTCCGGCAACAGCACGATGCCCATATCGAGGGTGGCAAGGCGGCGGATCATGCCGACGCTGTTGAGCGCGAACCGCCCACTCACCGCAACGGTGCTCGCGCGCTTTGCGTCGTGCAAGGTCCACGTGCCGGTCTTCAGGATGCCAAGGCATTCATGGTGCTCCAGGTCGGCCGGTTTGGCTGGCTCGCCCGCGCGTGCGAGATAGCCCGGGGAGGCATACAGGTAAGGCGTGAGCGACGCCAGCAGACGCGCAATGAGTTGCGAGCTCTCGGACTTTCCCATGCGGATCGCCACGTCGAACGGGTCGCTCACCAGATCGACACGCCGCGGATTCAGTTCGAAATCGAACGAGATGGCGGGGTACAGGCCCGCGAATTCGGCGATCAAGGGCGCGAGATAGGTGACGGCGAAATCGACCGGAAACGAGGCCCGCAGCACGCCGCTGGGCTGCGCGACCATGTCGCCTAGCTGCTCGTGCGCGAGGCGCGCTTCATCGACAATGCGTTTGCAGCGCTCGAAGTAGATCTGGCCCGCTTCGGTCAACTCGATCTTGCGCGTCGTGCGATGCAAGAGGCGCAAGCCGATTGCCTTCTCCAGGCCGCTGATGCGGCGCGAGAGGGTGGAGTTCGGCATGCCCGTGGCCTCTGCGGCACTGCGAAACCCCTTGGCTTTGACGACCTCCACGAACAAGGCCATGTCGTTCAGTAACTCCACCTTGACTGCTCCATCAACGGATCAATGTTATCCAAATTACCATATTTATCCCAGCTGTGAAGCAGGCGATGATGTGTCTATTCAAACCAGTCGAGGTGATCATCATGAGCAAGCTTTTCGAGTCCGTGCGCGTTGGGCGTTACACGCTGTCAAACCGTCTGGTCATGGCTCCCATGACGCGCTCGCGCGCGCAGGCCGACGGCACGCCCGGAGAACTGGCCGCCGAGTATTACGCCCAGCGCGCGAGCGTTGGATTGATCGTCACCGAAGGCACGCAGCCTTCTGAAGACGGGCAGGGCTACCTCACCACCCCGGGCATTTATAGCGACGCCCACGTCGCCGGGTGGAAAAAGGTCGCCTCGGCCGTGCATGCGCGAGGCGGCCATCTCTTCATTCAACTGATGCACGCGGGCCGCATGTCGCATCCCGACAATACGCGGCACCATCGCGCGGGCGTCGCGCCTTCCGCCATCGCGCCGGGCGCGGGCATGTTCACGGCCGGCGGCATGCAGGACATTCCCGTGCCGCGTGCCCTGCGCACCGCGGAAATCCGCCAGACGGTAGAGGACTTCCGCGCTGCGGCCCGCCGCGCGGTCGATGCCGGCGCCGACGGCGTCGAAATCCACGGTGCGAATGCCTATCTGGTTCAGCAATTCTTCGCGCCGAGCGCCAATACGCGCACCGACGAATACGGCGGTTCGATGGAAAACCGCGCCCGCTTTGCGCTCGAAGTCGCGGGCGCCATTGCCGCGGAAATCGGCGCGGACCGTACGGCCATCCGGCTCTCGCCGGGCACGACCCTGTGGGGTATCGACGAAGGCGCGCAAGGCCCCGACCTTTACCGCTATCTGGTCGCCGAACTCGACAAGCGGGGTCTTGCTTATCTGCACATCGCGCATCAGGGCGACGAGGCGTTGCTGGCGGACATTCGCAAGCTGTGGAAGGGTGCGTTGATCGTGAACCGGGCTGGCCGCGCGCGCGAGCAGATTGGCGACGATGTGGCGACGGGACTCGCGGATCTGGAGTCCTACGGTCAGATGGTGCTGGCGAATCCGGATTTCGTCACCCGCCTGCAGCGCAACGCGGCGATGAACGCGGCGGATCGCAACGGCTTCTTTGGTGGCGCTGCGCAAGGCTATACGGATTATCCGAGTTTGAGCGAGGCGGCGGGCGCGTAACGCGGGGAGCAAGGGGCAAGCGTTTGATCGGCCGCGCCTTTGCGAAACCGCGCGCCTCGCGCGGTTTCGCACGGCTCACGCGAGCGGTCCCGCAAGCGCGCGCCGGTACCACGCATGAAAATGCCGCATGCCGTCTTCTAGCGGCGACTGATAGGGCCCGGCGTCGCTGACGCCGCGCCGGTTCAGCCGCAGACGTCCGGCGTCCATGCGTTCTGCGATCTCGTCGTCCTCGATCATCGTTTCCAGATACGCGGCGCGCTGCGCCTCGATGAATTCGCGCTCGAATGCCGCGATCTCCTCGGGGTAATGGAACTCCACCACGTTGAGCGTTTCCTGCGGGCTCTTCGGATAGAGCGTCGAGACCACGAGCACGTGCGGGTAGAGCTCGATCATCTGAGTCGGAAAATACGCGAGCCAGATGGCGCCGAACTCGGGCGCCGCGCCGCCGCGATACTCGAGCAGCCTGTCGTGCCACGCGCGATAGATTTCCGAACCCGGTTGCGCAAGCGCGGCGTGCACGCCCACGCGTTGCAGGCTGTACGTATCGGCGAATTCCCAGTCGAGCGTTTCGCAGGTCACGAAGCGCCCGAGTCCAGGGTGGAATGGCGCGACGTGATAGTCCTCCAGATAGACTTCGATAAAGGTCTTCCAGTTGTACCGGCAGGTATGCGTTTCGACGTGATCGAGAACGTAGCCGGAGAAGTCGAACTCGGGGCGCACAAACACGCGCGCCATGTCGCGCGCGGGTTCGCGTGGACCCTCATAGAGCAGTCCGTAGCAATTTCGGAGTTCGAATCGTTCCAGATTGCGGCAGGGTTTGCGCTCGAACTCGGGCGCGCCGATCAGTTCGCCGCCAGGGGCGTATGTCCAGCGATGCAACGGACACACGATGTTGCCGCCACTTGCGGCAAGGTTGCCTTGAGCAGGGGCGCTGACGTTGCCAGCCGTGCCGCCCAGCATGAGCGCCTGCCGGTGGCGGCACACGTTCGAAAGCAGCTGCACGCCATGCTCGCCGCGCACCAGCACGCGGCCGCCTTCGTCCTGCGGCAGGTGCCGCCAGTCGCCGCGCCCGGGCACCGACTGTTCGTGGCCCACGTATCGCGCCGAATGCGCGAAGATACGCGCCATCTCGCGCTCGAACAGCCCCTCGTCGAAATAGGCGCTCGCGGGCAACTGCGCGTGCGCCTCCTGCGTATCGGGCGGCAGCGCAAGATGCGCGAGGTCACTGATATCGTTCATCGGTCGGTTTCATCCTGTTTCGTGCTGCGCGTTCAGGCGCACGATGCGTTCATGTTTGTCGAGCCGCGGGCAGGTGCTGCAGAGTTCGCCGTCGCGGCGGCGGTAGTGGTAGCAGCAGGTGCGGCGCTCGAGCGCCAATGCACGCGCGCCGTCCGTGCGCGAGAACGCGAAATAGCCTGAGTGACCCTGCAGACCGAGCGCCGCGAGCCACTGCCGCCCATGTTCCTCGACCTGCGCGTCGCTCCATTCTGGCCGCGCCTTGCGTGCCGCAAGGAGTGCGGCGAGCACCACGTCGGCCTGCGTGCCGCGCACGGATGCCGGGTTCAGACGGATCACCGGCATTAGCTCGTCTTGCATCTGCTCGCTGCACGAAGCGATTTCGCGCGCGGCGTGAGCGATCAACGCGTGCGTGTCGTCTTGCGCCGGTTCGTGATCGCGTAGGTGGACCGCGTGAGTCCAGCCGTCGGCAATCGGCTGTGCAATGTCTCGCAGTGACAGCGATACACGCGAGGCATGGACCCCGATCACGCTCAAATAGAGCGGTTGCCAGATCAGAATGCCCCAGCAGCGCAACGACCAGTAGGGGCGGCCCGCCTCGGGATAGGTGCGCGACCAGTAGTCGAGCATCGCTTCGAGGGCGGCGCGATTGGACTCGCCGCCTTGCGGCGCCGGGCGCGTATGCACGAGCCCCTGCGCAGGGCGCGCTGCCACCACGCCCCTCAACCCCGGCACGAGCCGCGCGGCGAGACGCAGCATGTCGTCGAGCGCACGGTTCGCCGCCATGCTTACGCCGCGACCGCTTCGGCGCTCATGCCATTGGCGTGCGCGGCGTCTTGCAGCGCGCCGCGCCTGCCCGCGAGCGGATTGCGCAGATTGCCCGCCATCTTCAGGTTGCCAGCGGGATCGGCGAGATTGACCATCTGCAGGTTGTTGCCCAGTTGCAGACGGTTCAGGCACGAGTGCAGGAACTCCGGCGCGAAGAGGTCGTATTCGGAGTATTTGGCTGCCCGTTGTGGGTGCGCTTCCTGATAGCGCGCGACGCAGCGCGCCACCGTGTTCCAGAACACCTCTTCCGTGCAGCAACCGTGCTCGACGAGGACCTGATTCATGTAGCGGAAAAAGCCGTCGAACACGTCGATGAAGATCGCGAGCAGCTTGACGCGTTCGGGCACGTCCACGGCCAGGCGCTTGACGTTTTCCGGAAGCTGCGCGTCCTTGTTGAGGATGGCCGACTCTTCGGCGATGTCCTTCATGATCGCGCGCACGGGCACATGATTTTCGAGCACGAGGATGAGATTCTCGCCATGCGGCATGAACACGAGATCGTGCGCGTAGAAGCAATGAACGAGCGGCGCGAGATATGCCTCCATGTACCGTTCGAGCCACGCCTGCGCCGTGAGCCCCGAAGCCTCGATCAGCGCGGGCAGGAGCGCGTCGCCATGGCGGTCCGTATGCAGCAGTGCGGCCATGGTCATGAGCCGCTGGCCCTGTCTCGCGAGATTCAGCGGATTCTCGCGCCAGAGCGCCGAAAACATCTTCTTGTAGGGGCTATCCGCCTGTACGGCACCCTCGTAATAGCGGTTGCGAAAGCCGATGGACGCGACTTCACGCAGGATAGTGAACCCTTTGTCCCGCAGATATGGATCGCTCGCCACCAGGCCCTTGATGTAGTCGTTAATGGCGGGCGTCCCCGACATGTAGTACGGCGAGAGTCCGCGCATGAAGCCCATGTTGAGAATCGAGAGCGACGTTTTCACATAACGCTTCGAACGATCCGAGAGATTGAAGAACGTGCGGATCGACTGCTGGGCTGAATAGCGGTCGTCGCCGTAGCCGAGGCAGATGATGCGCTGGGTCGCGACATAGCTGGCAAACGCGATCGAAAGCTTGTTGAACCACTGCCACGGGTGCGCCGGCATCAGCCGATAGTCGGCGAAGTCCACGCCGCGCGCTTCGACCGTCGAGCGAAAGCGCGCAATGGTCTCCACGCTCAGTTCTTCTTCCATGAGTTGTTCGTAGTCGAGGTCGGCGGCGCTGTGGAACGCGGCGTTCTCCTTGTGCACCGCGAGCCAGACGATCTGGATGGGCGAACCGGCCTCGGGCGCGAACGCGCGATAATCGCCTGCATCGAAGCCTAGCCGCCCGTTGTTGGCGACGAAGCCGGGATGCCCCTCGCTCATCGCGGTTTCGATCGCCTGGAAGTCGGCGTTCAGGAGTTCGGGCGTGTTCGGGCCATCCTTCACGGCCTTGTAGGCTGCGCCATAGAGCGTGCTGCTGATTTCGTCGAGGTAGATGGGCAGCATTTCCTCCCTGATGCCAAGCCGCGCTTTCACGTCGAGAATGAAAGCGAGTGCATCGAGCGGTTCAGGCGCGCCGTCCTGCGAGCACACGATCGTTTCGGCACGAATGCTCCAGTGCCGCAGTGCGAGCAGGCGCGCGTCGAACGTGTAGACGCGCGTGCCGTCGTCGGATTCCAGCGTATAGCGGTCGTAATGCTCGCCGGGGGCGTCGCCCACGCGCTGTGGCTCGACGATCAACTCGTGCGCATACTCGGCAATGGCCTTGCGTACCAGCATGCGGTTCGCGCGCTGCCAGACTTCGGGGGTGAGGTGGGCGGCGGCCTCGTGGGGCGTGAGGAGAACGTGTTGCATGGAGCCTTGGGTTGCGATGTGATTCATGATGCGATTTCCTTTTATAACTTAGTGATCCTGCATAATGGCGGTGTAAAAATCAGCTCGTGTACAAAACGCGAGCGAGGCGATCTTTTCGTGGAAAGCGACGTCCTTCGTGTATACGAAGCCCATCGCACGGTTCAGGGCGTGTATGCGTGCGTTGCGCGCATCGGGCTCGACGACTATGCGTTCAGCGCCAAGGCGCTCGAACAGAAACGCCATGAGTGTTTCGAACACGTGGCGCGTATAGCCGGATCTGCGTGTAGCAGCGGGCCCGACGAACAGGTGCATGCCGAGGTCGCCTGCGCGCACGTCGTAGTGTTCGCCGATTTCTTCGTGCGCCGGGTCGTAGCTTTCGAACAGGAAGGCGGGCACGCCATCGTGCAGCCCGAGCCAGGCGCGCGCGTGCCCCGAGTCCTCGATCGCCTGATAGAACGCGGCCACGTCCGCCACGCTCTTGTCGCGCATGTTCCAGAATGCCGCGCGTTCTTCGATGAACCAGCGGTGCAGCGTGGGCGCGTCGCGTTGCGCATCGAGAGCGCGGATATGGAAGGCCTCGGGTCTCGCGATGCGTGCAGCCGCGGCATGACGCAACGCGACTTCGTCGGCAGCGATTTCAGTTCGCACGAGCGGTGACTCCTGTTTCGGCAATCGGGTTGGGAAGGGCGGCGCTTTGGACGCGAGGGCGGGCGAGCAGCCAGACGCTCGCAAGCGCCGTGACAACGAGGCCCGCGGAGGCGATGAAGAAAGGCGCGCGCAAACCGGCTTCGTCGACAATGGCGCCGGCCGCGAACGAGGCCAGCAGTACGCCCAGGTTCTGGAAAAAGTTGATGACGCTGTAGTCGGCGGCATAGGAGGCGGGCGTGCTCAGTGCGAACATCGTCACGTCGAGCTTCACGACGATCTGGAACAGCGCCCAGCCGAACATCACGCGACCCACCACGATCCACAGCGGCGCCTCCACGCCTTGCAGCAGCATGCCGGCAGTGCACAGCAGCAGGTTCGCGAGCATGTGGTCGGGCACGCGCTTGCCCTGCGCGGCGAGGCGCTTGTTCAGGCGCAGCGCAACGAGCGCGACCATGCCGGGAATCGCGAACACGAGCCCCGGAACCAGCTCGCCGGGTGCGTGCGTGACCGCTTGCCAGTACGACGCCATGAACGGCCGGATGAGATAGACGCAAAAGTCGAAGGCGAGCATGAGCACGGCGAGGCGCAGGATCGGCATGCGCGCACGCAGGCTCGGTCTTGGCTGTGCTTCGTCGGCGCTCCCCGCGAACCGGCAGCGTCGTGCGATGCCATGCGTGCGGATCAACGAAAGGCAGATCGCCATTTGCACGAAGTCGCCGGCGGCCATCGCGAAGATGCAGTGATGCGCGTCCCAGAACTGCATGACGAAGCCGCCCGCCACCGCGCCCGCAATCGCGCCGAAGTGCACGACAACCGAAAGCACGCCGATGGTATGCGCGTGCGATTCCTTCGCTTCGAGCCGCATCATGTACGGGTACATCAGCAGATAGCTGCTTTTGCACATGAACATCGCGAGCGAGAGCACCCAGAAGAGCGCCACGGTAGGCGCGAAATAGCTGGCTACCGAAAACACGCCAGCGGCGCACTGCGTGTAGACGAGCAGATGCATGGCGTCGAGGCGTTTCGCCATGCGCGCCCAGAGCGGCAGCGTGAACATCACGACGATCGAGATGAACGCCACATAGGCGCCCGCGTGGACAGGACTCGTCACGCCATAGCGCGCCGCGAAGAATTGCGGGTAGAACGGAATCAGGATCGCGTCGCTGATCACGGCAAAGGTCGTCATCAGAATGATGGTGCTGCGCAGCTTCATTGCGCCTCCAGTGGCACTTTCACGAACGCTTCCGTGTCGGGCACGGAGAAGTCCTGCAGCGCGATACGCCGCTCGATCTTGTAGTGTTCGACACCGGTCAGCTCGCGCAGAATGCAGGAGTTGCGATAGCAGCTCATGCCAAGGTCGGGGTTGGTCAGACCGTGGCTGTAGAGCCCCGCGTTTTGCACGAAGATCTCTCGCCCGCTCACGTCGATGGCGTAGTTGCGCGAGAGGCGGTAGCGCCCTTTGTCGTCCCAAGTGATGCGAGCGCGAATGCCGTCGATGAAGCCGGGCACGTTCTGCCCATAGCCGGTCGCGAAGATCGCGCCATCGGTCACATGCGTGTATTGCACGCCCTCGTCGCGCTGCACGAAGCGCAAATGAAAGCGGTCGTCGATACGGTCGTAATGACAGGCGCTCAGCTCGGAATTCGTAATGAGGCGCGCGCTATGGCTGCCGCGGCTGCGCCGGTCGTCGAGCAGGTCGTAAATCTGGTTGATGAGCGAGGCGTTCACGCCCTTGTAAAGACTGTCCTGCTTGGCGATGATGTTTTCGCGCACGCCGTCCGGCAGGTTGTAGAAGTAGTCGATATAGTCGGGCGAGATCATTTCCAGCGTGAGCTTGGTGTTCTCCATCTGGAAGAAACGCGGCGAGCGCGTGATCCACGTGAGCGTGTAGTCGTGCTCGTCGCTCTCCTTGAGCAGGTCGTAGAAGATCTCGGCGGCGCTCTGACCGCTGCCGATCACGGCAATCGAACGCTTTTGCTGCAGCTCGGCTTTGCGCGCGACATAATGCGCGCTATGAATGCAGCGCTCGCGCAGTTCGCCGCAGCACGGCGGCAACTGCGGCACGGAGCCCACGCCGATCACGAGGCGCAGGGCTCGGTGCGTGAACGGCTGGCCGGTGCGCACGTGACGCCCGCTCACCACGTAGTAGCCGTGCTGGGCGTCGTATTCGACATGCTCCACGTTCGAGCCGAACGCGATGCTCGATAGCTGGCTGATGGCCCACTTGCAGTAGCGGTTATATTCGGCGCGGCTCAAATAAAAGCGCTCGCGAATGTAGTACGCATAGAGCTTGCCTTCCTGCTTGCAGTAGTTGAGGAAGCTGAACTTGCTTTTAGGGTCCGCGAGACTCACGAGGTCGGCGAGAAACGGATTTTGCAGCGTGGTGTCGTCGATCAGCATGCCCGGGTGCCAGTCGAAATCCTCGTTGCGTTCGAGGAACAGGCCGCGCAGATCGCGGATTGGGTCGGCGAGGCACGCGAGGCTCAGGTTGAACGGGCCGAGGCCGATCGCCACGAAGTCGAGGACGGGCGAGGGAGGGCCTGGTTTGATATTAGTTGTACTCATGATTGAACTTTCACCTGGTGCGGAAAGAACCATGTCGAGTTACCTCATCGAAGGACGAATACGGCAAAAAAGGCTCACGAGGCGCAACCGCGCAACCGTTTGCGCGGGCGGAGGATGTTTCGATGCGAATGAGAGTGATTCGCGTTTGAAGATCATAGGAAAGTCGCCGCTCGAAGGCAAGAGCGAAACGCTATCGGTAAGGATGCCAAACTATCGTGCCTGCCCAATACGCATCACCGGTCGCATGTGCGATGGGCGGCAAAGTCCGGTGGCGCCGGGGCGTGCGCGGGATAGGGGCCTGTCGGGAAAGCGTGAGGTTTGCCGGTTCGACGCCGCATTTTTGGCGTCAAATCATCCGACAAAAGACCTTGTGTACGGCAGGGGTTAGATGCGCGCGGCGAACATTTCGGTTCTAATCGCGCGCGATTCGCGTAGGTGAGGCCACGTGCCGTTGGCGATCGCGATGCGATGATCCCAAACGTCGGCGCGCGCTACGCGATCACTCAGGTTTGCTCGGCCGCGGGCTATGCCGCGCGAGAAAGCGATCGAGCTGACCCGCGAACGTCTTGCTATCGCGCGCGCTGAAGGGCGCAGGGCCACCCGTTTCGATGCCTGCACTGCGCAGTTGATCCATGACGTCGCGCATCGTCAGCCGTTCCTGGATATTTTCACGCGTGAACCAGTTGCCGCGCGGATCGAGCGCCTGTGCGCACTTGTCGAGCACGGCCGCGGCAAGCGGGATGTCGGCGGTGATCACGAGGTCGCCTGGTTCGACGAGTTCGACGATGCGGGCATCGGCCGCGTCGAATCCCGCAGGCACCTGAATCGACTTGATGAAGGGCGACGGCGGTGTGCGCAGATATTGGTTGGCAACCAGCGTCACCTGGACTTCGGCACGCCGCGCGGCCCGAAACAACATGTCCTTGATGACGGCAGGACAGGCGTCAGCGTCGACCAGCACTTGCATAGCGGTATTCCCGGCACAGTAAAGCGCGATCATATCGCACTGCCGCCGCAGCGCATTACCGGCGTTGCCGCGCTCCGCGTTTTGCTTGGCCGATAGCCGACCTGCGCTTATACCAGCAGACACCACAGCGCGAGGAGCGGGGTCGACCCCGAGCGCATTGCGTGCAGGCTGTTGCGTGGATTGTGCAGGCCGCCGCCAATGCCCAGATCGAACCAGTCCGAATCGCGTTGGCGGAATTCCCCGGCGCTGAGCAGCACATAGGCTTCTTCGGGCGGATGCCGATGATCGGGATATCGCGTGTGAGGCGCGAGCAGCGAAAAGCCCAACTGGATGTCGTAACGGCTTTCCGTGCCGCCGGGGCCGCAAATCATGCCATTCACGTGCTTCTCGACGTAGTCTTCGCTTCCGTTCGTTCCCGACGTTCGCCGCTGCCAGCCAATAGCGGGCGCGAGCAGCTTGATGGCGCGTGCCGCGTCGCCGCAGCTAGTGGTGTCGTCGAGCAGCGGTGCGAGCGCGGAATCGAGGAGGTCACAGGCGGGATAGCGTAAGCTGTTGCGCTTGCCGTCGTCGGATGGCTGTTCGAGATGCTCGAATACTTTCACGGCTAACTGGCGGCCGGCTTCTGGCAACGTGGCTGACTGAAACAGCGTTCGGGCTACGCGAATGAATTGTTCGAGGTTCTCGTGCCGTTGATACATGGAGGCTCCCGTAATCGTCCGATAGTGCCCGCAAAGTCAGCACGGCGCCGGGTCGCCTCGCAGCCACTCGATGAGCTGCGTGATGACCGGCGTGATGGTCCGGCCGTGGGGTACCACGACGTAATAAGCATCGCTGGGGCGGTACGTCGCGAGGTCGATGCGGACTAGCTCTCCGGCACGCAGCAGGTCGTCGACGAGGCGGTTCCAGCCCAGTGTCATGCCTTGCCCATATCGCACTGCCTGAATCGCGTCGGTATAGAGGTTGCACCGCAGCACCGTGTTCAGGCGCGCGGGCCGACACCCGACGGCGCGAAACCATTCGTTCCACACCATCCATCCTTCGGACGTGGCATCCGACTCCACGAGCGCCATTTTCGCCAGCTCGTCGAGCGAGCGCGGCATGCCGTATTCCTCCAGAAACCGCGGCGAGCAAACAGGAAAGACTTCGACATCGAACAACAAGGTCGAGGTCCCGTCTGGCCAGTTGCCGTCACCATAGCGCACGGCGACGTCGACTTCGACATGCCGAAGGTCGGCCGTAAACATCTCGGTCGACAGCCGCAGTTGCAAAGGGGGATCGAGCTTCTTCAGTTTCGCGAGCCGCGGCAAGAGCCGCAATTGCGAAAACGCCGCGGTCGAAGCCAGCACCAGTTCTCTTTGCTCCGTTCCCGTCACGAGACGGTCGAACACGCCGGCGATCTTTTGCATGGACTCCGCGACGACCACGTAGAGCGCTTCACCTTCGCTCGTCAGGTCGATTGAGCGGTGCAGCCGATGAAAGAGCGCTACGCCGAGTGTTTCTTCGAGGAACTTGACCTGTCTGCTGACGGCGGACTGCGTGACGCCCAGCTCGCTTGCCGCATAGGTGAAACTGCCCAGGCGCGCCACGGCTTCGAACTCGACCAGGGCGGTAAGCGAGGGAATGATCCGACGATAGCCTTTGGTTGCTTTGGTGGTTTTCATTCCTGACCTGACGATGCGTGCTGAACAGCGCCGGGGGCCCATTTCGGACCCTGCGTTTCGCCGCATTTTCGCATGATTTAAACGAATGCGAAGCGGCTTATAAAGCGCGTTGACGGGGCTTTTCGACGGTCCAATACTTCACGCCATCCCAGCGTCCCACGTGCTGCGAAACGCAGCTCATCACGAGGCCCACCATGTCTGAAGTTCAAATTCAAACGCACCGCGAACTACTCGATAGCCGCAAGAAAGGGCACGGCATGCCCGGCGAATTGTTCGGGCGTCAGGACGTGTTCGAAACGGACGTCGAGGTGTTCTTTCACAAGCTGTGGATACTCGTTGGCGTGAGCGCCGACGTGCCGGAGCCGGGCGATGTCCACACGGTCGATGTCGGGCGGGCGTCGATCATGATCGTGCGCGACGACGACGAGAACGTGCGTGCGTTTCGCAACGTTTGCCGTCATCGCGGCTCGCGCATCATGAAGAAGCCCGGCAAGGCGAGCGTGGGGATGCTCGTGTGTCCGTACCACCAGTGGACGTACGATCTCGACGGCTGCCTCAAACATTCGACGCACATGGGCAAAGACTTCGACGCAGGCTGTCACAGCCTGATTCCGGTTCATGTGAAGACGGTGGGCGCGCATATCTTCGTCTGCCTCGCAGACGAGCCGCCCGCCGACTTTGAAAAGCTCGAAACGGTCATGGCTGCGCGCTTCGCGCCTTACGACCTGACACGCACGAAGATCGCCCATGAAATGGAGATCGTCGAAAACGGCAACTGGAAACTCGTGGTGGAAAACAATCGCGAGTGCTACCACTGTGCCGGCACGCATCCGGAGCTGACGAACTCGTTTCTTGCGGAAGACTTCGGTTTTTGTCCGGATGGCCAGAGCGAAGCATCGCTGCAGGCCTATGAAGATTATCGGCAGCGCAATACGGCATGCCAGGAGAACTGGGAAAAGGACGGCTATGTGTGCGGCACGGTCGAAGCGCTCGGCGAAAGCGTGGAGACCAACTTCCGGACTCAGCGGCTCGTCATCTCGGGCGCGAACGAGTCGCAGACGCTCGACACGAAAGTGGCCTGCACTAAGCTGCTGGGCGGCGTCGAGCGGCGCGATCTCGGCGACATGCACCTATGGGGCCACCATTCGTGGACGCACGTGATGAGCGACCATGCCGTGATTGCCTATAGCTTGCCCCTCGCGCCCGACAAGACGCTCGTGCGCACGGTCTGGTTAGTTCATGCGGACGCCGTTGAAGGCGTCGACTACGACCTGAAACGGCTCACGGAAGTGTGGGTCGCGACGACGACCCAGGACGCGGAGCTCGTTGGGAACACGCATGCGGGAACGCAGGATCCCGCCTATATTCCAGGGCCTTTCTCGAACTTCACCGAGACAGCGCTGGACCAGTTTTCGCGCTGGTACGACGCGAAGCTGAAGGCGCATGGAGTCTGAGGTCGCCATGAACGTAGCCACGGATTCATGTTTCATTGGGCAGCGCGGGGAAATGCCTGATCGCTTTTGCAGTGCAGCCACGTGGGAACGCGCAGACGCGCAATGGCCGAGTCACGAGCCACGCACGCTCATATGCACGCGCGTGTGCGCCGAGACCCACGACGTGCGCAGCTTCGTGTTCAGCACGCGCGATGGTCAGCTTTTCAGCTTCGAGCCGGGGCAATTTATCACCGTGTCCGCCGAGATCGACGGCAAGGAGGTCAGCCGTTGCTACACGATCTCTTCGCCGCCTACACGCCCCTATGCGCTTTCCATCACGGTCAAGCGGGTGCCGGGCGGCGTCATGTCGAACTGGCTTCACGAGAACATGAGAGAGGGCCTCGAGTTGAAAGCCTGCGGGCCGTCCGGCCTGTTCACGCCCTGTTGCGCACCGGCTGCAAAGAGTCTTTATCTTTCCGCGGGATCGGGTGTCACGCCGTTGATGTCGATGACGCGAGCAGCACTCGACCTCGGGTTGAACCGCGATATCGTGTTCGTTCATAGCGCGCGAGCGCCGGAAGACATCATTTTTCGTCGCGAGCTTTCGCACTTGTGCGCGCTTTCGAACAAGCTGCGCGTGGTTCACATTTGCGAGGCGCCCGGTGGCGAGCCGGCCTGGACGGGTCCCGTGGGGCGACTCAGTCTCGATCTCTTGATGAGGCATGTGCCCGACTACCGGGATCGTGAGGTATTCGTCTGCGGACCCGCCGGTTATATGGAGGCTGCCAGAAAGATGCTCCGCGAAGGCGGCCACGACGCGTCCCGCTATCATCAGGAGAGCTTCAACTTCGCGCCACCCGTAGCGTGTCCCCCGGAGCCGCTGGCGGAACCGGCCGTACAGTCCGGCTTTACGGTGCAACTGGCGCGCTCGGGCCGCTCGTTCACGATGGACGCTTCGCAAACCGTGCTCGTCGCGGCGCGCAAGGCCGGTGTGCCCTTGCCGTCGTCGTGCAGCCAGGGCATATGCGGCACCTGCAAGACGAAGGTGCTCGAAGGCGCCGTGGACATGAAGCACAACGGCGGCATTCGTCCACGCGAAATCGAAAAGGGAATGCGGTTGATGTGCTGCAGTCGCCCGACTTCAAATCTCGTTCTCGATTTGTAGCGGGACGACCTGACTTGAGAGCATCCAATGCCCCGTAATGGGGCAATTCTTTTTTTGTCGTCTGAGCTTTCGCTCATTCGCACGCGTTTCTCGCGCATTTTCCTGGTAGTTTCCCTGACTAAAACGCCCCAGGACTTTCCCTTGTGCGGCAGGGCTGGCGCCGTCAATCGCGTATTGGACGAAAGAAGAAGTTTCCGGCACTCAATTTGCCGCAAAGCCCCGGTCCATATAGCGAATGCGCATCGCTTGCGAATTCGCTAAACGTTTCATTGCACACCAGGCGCCTCACATGCATTACCAAAGGTAGGGGAAAGGGCCGAAAAAATGTAGCTGGGGCGTGAGATTTGGATTGCTACGCTGCAATCACTGCATCAGTTGCCGCACCAGAACCGGATTCATCGAAATATCGAATTCGGAGCTGGGCGAACGTCGATGCGAGCTGAATTGCCACGCTAGAACTTCCGGTCGTACCGAAGTTCGCCAGCATCCATTTTTTGAACCAGCCAGTTGGGATGACACATGGCCCCTCATCTGACGTTCTCGCCGGGCGACGCATTGCCGCCAGGCGCAATCAACACAGCGGGTACGCCTTCGGTGGCCCGGCCCATTGCCATATCCGGCACCGACATTCTGACGGTCAGGAACCTGTCGAAGATCTTCGGGCCGAAGCCCGAGGTTGCCGCGCAACTGGTCAAGCAGGGCCTCGGCCGCGATGAAGTCTTCAAGCGTACCGGCAACATGGTGGCGGTCAACAACGTCAGCCTCAACGTGAGGGCTGGCGAGATCTTCGTGATCATGGGGCTCTCCGGTTCCGGCAAGTCGACGCTCGTGCGCCTGCTCAACCGCCTGATCGAACCGACGTCTGGCCAGGTCGTGCTTGAAGGCCGCGATATCGCGCCGATGTCCACGCCCGAGTTGCGTGAAGTGCGCCGCAAGAAGATGGCGATGGTGTTCCAGTCGTTTGCGCTGCTGCCGAACCGCACGGTGCTCGACAACATTTCGTATGGCCTCGAAGTCGCGGGCATGAAGAAGTCCGAGCGCTATGAAATCGCTCGCGCCGCGCTCACTCGCGTAGGTCTCGGTTCGTACGAAAAGCTGTTGCCCGGCGAACTCTCGGGCGGCATGCAGCAGCGGGTCGGTCTTGCGCGCGCGCTTGCGGTCAATCCTGCCGTGCTGCTGATGGACGAAGCCTTCTCCGCACTCGATCCGCTCATTCGCTTCGAAATGCAGAGCGAATTGCTGCGGCTTCAGAAGGAAGAGCAGCGCACCATCGTCTTCATTTCGCACGATATCGAAGAGGCCATCAAGATTGGCGGCCGTATCGGCATCATGAAAGACGGTTGCCTGATCCAGGTCGGCACACCGGCTGAACTCATCCAGTCGCCGGCCGACGACTACGTGCGGGACTTTTTCCGCCACGTCGACGTTTCGCGTTTCCTCAAGGCCGACCGCCTGATGACCCGCGTCGAGCGGGGACTCATTTCCGGCGACATTGCTGCGCCGGCCGACCGTTACCTCAATCAACTGATCGATAGCGGCGCCGAATGCGGCTATGTGTGCGATCAAGCCGGCCGCTACCAGGGCTGCGTCACGCCCGCTTCGCTGCACAAGGCGGGCGCGCATGCGCTGCGCGAAGCGCTGCTCAAGGACCTGCGCACGGTCTCGCTGGATACCGACCTGCACGAACTCAGCGCGATTGCACTGAGCCAGCAACACGACGTGCCGGTGACGGACGCGGCGGGCAAGCTGGCGGGCGTCGTGTCGTGCCGAACGATACTCAAACAGGTTATGGAGCGGAGGGCAGCATGAATTCGTCAGTCATCGGCAAGTTCGCGGAGAACGCCGTCAATTTTCTCTTCAATCACTTCCAGGGCGGATTCAACGCGTTTTCCGCGGCGCTGGGCGCCGTCGTCAAGCTGCTCGAGGACGGGCTGGGCGCCATTCCGTTTCTCGCGATGCTCGTCTTTCTCGTGGCGTTTGCGTTGTGGCGGCGAGGCATTGCGTTCGCGGTGTTCGTCGGTATCGCGTTGATGCTCATTCATTACATGGGACTGTGGCCGCAAACCGTTGCGACGCTCGCGCTCGTGGTGGCCGCGACGGTGTTCAGCCTCATCGTCGGCGTGCCGCTCGGCATCTGGGGCGCGCGCAACAAGCGCGTGGAAATGGTCCTGCGCTCACTGCTCGATTTCATGCAGACCATGCCGGCGTTCGTTTATCTGATTCCTGCTGTGATCCTGTTCGGGCTGGGCCGCGTGCCTGCCGTGATCGCCACCGTTGTGTTCGCCATGCCGCCCGTGGTGCGGCTCACGACGCTCGGCATCCGCCAGGTTCGCGAGGAACTGCTGGAAGCGGGGCGCTCGTTCGGCAGCACGGACGCGCAACTGCTCTGGAAAATCCAGTTGCCGAATGCATTGCCGTCCATCATGGCCGGCGTGAACCAGACCATCATGATGTCGCTTTCAATGGTCGTGATCGCTTCGATGATCGGCGCGGGCGGCCTCGGTGAATACGTGCTGAGCGGCATTCAGCGCCTGGACATCGGCATCGGCTTCGAAGGCGGGCTCGGTGTCGTGCTGCTCGCGATCGTGCTCGACCGTCTCACGGAGACGTTTGGTGTGAAGGCGAAGAAGAGGAGACCTGTCGCGAAAGTGGGTAAGGCCAGCACCGCCGAAGCTGCGCATAGCTGACAAGCGGGATACCTGCCTGCAAATCACAGGCAGGTATGCGAGACGGGACAGGTAGTTTCCATATAAATACGGAGTACTAACATGACTAGCGATGTTTTCAAATCACTCGTTGCGAAGGTTGCGCTATCCACGGTTGTCGCCATGAGTCTCGGCGTCGGGTCTGCCGTGGCCGCGGAGCCGATCAAGCTGGCGATCACCGACTGGGCCGACGTGCTCGCCACGGCCAATGTTGCCAAATACGTGCTCGAAACCAAATTGAACCAGCCGGTCAAGTTCGTCGATGCGGACATCGGCATTCAGTTCCAGGGCGTGGCGCGCGGCGACCTCGACATCATGGTGGGCGGCTGGTTGCCGGTCACGCACGCGGTGTACTACGAGAAGTACAAGAACGATCTCGACGACGTCGGCGTGATCTACACGGGCGGCCGCAACGGCTGGGCCGTGCCCGCGTACGTGCCGGAGTCGCAGGTTGCGTCGATTTCGGACCTGAACAAGCCGGACGTCAAGAGCAAGCTGGACGGCACGATTCAGGGCATTGGCCCGGGTTCCGGCCTGATGCAGGCCTCCGAGAAGTCGGTTCAGGCCTACAACCTGAATGGCTACAACCTGCAGTCGTCGAGCGAAGCCGGCATGCTCGCGGCCGTCTCGCGCGCGTATCAAACGAAGCAATGGGTCGTCGCCACGGTCTGGAGCCCGCATTGGCTTTGGCAGAAATGGCAGATGCGCTATTTGAAGGACCCCAAGGGCACGCTGGGCGGCGAAGAGCAGATTCATGCGTTCGCGTCCAAACAGTTCGCCACGAAGTTTCCGCGCGCCGATGTGTTTTTCAAGCATTTCAAGCTGACGCTGGCCGATGTCGAAGCCATTGAACTCGAAGGCAACAGCACGAACGACTACGCGAGCGCCGCGAAGAAGTTCGTCGACGCGCACCCGGACAAGCTGAAAGCCTGGCTGCAGCAGTAACGCGCCGATTCGTATTCATGGGGCAGGAAAGGCCCGCTGCCCCCAACGATTCGCCTGTTCTGGCAGGGCCTGCTTGACATGATGACTTCCTGGAGTGACCTGTGAGCGAAAACTCGTGCTTCTTTTCTGAAACGCTCCAGAGCCGTGACCCGGTCATTGCATCGGAGATCGCGCTCGAATTGCGCCGTCAACAAACGCAGATCGAATTGATCGCTTCCGAGAATATTGTTTCGGCGGCCGTGATGGAAGCGCAAGGGACGGTGCTGACCAACAAGTATGCAGAGGGCTACCCGTCGAAGCGCTATTACGGCGGCTGCGAGCATGTGGACCGCGTCGAGTCGCTCGCCATCGACCGCGTGAAGGCGCTGTTCGACGCCGAGTACGCCAATGTGCAGCCGCATTCCGGCGCGCAGGCCAACGGCGCGGTCATGCTCGCGCTCGTGAAGCCTGGCGAGACGGTGATGGGCATGTCGCTCGACGCTGGCGGCCACCTCACGCACGGCGCGCGGCCGGCGCTTTCCGGCAAGTGGTTCAACGCGGTGCAGTATGGCGTGAGCCCGCAGACATACCGTATCGACTACGACGCCGTGCGCAGACAGGCGCAGGAGCACCGCCCGAAGCTCATCATCGCGGGCTACTCGGCGTATCCGCGCGCGCTCGACTTTGCCGCGTTCCGTGACATCGCGGATAGCGTCGGGGCACTCCTCATGGTCGACATGGCGCATATCGCCGGCATTGTCGCGGCCGGCCGCCACGAGAACCCGATCAAGTACGCCGATGTGGTGACGTCGACCACGCACAAGACGCTGCGCGGTCCGCGCGGCGGCTTCATCCTCACCAATCACGCCGACATCGCGAAGAAGATCAACTCCGCCGTGTTCCCCGGCCTGCAGGGCGGTCCGCTCATGCACGTCATCGCGGGCAAGGCGGTGGCGTTTGGCGAAGCGCTGCGTCCGGAGTTCTCGAGCTACATCGACCGCGTGCTGCGCAACGCCGAGGCGCTCGGCAACGTGCTGCAAGGGGGCGGGCTCTCGCTCGTCACGGGCGGCACCGACAACCATCTTCTGCTCGTCGATCTTCGTTCCAAACGCATTACCGGCACGCAGGCCGAAAAAGCGCTCGAACGCGCGGGCATTACCTGCAACAAGAACGGCATTCCGTTCGACACGGAAAACCCGACCGTGACCTCAGGCATCCGGCTTGGCACGCCTGCGGGGACGACGCGCGGATTCGGCACGGCCCAGTTCGAGCAGATCGGCGAAATGATTCTCGAAGTGCTGACGGCACTCGAACGCGAGCCCGGCGGCGACGACCACGTCGAGCGCGCCGTGCGTAGCCGCGTGAGAGATCTGTGCCACCAGTTTCCCATTTATTCGCATGCCGATGCGCTGGCATAAGCCAGACGCTCTGGCCGCGAATGCAGTGAACATCCGATTATCCGTTTGAAGATTTTTGAAGAGAGGAATCAAAATGAGCTTCGAGGGCGTCCATACTCCGCTGGTCACACCGTTTAAAGAGGATGGTGAAATCGACCACGCACTGCTCGGCAAGCACGCAGCGAATCTCGCAGGCCGCGTTGCGGGGCTCGGAATCGGCGGCACCACCGGCGAATACTATGCGTTGAGCTTCGAGGAGCGCGTCAAGACGTTCAATACCGTTGCCGATGCGGCGGGCGGAAAGACGTATCTGACCGCGGGCATCAACGCGACCACGACGAAGGAAGTGATTCGCCTCGGGCTGGAGGCCAAACGCGCAGGGTTGTCGTCGCTGCTGGTTGCCGCGCCGTACTACGCGCAGCCGACGCAGGAAGAACTGCTTAGCCACATGCTGAAGGTGGATGACGCGCTCGACATGCCGATCATGCTGTACAACTTTCCGGCCCGCACGGGAACGCAGATCAGCGATGGCGTGCTGGCCACGCTGCTCGAACGTCCAAACTTTATCGCCATGAAGGAAAGCACGGGCGATATTTCACATCTGCATCATCTCGTCACGCACTTCAAGAACCGGCTGGTGCTCAGCTGCGGCATGGACGACCAGGCGCTCGAATTCTTCGCGTGGGGCGCGAAAAGCTGGGTTGGCGGCGCATCGAACTTCCTGCCGGAAGCGCACACGGCGCTTTTCGATGCGTGTGTCAGAGAGAACGATTTCGTCCTGGGCCGCAAGCTGATGACGCAATTGCTGCCGGTGCTCGAACTGCTCGAACGCAGCGGCAAATTCATCCAGTACGTGCGCTACGGTTGCGAACTGGTGGGGCTGCCGGTGGGCGTGGCGCGTGCACCGCTCGGCTCGCTGACGCAAGAGGAACGCGGCGCATTCGCGCAGCTTGTGAAACCGCTGATTCGCAACGCCCAGTAACAACAGAACATGGTCTCGAACCTGGAATTCGCGCGCTTTCCTGCGCCAGACGGCGTGAACGGGTGGTGGGAGAGTCTGCCGCCAGCGGGGCCCGCCAATGCCGTGTCGGCTGAGCAGCGATACGACTGGGTCGTGGTGGGCGGCGGCATCACGGGGCTGTGCGCCGCGCGGCGGCTCGCCGAACTGGCGCCCGATGCGTCGATTGCGCTGGTCGAGGCCGATCGCATTGGCCGCACGACAGCCGGACGCAATTCCGGATTCTTCGTCGATTTGCCGCACGACATCAGCAGTGAAAGCTACTCGCGCAGCGTGGCGGAAGACAAAGCCGATGTGCGATTCCAGCGGCACGGGATCGACTACGTGCGCTCGGTCGTACGCCAGCACAACATCGACTGCGATTGGCGCGACGACGGCAAATTCCACGCGTCCGTCAACAAGAAGGGCCTCGACGCACTCAAGCATTTTGCAGATGGGCTGACGCGCATTGACGAAGCGTTCGAATGGCTCGATCAACCGGCCATTCGCGCGGTGACCGGCACGGACTTTTACCAGGGCGCGCTATTCACGCCGGGTTGCAGCACGGTGCAGCCTGCGGCGCTCATGCGCGGGTTGGCGGCCACGCAGCCGCGAAACGTCACAGTGTTCGAAATGAGCGCAGTGACGGAAATCGAACGGCGCGGCAACGAGAAAGTCCTGCATTTCGCCCGCGGAAAGATCGTCGCCAGGCAGGTGATTCTCTGCACGAATGCGTATGCGGCGACGTTCGGCATTCACCCCAATGGTTTGCTGCCCGTGTACACGTTTGCCTCGATGACTCGCGTCATGAGCGCCGCCGAGGTTGAAAAGCTGGGCGGCACGCGATCCTGGTCGCTGATCCCGGCGGACCCTATGGGCACGACCGTGCGCCGTCTGGCTACGGATCGTATTTGCGTGCGCAACCATTTCGCGTTCAGACCAGGCCTGCAGGTATCGGAAGCCGATCTCGCGAAGGCGAAAGCGCTGCATCAGCGCTCGTTCGACCGCCGGTTCCCCATGCTCGGGGGTGTCGAACTCGAGTACACATGGGGCGGTCCGCTGTGTCTTTCGGCGAACAACGGCGCGCTGTTCGGCCGCCGCGACGACGGCATTCTGGAAGCGGTGGGATGCAATGGCCTCGGGCTGAGCAGAGGGTCTTCGTCAGGCAAGCTGATCGCCGAATATGCGCTTGGCCAGAGCAACGATTTGATCCAGCAGCTTCTGAAACAGCCGCACCCGCGTTCGCTGCCGGTTCGGCCGATTGTCGACATGGCGGTGTCGGCGACGATCTGGGCGAAAGAAATGTCGGCGGGAGCCGAGCTTTAATTAACCAAGGACACGAGATGACGACGCATCAGGAATGGAAGCAGAAGGCCGCGGAGCGCTCGCTCGACGGGCGGGCATTCATCGCCGGAGAGCGATGTGGATCGGCGTCGAGCGAAACGTTCGCTACACTCAATCCCGCATCGGGCAAGGTGCTCGTGGAAGTGGCGGCATGCGGCGAAAAAGACGTGGATCGTGCTGTCGCGGCAGCGCGCAACGCATTCGAATCCGGCGTGTGGTCGACGGCCGCGCCGGCGCATCGCAAGGCGGTTCTGCTACGCCTCGCGCAACTGATCGACGAGCATACGGACGAACTGGCACTCCTCGAAGCGCTGGAGGCGGGCAAGCCGATCAGCGAATGCCTCGCGCTCGATATTCCCGAGTCGGCGGCTTGCATTCGTTGGCATGCCGAAGTGACCGACAAGCGTTACGACGCGCTGTCGCCTTCGGGCGCGGATGTCGTGAGCATGATTACACGCGAGCCGATTGGCGTGGTCGGCGCGGTGCTGCCCTGGAATTTCCCCGCGCTGATGCTGGCCTGGAAAATCGGCCCGGCGTTGTCGGTCGGCAATAGCGTGATCGTGAAGCCTGCGGAGCAAACGTCGCTCTCGACGTTGCGCATTGCCGATCTCGCTTTTGAGGCGGGCGTGCCCGCGGGCGTGTTCAGCGTCGTCACGGGCTCGGGCGAAAGCGCGGGACAGGCGCTGGGCCGCCATCCCGATGTCGATCTCGTTGCGTTCACCGGCTCGACCGCTACCGGTAAGCGCTTTCTGCATTATTCCGCGGATACCAATCTGAAGCGCGTGGTGCTCGAATGCGGCGGGAAGAATCCGCAAGTCATTCTGCCGGATGTCGCGAATCTCGATGCGGTCGCCGAACAGGCCGTCGCCGCCGCATTCTGGAATATGGGGGAAAACTGCAGCGCCGGCTCGCGGATTCTCGTGCCTTCGAGCAAGCGGGCGGAACTGATCGAAAAGATGCAGGCCGTGCTCGCGGGCTGGAGGACGGGCGATCCACTCGACCCGGACGTCAAGCTTGGCGCGCTGATCGAACAGAAGCACTACGAGAAAGTGCTTGCGCACATCGAAAAGGCAAAGGAGCAGGGTGCCCGAGTGGTATGCGGCGGGCGTGCCGCGCTGACCGAAACGGGAGGATGGTTCGTTGAACCCACGATCTTCGATCAGGTCACGCCGGAGATGGCCATCGCACGGGAAGAGGTGTTCGGGCCTGTCGTGTGCTTTATCGAATACGACGAGGTAGAGGATGCCATCCGGATCGCGAACGACACGTGCTACGGCCTGGCCGCTTCGTTGTGGACGGATAACGTGAACAGCGCGCATAAGATTGCTTCGCGTATCCGCGCGGGCACGGTCACGGTAAACTGCTTTGGCGAGGGCGACCTTGCTACGCCATTCGGCGGCTTCAAGCAGTCGGGCTTTGGCGGGCGCGACAAGTCTGTCTACGCGCACGACCAGTATTGCGAACTGAAGACCACCTGGCTGAAGCTGGCCTGATTGGTTGGCGTGATTGGCTGGCGATAAAGCGGGCGAGCGGGCCCTCAGGCCCGCACTCGCACTATAACGGGGGAAACGGCTTGTCGGCGGAACGTAAACCAAAGTATGGATCACCCACTTGCCAGCGCGAAAACGGACTCGCACACTATTCGCATCCGTTTGCCTGTATGGTTCGTGGCGCGCGCCTGAACGCGCCGTGCGGGCACCCGTTTAAAGAGCGCAAGCCATGTTAAAGAAGCAGCTATTCGCAGACAGACTCCTCGCCCAGATGCCGTCGCTGCGGGCACTCCGCTGCTTCGTGACGGCGGCGCGCTACGAAAGCTTCACCCAGGCGGCGGAGGTGCTATGCGTCACGCAGGCCGCAATCAGCAGACAAATCAAGGAGCTCGAAGATTCGCTCGATGTCGCGCTGTTCGAGCGCACCGGCCGGCATATCGCGCTAACCGATGCGGGACGCATCCTGTACAACGCGTCGTACCTCTCGATCATGAATATCGCCGAGGCGGCGGAGGCGGTGCGCCGCACGGACCGGCACGCGTTGACGATCTGCGTCTCCCATACGTTCTCGGCCCTCTGGCTGTCGCCGCGCCTGCCGGCGTTTCGCGAGCGCTTTCCCGAGATCCAGCTGCATGTGATGGTCACCGAGCACTTCATGGAGCTGGACGAGCTCATGGAGCCCGACATCATCATCACGAAGAATCCGCCGCGCGAGCCGGAATACGAGGTCGAGCCGTTATTTCACGATGTTGTCTACCCGGTTTGCAATCCGACGTTTTACGACCGGCATTTTCGCGGCAAGAAACTTAAGCCGCTCGATCTGCTTTCGCAACCCACGTTGAATCTCTCGTTGCTCGGGCGCGCCCAGGTCTGTGAACACGTGGACTGGCGAGTGTGGCGCAACTGGTTTCAGCAGGGCGACGGCACGGACATCCTGGCGGAGAACCGGCATCTGGAGAGCAACGACTATCGGCTCCTCGTCGCACAGGCGGAAGCCGGCGAAGGGACGTTGCTGGGCTGGCATCATTTGCTCCACCACCAGGTCGAGCAGGGTCGCCTGATCCGGCCCGTGCCCGATGCGCTCGTTTTTCGCGACCGCTACCACTATTTGATTACACATCGGAACGCGCGGCCACGTACCGAGTATCTGCAGTTTCGAAACTGGCTCACCGAAGAAGCCGGCACAATGATGCGCGACTGGCTCGACGCCGGCGTTGCGGTCACAGGCTAACGAGTAACCTGTTTCGACCGTATCGAATGTTCGGAATGCATTGACACAGGCGGCCCCCATGGTTCACCACACGATTGACAGCGAAGCCACGACCGCAAGGCGGCTGCGTTTCGGGATCGTGCTATTGCCAAACTTCACGTTGACCGCCTTTTCCGGCTTCGTCGATCTGCTCAGGCTCGCAAGCGACGAAGGCGACATGAGCCGGCCGGTGCGGTGCTCGTGGACCATCGTTGGAGAGAATCTCGTTCCGGTTCGCGCGAGTTGCGGCATCCAGATCACACCGTGGACGACTTTCGATGAGGCCGAGGCGTTCGACTATGTCGTGATCGTAGGCGGATTGCTGCATTCGGGGCCGCCCGCGAGCGACGCGACACTCGCCTTCGTTCGCGCCATGGCCGAAACGCCGGCCACGCTGGTCGGGCTCTGCACAGGCGCGTTCGCGCTCGCCAGGGCCGGCGTGATGAATGGATATCGAATTTGCGTGAGCTGGTTCCACTACTGGGATTTCGTGGAGCGTTTCCCGCAAGTGGACGAACGCGACCTCGTTGCCGACCGGCTCTTTGTGATCGACAGAAGGCGCATTACGTGTTCCGGCGGCCGCGCATCGATCGACGTTGCCGCCGCGATTCTGTTGCGGCATGTCGAGGCCACCATCGTGCGCAAGGCGCTGCGGATTCTGCTCGTGGACGATGCGCAAAAAGGCAACGCGCCGCAACCGCATCCTCCGGGCCTCGAGCCCGCCACGCACCCCAAGGTCAGGCGCGCGATCCTGCTGATGGAACAACACGTTGGCCAGCCGCTGAGTCTGCCGGATCTGGCGCATCGGCTCGACGTTTCGGTTCGTCAGCTCGAACGCCTTTTCACCACGGAAACCGGCAAATCTCCGGGCGCATACGCGCGGCAGATTCGCATACGCATGGCGTCCTGGCTGTTGACGAGTTCGGACCGCACGGTTGCGGATATCGCTTCGTCATGCGGGTTTTCCGACGCTTCGCACCTTGGCCGCGAGTTCCGCAAGGAGTTTGGCGCGTCGCCCAACGAATATCGCACGACGCGGCTGCCTCATGCCGATGAGGCGCTATTGGGCACGCCGGAGCCGGATACGCCATTGCCTGCTGACTATGCCGAGGCGCCCGCTCAACAACTGGGCGCGCCGTAACAGGCGCGACGTGCGGCGCTGAATGCCGCACGTCGCGCCGGGTCCGCTTCAAGCCAACGCATTGGCGTGATACGCCATATGTTCGCCGATAAAGCTGGCGATGAAGTAATAGCTGTGGTCGTAGCCTTCGCGAATCTTCAGATGCAGCGGGTGTCCTGTCTTTTCACAGGCCGCCTGCAGCAGTTCGGGCCGCAACTGCGTGCTCAGGAATTCGTCGCCGCCGCCTTGCTCCACGAGTAGCGGAAACTTCTCGCTCGCGCTTTTGCTCTCGTTAGCGACGAGTTCCACGGCGTCATACTGCTTCCACGTTTCGCGGTCGTCGCCAAGGTAGGCGGTAAGCGCTTTCTCTCCCCACGGCACCTGGCTCGGCGCGACGATCGGCGAGAACGCGGATACGCTGCGATAACGGCCCGGATTGCGCAGCGCAACGACCAGTGCGCCGTGGCCGCCCATCGAGTGCCCGCTGATCGAACGCGCGTCGCTCGCGGCGAACCCGGCTTCGACAACGGCCGGCAATTCGGAGACCACGTAGTCGTACATGCGGAAGTGCTTCGCCCACGGTTCCCGCGTGGCGTTCACGTAGAAGCCCGCGCCCTGGCCGAGATCGTAGCCGGGCGAATCGGGCACATCGCCGCCGCGCGGACTGGTGTCCGGCGCGACGACGATGATGCCGTGTTCCGCCGCGTAGCGTTGCACGCCGGCCTTGGTGATGAAATTCTGCTCGGTGCAGGTCAGACCGGAAAGCCAGTACAGCACGGGGCACTTCTGCCCGCGCAACGCGGCCTCGGGGAGATAGATGCCAAACTTCATTTCGCCGCCCACGGCGGAAGAGGCGTGCTTCCACACCTCCTGGCTGCCGCCGTGGCTGACATGTTTTTCAATGCGCTCCATAAGCGTTTCAGGCCTCCCGGTAAGTGCCTTTGGCCTTCGCGGCCTGGGTGGAGAGAAGGTCCATGAGCGCGGGGCTCAGGCAGTCGTACGGCTCGAGGCCCTTGTCGCGCAGCGTTTGGCGCACGTCGGCCATGGCCGAAGGCGGCGTGCCGCTCTCGATGATCGAGGAGACGAAGGCCGCGAAGCCGGGGCCGTCCCAGCCCGCATCCTTCGACAGCTCCGTATGGATGAAGTCGAGACCGTAGAACGCGTGGTCCTTGTTCTCGATGCGGCCATACAGGTGCGTGCCGCAGGCGCTGCAGGCATGGCGACGGATCGTGGCCTTGTCGTCCACGACCTTCAGCTTTTCCCCATGCGCCGTGACCGTCACTTTATCGCGCGGCACCACGCCAATGACCGAAAACAGCGCGCCCGCGGGCTTCCAGCACTGGGTGCAGCCGCAGGCGTGGTTGAACAGGACCTGCGAGTCGATGCGGACTTCGACTGGATCTTGCGCGCACTGGCAGCGCAGTGTGCCGCCCGCGAAGTTCTCCGCGCCTTTCTGGACGCCGCGATCAACCGTGGGGTGAATGGCTGAGGCCATGGTCTCTCTCCTTCGTTACGTGTCAGTAATGAACGACGGTCCGGATCGATTTGCCCTCGTGCATCAAGTCGAACGCTTCGTTGATGCCCGAAAGCGGCTTCGTGTGGGTGACGAACGGCGCGAGCTGGATCTTGCCCGCCATCGCGTCTTCGACCATGCCCGGCAACTGCGAGCGGCCTTTCACGCCGCCGAATGCCGTGCCCAGCCAGCGGCGGCCGGTCACGAGCTGGAACGGACGCGTGGAGATTTCCTGACCCGCGCCCGCGACGCCGATCACGACCGACTGGCCCCAGCCGCGGTGCGCGCATTCGAGCGCCGCGCGCATGATGTTGACGTTGCCGATACATTCGAAGCTGTGGTCCACGCCCCAGCCCGTCATGTCGACGATCACCTGCTGGATGGGCTTTTCGTGATCCTTCGGGTTCACGCAGTCGGTGGCGCCAAAGGCGCGCGCCAGATCGAACTTGCCCGGATTGGTGTCGATGGCGATGATGCGGCCGGCCTTGGCGAGCTTCGCGCCCTGGATGACTGCAAGTCCGATGCCGCCCAGACCGAACACGGCGACGGTATCGCCTTCCTGCACCTTGGCGGTGTTCTTCACCGCGCCCAGACCCGTGGTCACGCCGCAGCCGAGCAGGCACACCTGCTCGGGATTGGCTTGCGGGTTGATCTTCGCGAGCGACACTTCGGCCACCACCGTGTACTCGCTGAACGTGGAGCAGCCCATGTAGTGGTAGAGGGGCTGGCCGTTATAGCTGAAGCGGGAGGTGCCGTCGGGCATCACACCCTTGCCCTGGGTGGCGCGCACGGACACGCACAGGTTGGTCTTGCCGCTCTTGCAGAACAGGCACTCGCCGCATTCGGCGGTGTAGAGGGGGATCACGTGATCGCCGGGCTTCACGCTGGTCACGCCTTCGCCCACTTCCACGACGATGCCGGCGCCTTCGTGGCCGAGCACGACAGGGAAGAGGCCTTCGGGGTCGTCGCCCGAGAGCGTGAAGGCATCCGTGTGACAAACGCCGGTATGCGTGATCTTCACCAGCACCTCGCCCTTACGGGGCGGTTCGACGTCGATCTCGACGATCTCGAGGGGCTTGCCCGGCGCAAATGCTACTGCAGCACGCGATTTCATAGTAGTCCTGTAAAAAAAAGGGTTCGGCCAGATCGGCGCGGGAAATCCCGCGGTGAGTTAGCGTAAATAGGTTCGAACGAGGGTCACGACATCATCGATCGATCCTGGGGATTCCGCTGATCCTGCAAGGTGGGTGAATTCTTCGCGCAGGTGGCTTTCGAGCACACCGGCCATCACGCCGTTGATCGCGCCGCGAATCGCCGCCAGTTGCTGCAGCACGGGCGCGCAGTCGGCGCCTTCCTCGAGCGCACGCTCGAGCGCGTCCAGCTGGCCGCGAACTCTGCGCACGCGCGTGAGCACGCGCTTCTTTTCTTCCGGGGAATGAGGCATGACAGCATCGAGATTGGGGATACTGTGGGGCAGTATAGGGCAATACTGCTGGGGAGTATACGTTTGCAGCGATTTGGCTGCTGGAATGCCAGTTGAATAACGGGGCTGTTCCCGCTGGGCATGCGGCGCATAATGACGTGCGTACCGCCCGAGGAGGCGACTCATGGCGACGAAGCGAACAAGAAGCCAGAAAAGAGAGCACGACCCCGAGGCGCCCAGGCAGATCGCGCTGGCGTTGCAGGGCGGCGGGATGCACGGCGCGTTCACATGGGGCGTGCTCGACCGCCTGCTCGAAGACGAAAGGCTCGCGATCGAAGGCGTGAGCGCGACCAGCGCCGGCGCCATGAACGGCGCGGTGCTCGCGTATGGGCTCATGAAGGGCGGCGTGGCCGGCGCGCGCGAGGCATTGCACGACTTCTGGCATGCGGTTGCCGAGTCGGCCGAGCGCTACAACCCGCTGCGCTGGGTGCCGTGGATCAAGGGCTCGCACAGTTTCGGGCTCGATCATTCGCCGCTCTATGCGGTGGCCGACATGATGCTGCGCGTCTTCTCGCCCTACCAGTTCAATCCGGGCAACCTGAACCCGCTGCGCGAGGTGCTTGAAAGCCGGGTCGACTTCGCCGCGCTGCGCAAGGCCTGCCCGATTTTGCTGTACCTGTGCGCGACCAACGTGGAGACGGGCAAGATACGCCTCTTCACGGGGGAGGATATCTGCGCGGACGCCGTGCTCGCCTCGGCATGCGTGCCAACGCTGTTCCATGCGGTCACGATCGCGGGCGAGCACTACTGGGACGGCGGCTATGTGGGCAACCCGGCCATTTATCCGCTGATCTATCACTGCAAGGCGCGCGACGTGGTGATCGTCCACATCAACCCGCTCGTGCGGCCGGGCGTGCCCGTCACGGCGGCGGACATACTGAACCGCATCAGCGAGATCAGTTTCAACTCGTCGCTCATGCGCGAAATGCGCGCCATCGCCTTCGTCACGGAGTTGATCCAGCAAGGCAAGCTCGCTCGGGACGAGATGAAAGAGATGCTGATCCATTCGATCCGCTCCGACGCCGCCATGTGCGCGCTCAGCGTGTCGAGCAAATACAACGCGGATTGGGATTTCCTGTGCGAACTGCGCGACAACGGCCGCAAGGAAGCCGATGCCTGGCTCGCGCAGCATTATGCGGATATCGGTCAGCGTTCGAGCATCGACATTCGCAAGGAATTTCTCTGAAAGTCGCGCAGTGCGCAAAGGAGCCGCGGTGAACCGCACGCAGGAACGCTTCGTCGCGTTGTGGTCGCGCAGCGGGGGCGCGAACGCAGAGGCCGTGTGCGCCGATCTCGTGCGCCGCTATGGGGAACCGGAACGGCACTACCACACGTTGCACCACGTGCGCCGCTGCCTGCGCGATTTCGATCGGGCGCGCGAGATCATTGCGCATGGCGATCTTGTGGAACTCGCGCTGTGGTGCCACGACGTGATCTATGTGCCGGGTGCGAAGGATAACGAACAGCGCAGCGCCGACTGGTTTCGGCGCTGTGCCGACGAAGGTATTGCGACCTGCGAGCGCATTTGCGAAGCGATTCTCGCGACCCGCCATCACCACATTCCGGACGATCCGGTTGCGCGCTACGTATGCGACATCGATCTCGCTTCACTCGGCGCGCCGCGCCGGCAGTTTCGTGACAATGGCGTGCGCCTGAGAGCCGAACGCCCGGACCTCGACGACCCTACGTACGCCATGCACGAGCGAAAGATGCTGCAAGGCCTGCTTGCGCGGCCGCGGATCTACCTGACCGAGTATTTTCATTCGCATTGCGAGGCGGCGGCCCGCGACAATCTCGCATGGCGGCTCGCGCAGCCTCTGCCGGGCGCTGCGACATGAGGCTAGGTACGCCATTCAGGATTTCCTGACCCAAAATACAGCAAACGCGCCCCGCAATTTGCGGCTTAACCGCATGTAGCCGCGGCGTGCCCATGCCGTTATGCCAATCATGATGCAAACGAGCGAGAGTACCAGGTGCGTACCCATCCTGTGAACCTTTGGAACACACGCGATCATGACCGGTAGCCAAGACATGCTGAGCGTGCTCAGGTCACAAGTGGCGGAAACGACCATCAAGATTTCGCATCTGGCGGCAAGGTCGCTGGTCATGCAGAAGTTCATCGAGTTGGCATTGCCGAAACTGACGCCGGCGCAATGCGGCGAGATTCATGGCGCGCTCAGGCAAGTGCTCGAAGACGTCATGTCGGTGATGGACGATGTCACGCTACCTGGCGCCTATCACGCCGCGTTTCTCGACAAGACCAACGAGATGCTGCGTGCGCTCGAAAAGCGCCAGGCGGATGAGGCATGACTACCTGAGTTCGTTGTCGGCGGGCAGCTCACGACCGACGACTTCTGCCGCTTCGTTGAATACGATGCGAATCGACGAGCCCGTCCCGTTGCGGCTTTCGATATGAAGCTGCGCACCGATCATTCGCGCGCGCTCGCGCATGCCCTGCAGCCCATACGAATTCCCGCGGATCGCTTTTGCCACATCGAATCCGCTTCCGTCGTCATGAACCTCGAGTTCGACATGATCGTGGATGCCACGCAGGACGACTTCCGCATGCGAGGCTTGCGCGTGCCGGCTGACGTTCGTGAGCGCCTCCTGCACGATACGGAAAACAGCCGTGGCGCGGTCGTCGCTCAATGTGGGTTCATGGCCTTCGAGCCGGAACGTGCAAACCGTTGCATTGTGCCGCGTGAAATCCTGAACGAGCCATTCGAGCGCGGAGAGGAGACCGAAGTTCAGCGCGGCCGGCCGCAAGTGACTCGCGACGTTGCGCACAATGTCGAGGGTCCGTTCGGCCAGACTGCCGATATCGCCGACCTTTTGTTTCCACTCGGCGCCCTGACTCAGTGCGAGCTTGAGCAAGGAAACGTTGATCTTGATTGCGGTGAGCAACTGGCCCAGTTCGTCGTGGATCGTCATGGCAATCTGGCGCCGCTCTTCTTCGCGGATCGATTCCTGATGGGATGAGAGCTGCCGCAACTGTTCGCGCGAATGCCGAAGCAACTGCTCGGTTCGCGTGCGCTCGCGCACTTCTTCTTCGAGTTGATCGCGGTGGCGTGTGAGTATCTCCATTGCCTGCTTGCGGCTGGAGATATCGGTCAACTGTCCTTCGAGGCATTGGCGTCCCGCGCCGTTGTAGCGTATGCCACGCGCATTGAGTTGGCACCACACTGTGGTGCCGTCGGCGCGAGTCAGTTCGATTTCCCTCCCCGCGATCTTGCCGGCCAGTTGCAGCATGGCGAACAGTTGCGCCGTATTCTCGCCGGAGAATGGCGGTGGGGCATGAACTGCGCGAGCGCTATTGCCAAGCGCCGCCATCATGCCTTGAACGTCGCGATAGCCGAGCAGTTGAGCCATTGCGGGATTGGCGTCGCGCAGCATGCCATCCGGATCGAGTACGAAGAAACCTTCGAGTGAATTCTCGATGATGCTGCGGTACTTGCGCTCGCTCTCCCGGAGCGATGCAGTCGAGTGGCTCAAGCGTTCGGCCATCCCGTTCACGCGCGCCGCGAGCCGGCCGAGTTCGGCGCTGGATTCGATGGCGCACCGGCTGTCCAGATCTCCGCCTGCAATGCGGTCGACCATTTCCTCCAGGCGCCGGATGGGTTCGCGCACCAGGTGCTTGATGAGCAGAAAGGTCGTGACGTACACCACGGCGAGCACGAGCGCGAGCGTTCCCAGCACCGCCGCGCGCGCGGCCTCGAATCCGCGGTCCGCAGCGGCCCTCGTCAATACCACGCGGATCTCGCCGATCTTTTCGGGCGGCGCGTTGCCGGGTGGCGTGAATTCGATCGGCCGTACGCGAACCACGCGCGCCTGCGGGGCGGGAATCGGCGCGTTGCTCGCGTCGGCAAGCACGCCATAGTTGATCGCGGTAACGGTGAAACTCACCACCTCGGGATTCGGTTTGAGCACATTCAGTTGCCGCGCGATCGCCTCGCGATCGACATTCCAAAGCGGCTGCGCAAGCGATTGACTCAGCAGATCGGCAATGCGGTTCGCGCGATCGTCGAGTTCCGCGATCCGGCGTTCGCGTGCATGCTCCAGCAGGAAGAAAGCCGATGTTCCGGCCACGAGCGTACAAAGCACCAGCAGCGAAAGCATGAGCTGCGCGTGCAGGCTGCGTGGGAAGCGTACTCGGGAAAGGAGCTGCAAAGGGCGTTGCAGCGGGTTGTGCAACGGGTTGTGCAGCGGGTTTTGCACCATCACGCGGCCTTTGAAGCGGAGTTGAGCAGGGCGTCAAGATCGAACGCGTAGGCGCCTGCGCGCCGTCTTTGGAGGCGTGAGAATCCGCTGAAGTCGAGGGGCGTACGGCCTTGAAACGCCATCTCGGCGTAACGCCGTGCGTCGCTGCCGCTGAGCACTTTCAGATAATCGAGCCGCTGACGCGGTCCGCCGACTTGCGCAAAGTCCGCGCCGTAATGGTAGTCGTGAAGGAGGACCATCGCGCAGGCGCCGATGAACTGGTCGCCTGCCACGATCGCGGCCAGATCGCCGCGAACGACCGAATGCACGGCTTCGGGCAGCGCGCCCAGGCCGCCAACGATGGTCGAACAATGCCGCTCCTGCACCGCGCTCAATGCGCCAAGCGTCATCGAGTCGTTAGCAGCCCAGAGGATATTGGCATCCGGATAGCGCGAGAGCAGCACGCGCGCTTTGTCGCGCCCGTCGGAAAAACTCCAGTCGCCATAAACAAGCTGATCGATACGGTCTTGCGGCCGGCGCGCGAGCGCGGCTTGCACCCCCGTGGCGCGCTGCGCAGAAACAGGCGTGGCGGGGTCGCCCGTGATGCCGATCACGCGCGCGGGCCCGCTGCCGTTCAAACGGCTCAGGTAGTCCATGAGCCGAAAGCTTCCGCGCTCGGCATCGGCGGTGACCGTGCCGATCCAGTTGGCGATCCGGCCGCGCTCGTTGCCCGTTTGCGCGCGCTGGGCCTCGGTCAGATCGTTGTGGATCAGCAGAACCCTGGCAGGCGAGCGCGCGAGCGTTTGCAGCATCTGGGGCGCGGCCATCTTTTCGTTGACGATCACCACATAATCGGGCGCGGCCGAACGCGCGGCCACCGATTCGGTCTGGCGCAGCATCAGCAAATGATCGCGCTGAGCGTAAAGCACTTCCAGCTGCATGCCGAAACGTCCTGCCGTCGCGGCCATGAAGCGCGACACGAGTTGCCAGTGCTGGCCCGTATCGTGTTCCACGCTTTCGCCAGGATTCAGAAACACGACGCTGGCTGGCGGGCGGCTGACTGGCAACGCCATGGTCGAGCGCATCGTCATGAGGCTCGCGCCTATGCCGACGCATTGCGCGATCATCTGTCTTCTGTTCATACGAAATCAGCGTATGCCACGCGGGGCATTGTTTGGAACCGAAGGGGCAGTCGCGCGCAGCATAACGCGACGTAATCGCGCAGACAATCCGCTTTACCTCGGGCGAGCAGGGGCATTGAAGGCGGAAATTCAAGGGAGCGATGGGCGATCGAAGCCAGGGATTCAGGATTTCCTGACACAAAATTCAGCATTCCCCTTGACCGTTTGCAGTCGAAGACGACTGCACGCGATCATTGGCGGGATCATCATGACATCGGCAAACTACGAAGCGGCAGAGGCGACGCGCGATGATTTCCGAGTGGGGCGACGGTCTGGCGCGCGTTCAGGACGTGAACACGATCTGCATGCGCCTGTTCGATACATGGTGCGAATCGCGCAATCTCACGCCGCTGGCGTATTTGATGCACTGCTGGCCACTCCTGGACAATCGCGCCGGCACGCTACGGCGCTTGCAGGAAAGCATGAAAGACTTGCGCCGCAACCATGCGGACAAACTCGATCTGTACGCGTTGTCCGCGCTTGGAGAACTCGCGCGCAGTCTCGATGAACTGATCGACCGTGCGCAAACTTCCGCGCGGCAGTCGTTCGCCACGTAGCACACGTAGCACACGCAGGGCTGGCGGGGGCGGGAATCCGTATTACCTGCATACGTGATAAAGGGTTGCCCAAGGGCCATGGCTTGGGCAGCGAGGACAAAACAAAGGAACCAGGGCCGGAGCAACCGTGGGCATGATGACTGACTCGCAGGCCACGACAACGAGCCTCTGCACGATCCTGGTCGCAGGCGCTACGCCGAACGAGACCCGCTTGATCGCCGACCACCTCGTATGGGAAGGCTTTCAGGTGCTCGCCGCGAACAACGGCCTCGAGGTGCTGGAGCGCGCGAGCATTTCGCAACCCGAACTGATCCTGCTCGATGCGCAGGCCGCGAGCGTGGGCGCTCTGGCCACCTGCCGCAGCCTGAAATCGGACGAACGCACGCGCGATATTCCGGTGGTGCTCATGTTGCCGGCAGGCAATCATCGAGACCTGGCCGATGGGTTGCGGGCCGGCGCAGCCGACCATGTACGCAAGCCCGTGCACATTGAAGAATTGATGGCCAGAGTCCGCACGCATGTCGCGTTGCGCTCGGCCCACCAGCGCATCGTCATGCAGCAGCGCCGCCTGCAAGCGTGCGAAACGCGCTTTCGCGCAATCGTCGAAGCGGGCCCGGTGGCGATGGGCATCACCTCGATGCCCGAGGGCCATTTGCTCTATTCCAACGCGCGGTTTCGCGAACTGTTTCGCCTCGATGAAACGGCCTGCGCGAATGTCAATATCGTCGACTTCTATGTCGATCCTCGGGAGCGCGAGCGGCTGGTGCGCTGTCTCGCCGCGCAAGGCAGTTTCGGCGACGCGGAGGTGAGGCTGCGCCGTCCGGACGGGACGCAGTTCTGGGCCATGGCCACCGCACGGTTATCGAACTACAACGGCGCGCCCGCCATTTACGTGGGCCTGCATGACATTTCCGGCCGCAAGTGCGTGGAGGACGAACTCGTGCGCTCGCGCGAGCAGCAGCGCGCCCTGTCGGCCTATCTGGAAGGCATGCGCGAAGACGAGCGCAAGCGTAGCGCACTGGAGATACAGGACGAACTGGGCCAGTTGCTGACCGCGCTGAAAATGGATGTCTCGTTGCTGCGGATGCGGCTCACCGACGACCCCGAGGCGATCGGCCGAGCCGACGACATGCGCGAACTCGTCGAAGGTACGATCTGGATGGTGCGCAACGTGGCAAGCCACCTGCGGCCCGCCGCACTCAATTTCGGGCTGGTTTCGGCGCTCGAATGGCTGACCAGTCAGTGGAGCCGGCACCACGGCACCCCTTGCGAACTGCACGTTTCGAGTGGCGAGCCCGCGTTGCCGGACATTCAGGCCACGGCGCTCTTTCGCATCGTGGAGGCGGCATTGACGAACGTCGCGCGCCACGCGGCGGCGCAGCGCGTCGAGGTCACACTCATCGCAGGTCCCCACTCGCTCGACTTGCGTGTTCGCGACGACGGCCGCGGATTCGACGTGGCCGCCGCGCAGGCAAAGTATGCTTACGGTCTGCTTGGCATGGCCGAGCGCGCAAGGCTGATTGGTGGTACGTTGAGAATCGACAGCCAGCCGTGCAAAGATCCCACCATCGGCATCGCGTCGGGCACGACGATTTCGATTCATGTTCCGCTCGAAAACAACCATGATCAGGATACTTATCGCCGATGACCACGCCATCGTGCGTGGCGGACTCAAGCAGATCCTCGCGACGACCGCCGACATGGTCGTGACAGCGGAGGCGGGGCAGGGTTCGGAGGTGATCGAAAAGCTGAGGACCTCCGAAGTCGACCTGTTGCTGCTCGACATGACGATGCCCGGCATCAGCGGCGTCGATCTGATCCGCCGCGTGCGCGCCGAAGAGCCAGCGTTGCCGGTGCTCGTGCTGAGCATCCATAACGAAGCGCAGGTCGCGTCGCGCGCGCTGCGGGCCGGCGCTACGGGCTACGTGACGAAGGATAGCGATCCAGACGTGCTGCTGGCCGCGATTCGCAAGCTCGCGGAGGGCGGGCGCTTTATCGACCCGAAGCTCGTCGACGCCATGGTGTTCGAGAAGCATTCGGGCGACGTGCCCCCGCACGAGGTGCTTTCCGACCGCGAATTCCAGGTGCTGCAAATGCTGGCTTCCGGCAAGAGCATCAACGACATCGCCGATGCGTGTGCGCTCAGCGCCAAGACGATCAGCACGCACAAGATGCGGCTGATGCAAAAGCTCGGGCTGGGCAATAACGCCGAGGTGATCCGCTATGCGATACGGCACGGTCTGGTTAGCGAGTAAGCGGCGGCCATGCGCGTCGAGAAGGAAATCCTGACAGACGAACCAGCGATTCCCGAGGGAACTATCTACCCGTCCCGATGGCGGCCGGCTTAACGGCTGCCTACGATGCTTTCACAGTGAAGCGTGGGGGACAGCGATGGCGGTGCGGCAGTCGTTAGGGGCAGCGGTCGTGAAGTGGCTGAACCCCACCAGCAGGCGGACAGTACGGGTCGTGACCGTGCATCGCGCTCCGTCCGGGCGGATTGCGAGCGTGTTCATCGAGGCGCAGACAGCGGACGGACCACGCGCGTTGTTTTTCTTTCGCCATGCCGACCGGGGGTGGCAAGTGTTTCCACCCGAGATCCTGCGTCCTTCGATGGGGGTGGCGCGCGTAGTGACAAGAAATTAGCGGCAGTTGGCCGCCAGCGGAGATTGCGCATGGAAGAGAACGCGCCGGACGAATCACCGTCCCAATACGAAACGAAACTCCGCGACTGGATGAGCAAGTGGTACGACCACGCCGTTGCACAAGGGCTCGTGCGTCCGCCGTTCCTGCTCGACGACGCCAAGGCCGAGCGTCTGGAAGGTTACTTCGTCGCCGGATTGACGCCATCGGAAGGGGCGCAGGCCTTCTTTGGTCCTGCGCACTGACGCCTTCGTGATCGTGTGCGGCGCTCAAGCGCCTGAGTGTTGGCGCTCGCTCGTACGCGAGGCGATCGGCGAGGGCGCATTGATTTCGCACGTCCCCCCGACCGCACAGTGTCTCCGCAAAACTCAACTAGAACCTGCAGTTTTCGAACTTGTAGCGCGAAGGCGACTTGCCGCTGTTCTCAAGAAAGAAACGCGAGAACGCGGACGGAGAAGAAAAGCCGAGAAGATCGCTCACCGCGGCAACCGAATAGTCGGCCAGCGGCAGCAAGCGCCTCGCTTCCTCGAGCCGCGCGTGGGACAGGATCGACTGGAAGTTCGTCCCTTCACCCTGCAAGCGCCGGTGCAAGGTCGAGCGTGAAATGCCAAGCCGGCTGCAGACTTCCTCCATGGGGTTCGAAAAGGGCAGGCCAGCATGCGCTTCGCGAATCATCTTCGTCACGAAATCTTCGATCCTCGAAGAAAAGGAATGGCCGAGAAGAAAGCGTCGGATATCGGCATCGGCCTGAGCACAGAGAATATTCTCCGTGATCTCGTTGTACTTGCGATACGGCAGATCCGCCACCCCCGTTCTTATTTGCATACGGTTGCGGCTTTGCCGGAATTTCACCGTCGCGCCGCAAAGGTGCGATAGCTGCGAGACGGGCGCAAATGCGTCGCCGGTCAGCTCGATCTGGGTGGGATACGGCGCGTCGTCGTTGTACTGTTCGGCGAGCCGGATCAGCAGCAAGAAATTATAAAAGGCGCTCGACGAACTTCTGCGCGCGCCGTCCAGAACATACTCGAATTCGAACGCCTGGCCAGCGCGTCTGGCTTTCACGGTATCGACATTCCCGATCAGGACCCGGTAACGCAGGAACTGGTCAAAGGCCTTGGTAAGTGTCGGGCTATTCGTGACGATGGCCAATAACGTGCTAATGGGCGCGCGAAACGAGTAACTGGAAAAAATCTCGAGCCGCTCCGAAGCCTGATAGCCAGGCTCCAGCAGATTGAGCATGGCAATGTGCTTGTGCGCGGGTATGCGGCCGTCCGGATGAGCGAGTTCGGCCTCCGTGATTCCGGTGAGGCGCGTGAAATCGTGCGGCGACATGCCGTGTTCAACTGCGGATTCGAGCGAAAGTTGGGCAAGGACGTTTGAAACGGTCTTTTGATCGGTCGTCATGGGAGACACCATGGAACGGGGAAACGCCGCCTCGGCTAACCGCTTGTAGCGGGTGACTTTAGCATCCTTGCTTCAAACCTCAAACGGCCTGATGTGCCCCGGTTTCGAATCGGCGTGATTCGATTCGCATGTCCCCTGAGCCTGCGCGACGAAACCGTAAACCACCTGCAAGGTAGCGGCGAAATACCGGAAGGCGCGAGGTTAAGGCAAACCCTGATCTCGCGACATAAGGTTAAGTTCCGCGACGCCACGATAAGCGCAAACGTTTCTCCGGGTGCTATCGTCATCTCGCTACGTAGGGTAATTCAACACAAAAGAAGAAGAAAAATGTAGTCCGATTACGGCCCCGCAATCCTGCGGATCATCGCTCATGCAATCGGCAAATCTGGAGAGACATCGTGAGGAATACGAAACATATGGCGATCGCGGTTGCCGGCGCGCTGTGCGCCGGCTCCGCGGCGTACGCGGATCAAGCCGCCACCAGCAACACATGGGGCTCGAGCCCATTTTCGATGGTGGCGCAGCTTTTTTCCCAGGCTTCAGGTGCGGCACAACCGCCCGCGCAATGGAAAGAAAAGGGCGATATCGCCGACCGGCGCGCGGCGGTGCTGGTGTCCCAACTGACGCTCGACGAGAAGATCCAGCTCGTACACGGCACGGGCATTCCGACTGTCGGTCTGGGCGGCCCGTTTCCCTCGTGGGTGCAGGGCGCCGGTTACATCCCAGGCGTCAGTCGTCTGGGCATTCCCCCATTGGCTACCGCGGACTCGGCGGGCGGCGTGAACGTGCAGAACGCGCATACCACCGCGTTTCCTGCACCGATCGGGCTCGCCTCGAGTTGGAACGTGGCGCTTGCTGGCGCCTACGGCATGCGTATTGCACGCGAGCTTCGCGTGCTCGGCTATGCCGAAGGATTGGGGGGCGGCGTCAATCTTGCACGCGAGCCGCGTGACGGCCGCACGTTCGAGTACATGGGCGAAGATCCTGTCCTGACCGGCACGATGAGCGCCGCCCGCACGATGGGCACGCAGTCGCAGGACGTGATCGCGACCGTGAAGCACTACGCGATGAACGACCAGGAAACGAACCGGATGACGAGCAATTCCGTGGTCGACGAACGGACGATGCGGGAAACGGAGTTGCTCGCATTCGAAATTGCCGTGCGCGAGGGGCATCCCGGCAACGTGATGTGCTCGTACAACCTGGTCAACGGCGTGTACGCCTGCCAGAACCCGCAACTCCTCACGACCATTCTGAAGAACGAGTGGGGGTTCAAGGGCAAGGTTCAGTCGGACTGGACGGCCAACCATAGCACCGTCGCTTCCGCGATGGCGGGGCTCGATGAAGAGCAGCCAGGCGATCTCGGTGCGGCAGGGGCGGGCTTCGGCATTCAGTCTTATTTCAGCAGCGCGTTGAAGGCCGCGGTCCAGGCCGGCAGCGTTCCGGTCGCCCGTCTGAATGACATGGTCTTTCGCAAGCTTCGCACCATGATCGCCCTTGGCATCATGGACAACCCGCCGACACCCGGCGGCGCGGTCGACCAGACGGCCGGCAATCGCGACGCATTGGCCGTGGCCCACGAGTCGATCGTTCTACTGAAGAATGGTGCAGCCGCGGGCAGCAACCAGCCGGTTCTTCCGCTCGCCGCAAATGGCTTGCACTCGATCGTCGTGATTGGCGGGCATGCCGATGTCGGCGTGTTGTCCGGAGGCGGCTCGGGAGGCGTGCCGGCGGCAGACGGCAATGCGGTTTCGGGATGCCAGTCGGGCAATCCGCTGCTTTCAACTTGTGCGACCTGGTATAAGTCCTCGCCGTACAACGCGATCAAGGCCAAGGCTCCGCAGGCAACGGTGACGTTCTTCGACGGCACCAATGCGGCGGCGGCAGCGAGCGCAGCCGCCAGCGCCGACGTGGCGATCGTGTTCGCCACGCAGTGGGAGAGCGAGGGCACGGACCTGGCGAACCTGTCCTTGCCGGACAACAAGGCGGACCCGAGCAACCAGCTCTACGACCAGAACGCGCTGATCAATGCGGTGGCCGCGAAGGCGAAGCGGATCATCGTCGTGCTGGAGAACGGGAGCCCCGTCACGATGCCGTGGCTCGCCAGCGTTCACGGCGTAGTGGAATCATGGTATCCGGGTGTGCAAGGCGGCCAGGCGATCGCGGACATTCTGTTCGGCGACGTGAATCCGTCCGCCAAGCTGCCGGTCACCTTCCCGCGACAGGAAGCCGATCTGCCGCAGCCGACGATCGATCCCAACAATCTGAACGTCGTCTATAGCGAAGGACTCCTGATGGGATACCGCTGGTACGATGCGAAAAACATCGATCCCTTGTTCCCGTTCGGCTACGGCCTCTCCTATACGACCTATTCGTACTCGGGGCTCAGGACGCGTACCGATCAAGGCGGCAACGTGATCGCGACGTTCACCGTTGCCAATACGGGCTCGCGTGCCGGGGCCGAAATTGCCCAGGTGTATGCGACGCTGCCGCCGGGGTTGGGCGAACCGCCGCAGCGCCTCGTGGGCTGGGCGAAGGTCGCGTTGCGCCCTGGGCAGTCGCAACAGGTGACGGTGGTCGTCCCGGCAAGGCGCCTCGCGACATGGAATGTCACGACGCACGCGTGGCAGGTGCATGGCGGAAGCTACGAGATCCGGGCCGCGTCGTCGTCGCGTGACACGAATGCGCTCTCAGCACGCGTGAGCGTTGGGGATATGCACTAAGGTACGGACGGCCCGGGCAGCGCAAGCGCCCGGGCCTGCTGCACACGTTATGGCGCCGAGCCAAACGACTGCTGCAGGGAGATCAGATTCACTGGCACAACGCGAATCAGTCCACCACGCGGACTATCGATATCGGCGATCAACGACAACGAAAGCGCGACGGTAATCGGCAGTGCGAACAGCAAAACACGGCGGCCCGTGCTGCCATGCGAGCCATACCCCTGCATGAGATTGCTGAAGAAGGCAATCGCCATCATCAAACCCCAGGCAGAAAGCGGAATGCGGTTGAGCCATGCCGCTTGCGTATAGCCCTGCGAGTTCAGCACGTCGTTCATGCCGGACACCACGAGCGCCGAAATTGGCGTCGGACGCGCGATAGCCGGGCCGCGCACGCTTGCCCACAATTGTCCCTGGAGATTCGACGTTTTGTTGTTGAGCGTTTCGAGTTCGTCGGTGTCGCGCGTCGTGTAGTAGGCGATGCGCAGCGCGACGTATTGCGCGAGCAGGGCTCTGACCTTCGGCGCATCCTCTTCGCCGAGCAGGTCGGCGCGCAGATACTGCGTGCCGATCGCGTTGGCTTCCTCTTCCTCGTAGTTCTTGCGCTGGTCGTACCGGCTCACGGCCATGGACAGCGTAAAACCAATCAACAGCGCGAGCAGGGTGAGGGTGGCGCCCTGAATCACGTTGTAGTTGTCCCGCGCATCGTCCCCGAGCGGAAAGACACGTTGCAGCACAAGCGCGCCGAGCGCTGCGGCGACGCACAGCAGCACGATCAGCAGGACAAACAAATAGATGGGGTGGTGAACCAGCTGTGTCATCTCAACTCCTCAAACGTTGTTGTGTAGTCAGGGGTCGGACCGGATTGATTCTAAGCCACGTGGCAAGGATTGGCCCCACCGCATGGCAGAAAGGAAAAAATTACGGAGTCCGCGGGTTGCCTCGACAACGTTCCCGAATCCCGTGCCGCATCATCCCGCGCTGTTACCGGCGATTGCCCCATCGGGCAACGGAATTGCCCTTAATCCCTATGGCAGCGTGGCGTCGAATTACCAAAACTTACACAACGCGCGACTGGGTTCGATGATTCGAACCCGGCAACCGGGTCCGGGCGGCGAGTCCCATGACGAGTGAGCGGCTTGGCGTGCGGCTCGTCATGTGTTTCGCCTGCGCCCACTGCCGGGTTGTCTGGTCCGGTACCACGCTGAGGATGGGCGATGCCATGAATCACATCTACCAGTTGTGCTGGAATCGGTCTCTCAGGCAATGGGTCGCCGTTTCGGAACTCGCGTGCCGGCATGCGGGCACAGGCGCTTGTCGAACCCGCAACGGTGCCCGGCGTCTTGTCGCGATCCTGCTTGCGGGTGCGCCTTTTCTGTGGGTGGGCGTGGCGTACGCAGCGGGCGGACCCAGCGGCGGCCAGATCGTTTCGGGCACCGGCACGATCCAGCAGTCGGGCTCGACGACCACGATCCAGCAAACCAGCCCGACGTTGCAGCTGAACTGGCGCAGCTTTAACGTCGGCGCGGGGCAGACGGTCGATTTCGTTCAGCCTGGCAGCAGTTCGGTCGCGGTCAACCGTATTCTCGGCAGCACGCCGAGCGCCGTCCTCGGCAACCTCAACGCTAACGGTCAGGTCTGGCTCATCAATCCCAATGGCGTGCTGTTCGGCCCGTCTGCGCGCGTGAACGTCGGCGGCATCGTGGCCTCCACGCTCGACGTCGACCCCGGCAGCCTCGGCAGCAATACCCGCCGCTTCAGCGGGAACGGCCAGGGCAGCGTCGTCAATCAGGGCACGATTACCGCGGCCGACGGCGGATATGTCGCACTCCTTGGCAATCGCGTATCCAATCAGGGGATTATCAGCGCGCGGCTCGGCACGGTCGCTCTGGCGGGGGGGAGCGCGGCAACGCTCACGTTCGACGGTTCGCGCCTCGTCCACATTCAGGTCGATGCGAGCACGCTCGACAATCTGGCCGAAAACCGGCAACTCATCGTGGCCGACGGCGGCCAGGTCATCATGACCGCTGGCGCGAAGGACGCGCTCCTTGCCAGCGCGGTCAACAACACCGGCAAGATTCGCGCCCAGACGGTGGAGGATCAAGCGGGCAAGATCGTGCTGCTGGGCGGCATGGCGGCGGGACAGGTCAACGTGGGCGGCACGCTCGACGCGAGCGCGCCGAACGGCGGCGACGGGGGCTCGATCGAAACCTCGGCGGCGCATTTCAACCTTGCGCCCGACGCGCACATCACGGCGGCGGCGCCGTTCGGGCGCGCCGGCACGTGGCTCGTCGACCCGACCGACCTGACCATCGACGCCAATGCGGCCAGCCAGATTTCGAGCACGCTGAACGGCGGCACGAACGTGGTGGAGCAGACAACGGCCACGGGCACGTCGGGCGCCGGCGTGCAGTCGCCGGGAGCGGGCGACATCAACGTCAACGCGGCCATTAGCTGGACCAATGCCGCCGCGAGCCTGACCCTCGATGCGCTCAACGCGATCTTCGTGAACGCGCCCGTGACCGGCGCGGGCGCCGTGACCATGCGGGCGGGCACAGGCAATCTGACGATCGCCTCGGGCGGCGCGGTGACGGGCGGCGCAGGCGTCGTGCTGGCGACGAATGCGAACCTCGTGAACAACGCGGGCAGCGCGGCCGTGAGCACGGGCACCTCGGCGCCCTGGCTGATCTACTCGAGCGACCCGCGGCTCGACACGGCGGGCGGCCTCACGCCTGCGTACATCCAGTACAACGCGCCCTACGGCACGACGCCGGCGGCTTCCGGCAACGGCTTTCTCTACAGCCTCGCGCCCACGATCACGCTGACCGGGCTCACGGGCAGCGTGACCAAGGTCTACGACGGCACGACCGCGGCACCCCTGACCAACGCGAATCTCGTGACCACGGGGCTCGTGAACGGCGATGTCGTCGCGAGCGCCACGGGTACCTATGCCACGTCCAACGCGGGCACGAACATCACCGTGAACTCGCCGACGACGTTCGCGGGCGTGGTCGTCAACACGTCGACCGGCCTTCCGGCTTACGGCTACCAGGCCAGAGGCACGGCCACGGCCGATATCGGCACGATCACGCCCGCGCCGCTCACGGTCAGCATCGTCAACGACCCGACCAAGGTGTACGACGGCACGACTTCGGCGCCGCTCACGGCAAGCAACTACAGCTTCACGGGCTTCGTGGCCGGGCAGGGCGCGAGCGTGAACCAGGCCAGTTCGGTTGCGTATGCAAGCGCGGATGCCGGCACGGGCATTGCGGTCAACGCGAGCTTCACATCGACCAATTTCGCGGCGAACACCGGCACCAACCTCGCGAACTACACGTTGCCGACCTCGGCGACGGGAACCGGCACCATTACGCCCGCGCCGCTCAACGTCACCGGGCTGATCGCCAGCAACAAGGTCTATGACGGCACGCGAGCCGCCACGGTCGACGCCAGCGACGCCGCGCTCTTCGGTGTCGTCAGTTCGGATAGCGGGCAGGTTTCGCTCGACACGAGCAACGCGGCGGGTCTGTTCGCCACGCCCAATGTGGGCAATGCGATTTCCGTGGCGCCCACGGGTCTCACGCTGACCGGCGCCAAGGCCGGCGACTATACGATCTCGGTGCCGGCCTACCTGAACGCCAACATCACGCCGAAGCTCCTGACCGTGACGGGCGTGACGGCGAACGACAAGGTGTACGACGCCACCACGACCGCGACGCTGAACGTCGGCGGTGCCGCGGTATCGGGAATCATTCCCGCCGACTCGGGCAACGTCACGCTTTCGTCGAGCAGTTCCACGGGTACCTTCAGCCAGTCCAACGTGGGCAACAACCTCGCTGTCTCGGTCGGCGGGCTGACGCTGTCCGGCACGGCGGCCGGCAACTATTCCATCGCGCCGATCACGGGGCTTGCCGCGAACATCACCCCGGCGCCACTGACGATCACGTTCCTGGGCTCGCCGACCAAGGTGTACGACGGCACGACAGCGGTCCAGCTCAATCAGTCGAACTACACGATTTCGGGCTTCGTGGGCGGCCAGAGCGCGACCATCGGCCAGGTGTCGGGGGGCTATGCGACGCAGCATGCGGGCACCAACATCCCGATCGACGCGACGCTCACCGCTTCCGATTTCGTGCCGGCGGCCGGCACGTCGATGTCGAACTACACGTTCCCGGCCACCGTGACCAGCACGAGCGGCGTCATCACGCCCGCGCCGGTCCAGGTGAGCATCATCAACAACCCGACCAAGGTCTACGACGGCACCGCTACCGCCTCGCTCAGCAGCAACAATTACCAGGTGACGGGAGCCATTCCCGGCGAGTTCATCTCCCTGAATCCCTACCCGCCGACGGGCGCGTACGCGACGCCCAACGTCGGTTATCAGGGCGTGAGCGCGACCATACCGGGCAGCGCCTACCAGGCCGGCCCGAACACGCTCCTCTCCGACTACGCGTTGCCGACCACCGCAACGGGCATGGGCACGATCGTGAAGCGGCCGATCAGCGGAGAGGTGACGGCGCAGATCAACGATAACCCGTCGAAGACCTACGACGGCAACACGATCGCCACGATTCCCGCGAGCGATTTCACGTTCACCGGGTTCGTGGGGACTGACAGCGCGACGGTCAATCAGACCATTACCGGCAACTATGCGACGAAAAACGCCGGGTCCCAGGCGGTAACGGCAAGTCTTACGCAATCCGAACTAACGGCCGGTGCCGGCACCGACCTCAACAACTATTCGTTCCCGATCTCGGCCTACGGCACGGGCACGATTCTGCCAGCGCCGCTCACGGTCGCGATCATCGGCCTTCCGAGGAAGGTCTACAACGGCACCACGCTCGCGCCGGTGGGCAGCAGCAACCTGCAGGTCATCGGCATGGTGAGCGGCGAGGGCGCCACGATTACGCCGACCACGCAGTTCAACTACGCGAGCGCGAACGCGGGCAACTGGATCGTTAGCGGGTCGCTCGTGCCGGGCAACTACACCGCCAACAGCGGCACGCTGCTCAGCAATTACCTGTTGCCCACCACGGCCTCGGGCCCGGGGATCATCACGCCGGCGCCGCTTTACGTCATCAACGCCCACGCGACCAACAAGGTCTACGACACGACCACCGCCGACACGCTCGATGTGAGCAGCGCGGCGCTCTCGGGCCTCGTGCCGTCCGACGCCGGCAACGTGACGCTCACCACGTCCACCTCGGGCACCTTCGCCCAGTCCAACGTCGGCAACGGCATTGCCGTGACGGCAAACGGCTTTAGCATTTCCGGCAGCGCGGCCAGCAATTACACGTTGCAGACCATCACCGGGCTGAGCGCGAATATCACGCCCGCGCCGCTCACCATCAACGGTGCGGTCGCGAACAACAAGGTCTACGACAGCACGACGGCCGCCACGATCAACACCGGCAACGTCACGCTCGCTGGCGTGCTCGGCAGCGACAACGTCACGCTCGCGTCGGGCAATGCGAGCGGACAGTTCAGTACGCCGAACGTGGGCACGAACCTGGCGGTCACCGCGAGCGGCTTCACCCTGAGCGGTGCGCAGGCGGGCAACTACAGCGTGTCGCAGCCGTCGAACCTGTTCGCGAACATCACGCCCGCGCCGCTCACGGTGACGATTACCGGCAACCCCATCAAGCAGTACGACGGCACGACGTCGGTCACGCTCGGTGCGTCCGACTTCACCATTACCGGCTTCGTGGGGAACCAGAGCGCGACTATCACGCAGACAGCCGCGAGCGGCTACTTCTCGCCGAATGTCGGCACGCATGTCGGCGTTAGCGCGACGCTCGAGCCACCGGACTATACGTCGCCGGTCGGCACGAACCTGTCGAACTACAGCCTGCCGACCCAGGCCACCGGCACGCTCGGCGAAATCACGGCCAAGATCATCAACCTGACCGGCACGCGCGTGTACGACGCCACGACCGGCGCCAACGCGAATCTGTTCTCGAGCGCGGGCGTGATCGGCGGCGTCAATGGCGAGACGCTCACGCTCACCGGCACCGGTACGCTGACCAGCAAGAATGTGGGCACCCAGGTGCCGTTTTTGAATCTCGGCACGCTGGCGCTCGGCAACGGCACGGGCCTCGCGAGCAACTACACGCTCGCGGGCGGCACCGACTGGGTGACCATCACGCCCGCCATGCTCACGGTGCTCAATACCGCCGCTGCGAACAAGGTCTATGACGGCAATGCCAACGCGGCGCTCTCGGGTGCAACGCTGTATGGCGTGCTGGGTTCGGACCAGGTGACCTTGGGCAATGACACCGTCGGTCAGTTCAATAACAAGAACGTGGGCAACGCCAAGCCGGTATCCACGAGCATGACCGTTTCGGGCACGGACGCGGCGAACTACACCCTCGTTCAGCCGACGGGAATTATCGCGAACATCACGCCGCTGGGCATCACGGTCACGGCCACCGGCATCGACAAGTACTACGACGCCACCACGGGTGCGAATGTCAACCTCACCAACTCGCCGTTGATTGCGGGCGACAACCTGACTTTTAGCTATTCGGCCAGTTTCTCCCAGGCCAACGTCGGGCAAAACCTGCCGGTGACGGTCACGGGCATCACCGCGACGGGCGCCAATGCCGGCAATTACACGCTGAACAACACGACGGCGAATACCACGGCCAACATCCTGGCCCGCATCATCAATCTGCAGGGCACGCGCGTCTACGACTCAACGACCAACGCGAACTCGAGCGTGTTCGCACCGGGTGGTACGCTCGCCACCGGCGTCAACGGCGAGACGCTTACGCTGACCGGCGCCGGCACGCTTGACAACAAGAACGTGGGCAATGCGAAGCCGTTCGCCAGTTTCGGCTCGCTCGCGCTCGGCAACGGCACCGGCCAGGCCAGCAACTACACGCTCGTGGGCGGCACCGACTGGTTGACGGTCACGCCCTTCACGCTAACCGTGAGTGGCACCGTTGCTGACAACAAGGTCTATGATGGAACCACCGTGGCGACCATCCACGACTCGGTGCTCAACGGCGTGTTCAGTGGCGACCAGGCGGCGCTGACCAACACCACCAACGGCACGTTCGCCACCAAGAACGTCGGCGACAACATCCCGGTTGCGACCAGCTTCGGCCTGAGCGGCGCTGATTCGGGCAACTACGTCGTGCAGCAGCCCAGCGGCATCACCGCCGACATCACGGCATTGCACATTGCCGTGGCCACCGCGACCGGGCAAAACAAGGTCTACGATGCCAACACGTCGGCCACGGTTGCCCTTACGAGCGCTCAGGTGGCGCCGGGCGACCAGGTGACATTCAGCGACGCCTCGGCGCTTTTCGTCACGCCGAATGTAGGCAACGGCATTACCATCAACGTGGCCGGCATCACCATGAGCGGCGCCGATGCCACGAATTACGTGCTGGACAACAGCACCGCCACGACGAGCGCCAACATCACGCCATTCGTGCTGAGCCTGACCGGCTCGCGCGTCTACAACGCCACGACCAGCGCCGACGCAAACCTGTTCAGCGGCGGCACGCTCGCCGGCGTGAACGGCGAGACGGTGACCCTGAGCGGCTCAGGCGTGCTGAATAACAAGAACGTCGGCACCCAGAAGCCGTTTTCGCAGGGCACGCTTGCGCTCGGCAACGGCAGCAACGGCGGTCTCGCCACCAACTACACGCTCGCAGGCGGCACCGACTGGCTGACGGTCACGCCCGCCGCGCTGAGCGTGACCGGCACCACCGCCGACAACAAGGTCTACGACGGCAACACCAATGCGACCCTCCACAACTCGGCGCTTAGCGGCGTGTTCGGCGGCGATCAGGTCACGCTGACCAACACCGCGACGGGCCAGTTCGCCAGCCCGAACGTCAACAATGGCATCGCGGTCTCCACCAGCTTCGAACTGAGCGGCACGGATGCGGGCAACTACACCTTGACGCAACCCACGGGCGTCACGGCGAACATCACACCCTACGTGCTGACCCTGCAGGGTACGCGTGTATACGACGGAACGGCTGGCGCCAATGCCACGCTGTTTGGCGCGAACGGCGTGCTCACCGGCGCGAATAGCGAAACGCTCACGCTCTCCGGCACCGGCACGCTCTCCTCGCCGAATGTCGGCACCCAGGTGCCGTTCGCCGCGAACGGCCTCTCCGGCTACACGCTCACAGGCAACGGCAGTGCGCAAGCGAGCAACTACACGCTTGCCGGCGGCGTGGACTGGGTGACCATCGCCCCCTACGTGCTGAACCTGACCGGCTCGCGCGTCTACAACGCCACGACCAGCGCCGACGCAAACCTGTTCAGCGGCGGCACGCTCGCCGGCGTGAACGGCGAGACGGTCACCCTGAACGGCTCGGGAGTGCTGAACAACAAGAACGTCGGCACCCAGAAGCCATTTTCGCTGGGCACGCTTGCGCTCGGCAACGGCAGCAACGGCGGCCTCGCCACCAACTACACGCTCGCAGGCGGCACCGACTGGCTGACGGTCACGCCCGCCGCGCTGAGCGTGACCGGCACCACTGCCGGCAACAAGGTCTACGACGGCAACACCAACGCGACCCTCCACAATTCGACGCTCAGCGGTGTGCTCGGCAGCGACGCGGTTGCCCTGACCAACGCCACCACCGGCCAGTTCGCCAGCCCGAACGTCAACAATGGCATCGCCGTTACCACCAGCTTCGGGCTGAGCGGCGCGGATGCGGGCAACTACACCTTGACGCAGCCCGCGGGCCTCACGGCGAACATTACGCCCTATACGCTGGTCCTGCAGGGCACGCGCGTATACGACGGCACCACGGGCGCGGCCGCCGCCCTGTTCGGCGCGAACGGCGTGCTAACCGGCGTGAACGGTGAAACGCTCACGCTCTCCGGCACGGGCACGCTCGCGAGCAAGAACGTGAACGCGCAGCAGCCGTTCGCGGCGAACGGTCTCGCCGGCTACACGCTCAGCGGCAACAATGGGGCGCTGGGGAGCAACTACACGCTGGGCAGCGGCGTGGGCGACTGGGTCAATATCACGCCGAAGCCGGTGACGATCTCGGCCGTGGGCGAGAACAAGGTCTACGACGGCACCACGACGGCGCAGCTCAGCAGCTTCACCGTGAACGGCCTCGTGGCGGGCGACAACGCGACGGTAGGCTACAACTCGGCGAACTTCCTCACGCCCAACGTCGGTACGGCCATTCCGATCACGGTGGGGCTCTACGGCAACGGCACGGACATCAGCAACTACACGTTCGGCAGCCGGGTCATCACGACGAGCGCGGACATCACCCCGCGCGCACTGACGATCACGGCCAGCGCGCAGAACAAGACCTACGACGCGACCACCACAGCGGTGCTCAACGGGTTGACCGTGAGCGGCCTCGTGGCGGGCGACACAGCCTCCTTCACGGCCGGCAGTGCGAACTTCGCCACGGCCAACGCGGGCAACGGCATCGCGGTCAACGTGGCAGGCATCCTGGGCACGGGCAGCGATCTCTCGAACTACACGTACAACACGTCGGCGGTCACGAGCGCGAATATTCTGCCGTTCGTCCTGAACCTCACGGGCACCCGCGTCTACAACGGCACGAGCCAGGCCGACGCAAACCTGTTCGGCAACAACGGCGTGCTCACAGGCGTCGATGGACAGACGCTGACGCTTACCGGTTACGGCAATCTTCTGAATCGCGACGCCGGGCAGAGCAAGCCGTTCGCGCTGGGCGCGCTCAACGGCTTCCGGCTCGCCGGCAACGGTTCGACGCTTGCCAGCAACTACACGCTCGTCGGCGGCGTGGACTGGCTGACCATTACGCCGCTTGCGATTACCGTGACCGCGACGGGCACGAGCAAGACTTACGACGGCACGCGCACCGCCTCGGTCGGCCTCGCGAGCAACGGCGTGCTGAGCGGCGACAGCGTGAGCTTCAGCGCGCAGTCCTCGAACTTCGTCACGCCGAATGCCGGCAACGGCATTCCCATTCTCGTGACGGGCATTGCGGGCAGCGGCGCGGACGCCGGCAACTACACGTTCAACACGGTGGCGACCACGTCGGCGAACATCGCGCCGGTCGTGCTCGATCTCAAGGGCAGCCGCGTGTACGACACGACCACGGGCGCTGCGGCGAGCCTGTTTGGCGCGAATGGCGTGCTCCAGGGCGTGAATGGGGAGACGCTCACGCTTTCGGGCAGCGGGACGCTCGCCACGAAGAACGTTGGCAACCAGATCGCATTCGTACCCGGCGGAACCGGCGGCTATACGCTGACCGGCAATGGCGCGGCGCTCGCGGGCAACTACACGCTGGCGGGCGGCGTGGACTGGGTGACGGTCACGCCAGCGCCGCTCGTCGTGGTGGACACGCACACGACCAACCGGACCTATGACGGCACCGTGCTCGACGCGCTCTCGGGCGCGACGCTTTCCGGCGTGCTCGGAAACGACAGCGTGACGCTCGGCAACAGCGCCACCGGCTATTTCAACGATCCGGCCATCGGTTTCAACAAGCCGGTCAGCACGGCGATGACCGCCAGCGGCGCCGACTCGGGCAACTACGTGCTCGTGCAGCCAACCGGACTGACGGCCGACATCATCACGCCGGTCGCGCCGGTGCCCTCGGGCACGCTCGCGAGCGTCCAGGCGCCGCTCGCACCGAACGACGTGGCGACGCCGTATGGCACCGCTTCCGACACCGCGCAGGGCGGCTACGCGGGCAACCAGAAGCAGGAGGACCATCCCAACGAGCGCAATCTGGCGCGCGCGGACTTCCATCCGGGACTCGCGCTCACGGTGCTCAACGGCGGGGTACGGCTGCCGACGAATTGACGCCTCCGAGTGGAGGAGAACAACAACACGCGCGCGCAAGCGCCCCACGACATCTTCATGCCATGATCGAGATTCGCCCGAAGCGCCTGTGCAGAACACGAATCAGTCTCGCCGTCGCGCTCGCCGCGACGGCCTTTGCGGCACACGCGCAAGTGCGGGTGCCGACACCGCCGAATAGCGGTCAGTTGCTTCAGCAGGCGCCGCAGCCCCAGTTGCAGCCGCCGCCCTCGAACCTCGACCTCACGATCCAGCCGCCGCAAGCCGCGCCGGCGGACAACACGAAGACGTTCCCGGTGCGCCAGATCGAGATCACGGGCAACACGCAATTGCCCACCGACATGCTGCACGCCGTAGTCGCGCCGAGCGAGGGGAAGAACCTCACGTTGAGCGACCTCAACGCGCTCGCCGACAAGATTAGCGAGCTGTATCACCAGCACGGCTTCCCGCTGGCTACCGCTTATGTGCCCGCGCAGACGATCGAGAACGGCGTCGTGCGCATCGACGTGGCCGAAGCGCGCTATGGCGCGGTCTCGCTGAACAACCAGAGCCGCGTATCGGACCGTGTGCTGAATAACACGCTGGCGGCGCTGCAGTCGGGGCAGCCGGTGAGCGAGTTCGAGCTGGAGCGCACACTGCTGCTCATGCAGGACATTCCGGGCGCGATGGTGAGTTCGACGATGCGGCCAGGGCAGCAGGTTGGCACGTCGGATCTGCTCGTCGACGTGACGCCCCAGCAGCGCGTGACCGGCGACGCAGGCGTGGACAACTTTGGCGACCCCTATAGCGGACGCGTGCGGGGCAGCGGCAATCTGAACATCAACGGCCCGTTCAATCAGGGCGACCTGCTCGACTTCAGCGCGTTGACAACGGGCCCCGGCATGACCTACGGACGCATGGACTACCGCTACCTGCTCAACGGGCAAGGCACGACGCTCGGGGCCACCGTGTCGGGACTGAACTACCATTTGCGCAACGATCTCTCCGATCTCGACGCGCACGGTTCGGCCTTCGTTGGCGGCGTGGTGCTGGCGCAGCCGCTGATCCGCAATACGCAGGGCAATCTCTACGGGCAGATCGAATACGATTTCCGCAGGCTGAACGACAACATCGATATCATCGGACTCCAGAACGATCGCCACACGAACAGCGTGACCACCACGCTCGCGGGCGACCAGCTCGATTCGATGGGCGTGACCAATGGGCGAATCGCGCTGACCTACGGCGTGCTCGCGGCGAACAACCTGCAGACGGACATCATCGACCAGCTCGGCGCCGACACGGCGGGCCACTACGTGAAGCTCGCGCTGTCGGTATCGCGTCTGCAGCAGTTCACGCACAGCGATGCGCTGTACTTCGGCTTCTCGGGGCAGACGTCGAGCAAGAACCTCGACACCTCCGAGCAGTTCTACCTGGGCGGCCCCGATAGCGTGCGCGGCTACGACGTAGGCGTTTTGTCCGGCTCGCGCGGCTATCTGGCTACGATCGAATACCGGCACGACGCCGCGTTCCAGAACATTCCGGGTCTCTGGCAGTTTTCCGTGTTCGTCGACACAGGCTGGGTGCAGCAGTACAAGAACGTGTTCGTTCCCGGACCCAACACCGGCCAGTTGAGCAGCGCCGGTTTCGGCGTGCAATGGAACGGACCCTACAAGCTGCTGCTGAGCGCCAGTGTGGCCTTCCCGTTTGGCCGTACGCCGGACATACTCAGCGCGAACGCCAACACCTCCGTGCACTGCTGGGTGCAGTTGCGCAAGGCGTTCTAGGCGTGTAGCAGGGGAACGCGCCGCCTCGTTGCCATGAACGGCCCGGCGATGCTGGCAGCGGGCCGAAGAACATTCTTTTGAGCCGGCTCTTGCCGAGCGCGCGTGCCAGCTCTGCAATCACGCAGTAGTTGAAGACCAGCGTCACGAGCATCTGGATCGCCCAGAAGCGCGGCCAACTGATCTGAGCGAGCATTTCGTGGTTTGCAGCGGCGAAGCTGCCCGCTTCTTTCCAGAATTCGTAGAGGCGCTCCAGATAATGAATGGCGAGCGCGACGATCGTGTACATCAGCGTCTTCCAGGCGACGTTCCAGACGAGCGGTTTGTCGGGGAAGCGGTTGATGAAGGGCAGCATGTCGGCGAGCAGCACGGACTTGCCGAGGATGAGCGAGGTGATCAGCACGGACCCTGAGGTGGGCAACGCGATGCCGGTCTCCTTGACCATCAGCGTACGGACCAGCGCGATGATGTGGAGGATGATGAAGAAGATCGTTGGCGGTAAAACCTTCTTGAACTCTTCCTTGGCCTTTTCCGTCCACGAGCTCATGGTGTACTCCAGTCATCGGCGATGTGCGCGAGGGCACCGCCCGCGGGCGCATGGCCCGGGGCGGTGCGTAATGCTCGCGTCTACGCGTTACGCTGATGAATATGGCATGGCACGTCAATAGGGTGCGTTGACCACGACATACTGCGCCCCCTGCGGCTGATACCAGGTGCTGCCGCATTGCTGGTACACCATGCCGCCATAATTCACCGGCACGCAGTTGGCAGGCACCGAGTGGACGATGGAGCCGACCACCGCCGATGTCACCGCCACGGTGGCCGTGACGGCGGCCGCCGTGGCGACCGGGTGGTAATCGTCGTCCCAACCGCCGCGATGGTTGTCGTTCTGGACGTTCACATTGACGTTGCGATTCACGTTGACATTGCGATTCGCGTTGACATTGTTCACGCTCGTGTTGCGCACGTTGCGCGTGCGCGCGTCGGCGTTCACGTTGTTCACGGGCGGATGATTGGCGCGTGCGCCGCCGCCACCGCCGCCTGCGTGCATGCCGCCGCCACCGCCGCCTGCGTGCATGCCGCCACCGCCGCCGCCCGGGTGTACGCCGCCACCTCCGCCACCGCCCCTGAAGGCGTTCGCCGAAGGCGGCACCGTGAAGGCCATGCAGGCAGCGATCACGACAGGAAGAAGCCGGACGGGATTTCGCATGAGTGTGGTCTTCATGGGCCTACCCCTTGTTCTTGACGGGAACGATTTCGATCTTCTTCGCGCCAGCGGGCGGATGGAACGAGAACGTGGCGTCGTTGAAGGTGGCGTGCGTCGTCCAGTCGATGACCGAAGTGGACTGCGGGCGGGCGTCGTCGTCCCGGCGCGTGATCACGATCTTGCGCGGTAATGGACTTCCCCCGGCCTTGATCCAGATTTGCCAGTCAAGATCCTTCTGGCGGAACGCGTAGTGGTTACAGAGGTCCGAGCCGATATAGTCCTGGCCCGCGAACATGGCGGACTCGAACTGGTCGGCAGGCGCGTTGGGCGTTCCCCAGATGAACAGGTCGGCCAGCGGGAACTCCACGCCATAGTTCTCGTTCAGCTTGTCAATCAGTCCCGAGATCGTGCCGTCGAACGCAACGCTCGAGTAGAACTTCTGAGCCGGAGAAAAAAGCGTGACGGTTTTGCCGTCGAAAATGATCTCGCGCTGGCTTCGTGCGCTCGACATCGACGCGCGTATGCGGTGCGGCCGATCGACGTCTACGTCCGCCGTTGCCGTGTGCTGGAGCTTCTGGCCGTCTTCCAGCACGCGTTCGCCGGTGAGTTCGGTCGAAACGCTGAAGCGTTTGAGCGACTGGAGGTAGGCCCCCATCTTCTTCAGCGCTTCGACCGCCGCAGGATCGACTGGATTGGCGACACTGCTTGCCGCGACTGGCGCGGACGCCTGTGCGAAAACCTGTGGCGCAACGAGTGCGGCGGCCAGTATGGCCACGCATGTAACCCTTCTCTTCATCGTGTTCTCCCGGCATATGAGCGAGAAGCCGCAGAAACGTGAAAGCATCGTTTTAGCAGGCGCTTTTGCAGCGTCGAGCTGCGCGCTTGCAGTGCCTAATGTAATGGCCGGGATCGCGAAAGGGAAGGCTTCTGCCCGATATTGCCCAAAGGGGAAATGGAATTGCCCCAAGTCCCGATGTTGCAACTCGCGTAACGGCGTAATGCTCTATTGAAGGTCCGCGGCTAAAGCATGCTTCGTAGATGAGGTGGCGACGCGCGTCCCTCATTCGTTGCCTTCGCGGGCCGTTTATCCTGGTGCCAGATTGCATAGGATTGCAATGTAATCGAACGACTCCAGCGGAGCAGGCCACGACTCCCTATGGCGTTGCGCGCTCGTCTGTACAAGACTCGATGGACTGGCAAGGTGGGGGTCGTATGAACGTGATGCGGCAGATGATCGTGATCGTGGAGGACGATGCCGGCTTGCGGCGCGCGCTCGAGCGGCTGCTGCGGTATTCCGGCTTTCGCACGCGCTCGTTTCGCAGCGCCGAGGACGCGAATCTGTTCGAATCCGCCTCCACGGCGCGCTGCCTCGTGATCGACGTTCAACTGCCGGGCATATCGGGGCCAGCGTTCTACGATACGCTGCACGCGCCGCGCCCGCCCGCGGTGTTCATGACGGCGTATGACGGCGCGCGCACGCGCGGCGCCATCGAAAGCACGGGTGCGCACGCGCTACTGACCAAGCCATTTCCGGGCGAGGCGCTGGTCGAGGCGATTTCCAGGGCGACCGCAACGGCGTGATGCATGCGGGCTGCGGCACGCCGTGCCGATCGTTACGGTGCGCCTTGAAGTTCCCACGTCGCGTCGGCGTTCCGGCAGTATTGCGGTCTCAGCGTGAAGGGCTGGCCGCCGCCTTGCACCGTCACGACCACGTATCGGCACATTCTGTGATGCACGATCGAGGTGCCTTCCGGCGTGAGCGTTGCCTTGACTTCGGCGCGGTTGCCGGTCGCGTGATTGCTCCAGGCGCTTGTTTCGCCATCGTCGCGGGTGTTCAGCACCGCTTTGACCGTGCTGTTGAGCGCATCGATATCCTGCTGGTCGAGGCGGCCGCCCGGCGCGCGCTCAAGAAAGCCTGCGCTTGCCGACCACGCGGGCGATGCCGCGCAGGCCACCGCCAGCAGGCCGAGCGCGGCGAAGAGGTGCCTGCGGGCATTGCTTCCGATGGAGTCGTAGCACGACATGACCGTCTCCAGTAGCACGAACCGCCTCGTAGCGTGGACGCTGTTCGAGCGAACCCTGGTTCCCTGCGTGATTGTTTTCGCAATGCAACGGGACGGCCATCGGGATTTCGGGAAGCGATATTGCCCTCTCGGGCAATCCCGATTGACGCCTTCATACGGACACTCACGCGCTGCCAGGCATTTCACGCACAGCCAAGGAAAATGATACCGATTAAAAATGGCAATAATCGCCAATTAGTCAATTTTTCCGTATGAATCCGCAAAATCGGAGATGACGCCAATCACGCAAGGGTTGAAGAAAATTGCTATAAACCAATATAAGTTAGACGCATTCAAGTAGTCCGTTGCGGCGATAGCTCGCTGTGGTCAGTGCAGGAACCCGGAATTTCGTTGCATCGCACGATGAACGACGGAGAAAAGCGTGACTGATCCTGAACAGACGGTAATTCATATTATCGACGACGACGAGGCAATGCGGACTGCGTTGTCGCGGCTTCTCAGGAGTGCCGGCTTTCAGGCGCGTGCTTATGCTTCCGCCGGAGATTTTCTGGTGAGCGCCGTGGACAATCGCCCCGGCTGCATTCTTCTGGACCTCGAACTGGGCGGCCCGAGCGGGCTGGAGCTGCAGCAGGCGTTGCTGCGCGACTCGCGGGCGTTGCCTATCGTGTTCATGAGCGCGTACAGCGACGTGCCGCGCACGGTGAAAGCGATGAAGGCGGGCGCTGTCGATTTCCTGCTCAAGCCGTTCGAGCGGCAAACGCTGTTCGACGCGATCGGCGTGGCGTTGAACGCGTGCACGACGCACGCGCCCGCGCGGCACCCGGCTTCGGTGCAGCTTGCGGACCGCGAACAGGTTGTGTTGCGCGGCATCGCCGCCGGACTTCGAAACAAGCAGATCGCTGCGGAACTTGGATTGTCCGAACGCACCATCAAGTCGTGTCGTGCCGATCTGATGCGCAAGGTTGGCGCGACCTCACTCGCCGAGTTGCTGCGCCGCACTGAAACGATGGTCAGTTTGCCCGCGTAGAAGCATGAAAGACAAACGGCGCCGGGAATGTCTTTGATATTGACTGGCGCGCGAGGATTTTCAATTTACGGTGCATCGTTTAACCATTTTTTGCGCCCCATTATATTTTCGACTTGATAGCAAACGTATCAATTCAGAACATTCCGGCTCGCCACGCGGGTCGAATTCGAATTGACGACGGACCAGGGGCGGAGCAGGCGCGGCGCCATTAGTTCTTTTTCTGCAGTTGCCATTGCGCGTTGCCCGTTCGGCAGTAGCGCGGATTCAGATTGAGCGATTGCCCCTTAGCGTTGAGCACCACGTCGACCACGCGGCAAGTCCGATCGCCGGTCTTCGACGTGTCGCGAGGCGTCAACGTGGCGTCGATCTTCACGCCGTTGCCCAAGCCTTCATTCGTCCATTGGGCCGATTCTCCGTCGCTTTTCGAGTTCAGTGCGTCAATGGCCGCTTGCTTGACCGAGTCGATGTCTTTCTGCTTCATGTAACTGAGCGGTGTGTCGTGCAGAAACTCGAGGTTCGCGGCCAAGGCGGTGTGTACGTAGACGAGCAGGGCGCTGGCGGTTGCCGCGCGCGCCAGCGCTCTTGCTGACGAAGTCTTCCGGCTGTGCGGGATCATGGGTTTCTTCCTTGAGCATGGCTCGTTGGCGCGCTGCGAAGTCGAGTGTTGCTCAGGCAGCAAGCCGAAGCGATAGGGAGTTCGGGCAATCGGATTGCCCTTTGGTGCAATCTCGCGCGTAAGCCTTTTCTTTCGTTGGAGGCACCGTTAAATTACGCCCTGAAGGACGAACTGAAGGACGAATCGAGCGTCTCGCGCAAAGATGGAGAGCCCGAAATGATGCCGGCCATCGACACCAGGAGTCCGGGCGACACGCACAGTTCTGAAGCGCGGCCTTTCCGATGCGCGCATGTGACGACCGCGCACGCGTTCGGGGCCCTGGTGCTGGCAGCAAGCCAGTTGCTCATGCCAACTGCGGCGAAGGCGCAGACTTCATCTCTGCCCGAATTCACCGGACCCGATGTCCAAAAGCGCGCGAACGCCGTTCTTGCCTTGCTGTCCTTTACCGTCACGCCGGACCTCTCCGCGAGCACGCTCGGCATTCGCAACGGCTCCACTGGCGACCCCTCACTGAGCATGACGCAATTCGGCGGCGGTTTTACGCTGAGCCCAAGCTTTCCGCTGTACCTGGAAGGGGCGATCGGCGGGTCCCGCTACGACCCGACGTTCGTCGCCACGGACGGCCAGCAGGAGCGTGCGCTGCCCACCCGCTGGACCAACGTGGCGGCCACGGGCGGCATAGGCTGGGACTTCCCGCTCAACGAAAAGCGGGATCTCGTCATCCGGCCGATCTTCAACTTCTCGCTTGGCGAGGTGATCAGCGACGCGACCGCTGCGCAATTCCTCATCAACCGGAAAACCGACAGCAACATCAGCTTCATCCAGAACGGCAGGCTCAATGCCTACGGCCTTGGCGGTTCGCTGATGATCGGCTGGTATCCCCGTCAGGAGCCTTACGAGTTCGACCTCGAACTGCGCTATACCGACATTTATCTGCAGAGCTTCGGATCGTCGAGCGGCGTGCGCGGGACGGCGAATGCGCAGTCCACGAATATTTACGCGCGCTGGCGCGCGCCGACCGGGCTGCTCGCGCTCAACCGGCCGCTGCGCTATGTCCTCGAACTATCGCACTCCGACTACCTCGGAAGTCAGGCCGACATCCTCGGCTTCAATCAGCTTACGTCGCTCGGCGTAGGTATCGAAATCGACACCGGCGCCGTGACCAAGCTTTTCTCGCGCCTACGCATCGTCGCCCGCTACGCATTCGGCAAGGATGTGACGGGCGCTTCGCTCGGCCTCGCGCTCAGTTTCTGAGCGGTAGCGGTCATTGCCACGAATGCGCCGCTACCACCTGGAAAGGGTGTACGGTCCTTATACTGGATCTCATCGCCGCAACGCACGCAAGTCGCCTCTGGAGGGACGCCATGACGAAGCCGGCCTGGTGGCTGTTCACGCTCTGCCTGCTCCTGTTTGCGCCAGCAACGTCTGGCGCCGCTGCCGAAGCCGTACAGCCACCTCAAGCGGCGGCCGCCGCGCCAGCGAGCGCAAGCGCCGGGACAAGCGGCGCGCTGCGAGTGGCGATCGCCACGGTCGCGCCGTTCGTGTTGCCGGGGACGGCAACACCGGCCGGCTTCAGCATCGACATCTGGTATGAGATCGCGCGCCGCATGCACGTCGATTTCACATGGGATCTCGTCGCGCAGCAACCTGATCTGCTGACCGCCATTCAGCGTGGCGACGCAGACATCGCCATTGCCGCGATCACCATGACACCGGAACGCGAAAAGCGCGTCGACTTCTCGCTGCCGTATTTCGATTCCGGCTTGCAGATCATGGTGCGCGCGCAGAACGACAACTCGTTCATCGCGTCGCTGCGTTCGGTTCCCTGGCTTGCCCTCGCGGAGTTCCTCGCTGTCGCCGTCGTGATCGTCTTCATGCTCGCCAATCTCGTCTGGCTGATGGAGCGCCGCAACGATCCCAACTTCCAGAAGCCCTGGTTGCGCGCGGTCGGCGAAGGGCTCTGGGTGACCATGCTGATCATTGCGACGGGCGAGCACGGCGAGCGCGAAAGCGCGGGACTCTGGAAAAGGATACTGGTACCCGTGATGTGGCTGATCGGGGTGGTGCTGATCGCGCAGTTCACGGCGACCGTCACGTCATTCCAGACAGTGGCGCGACTGCAGTCGAACATCCGCGGGCCGGACGATCTTCCCGGCAAGAAGATCGGCACGGTGCCCGGCACGGTCGCGGCCCTGTACCTCAAGGAGCGAGGCTTGCCGTTCGTGAGCGTCGACACCGCTGCCGAAGGCTTCCAGATGCTGATGCGCGGCGACGTGCAAGCCATCGTCTACGATGCGCCAACGCTGCAATATTGGGCAGGGCGGCTTGGCAACGGGTCGCTTGCCGTAGTTGGCCCGATATTTTTGCCCGCGAAGTATGGGATCGCGGTCGCCAACGGCAGCCCGTTGCGCAAGACCATCAACGAGACCTTGCTCGGGATGTACCAGGACGGAACCTACGAGCAGATTTACCAGAAGTGGTTTTCCGCGAGCAAATAATCGCCGCCGCGTGAGCGGCGAAATTCACGCTTCGGCGCGACCGCGATCCTCATGCGGCCGCGCCGAAAGCGTCAGTGCGCGACGGCGGCAACTTCCGTAGCGTGGAACATCTGCGTTAGCGAGTCGACGTGGACCTGTGGGCCGTCAATCACGAAAAGCCCTTCGCGAAACGCGTGCTCAACGTCGAATCGGCCGGCCAGCCAGCCGCGCAACGCGGACTCGGACATGATGACGATATTGCTGCGTTTCGCCTCTTCCGTCGTCGTCACATCGGGGATCTCCGGAACGATGTCCGGATCGAAGCCTTCCGTGGTGGCGTGGAAAAAGCCCCAGGTATCGTTTTCGATGAGCAGGACATAAAAGTCGGGCAAATCCAGAAGACTCTTCTCTGCGTGCGCGCCTTCGATGCGCGCCTGCAGCAGGTTCAACGCCTCGACTGCGGCCATGCGCTTTCGCGCGGCAGCGAGCGCGCCCTCATCGACGTCGATGGCTTCGATCCGATCCGCCTCGATCGCTTTTCGCGTTGCGACGGCCACGCTCAGCGCGAGCGGGTGGCTGATACCGAATTCGATCTTGAACTCACAGACTGCGCACATGGCGGGACCTCACGGCGTGACGATGTTGAACCAGAAGTCGAAGGTGTCGAGCCACGAAACGAACTCGCCGAGTTTCTGGCTGTTGCCGTCGACTTTCACGTCGCCAGCCATCACGAGCTTCTGCATGTTGGTCTTGCCCATCATGATGTCGTTGAGGTTGGCGCGTGTCATCGTGACAGTCGCATCGGCCGCTTTCGAGGTCTTGTTCCTCGAATAGTGCAGCGCGCTGTTTTCGACGCCCAGCACATAGTTCTCTTTCGTATCGGTCAGGTTGAGGTTGAACTCGGCCGTTTTGCCGGCCGCGCGGTCGCCGTTGAGCCGGATGCCGAGGTAGTCGAGGAACATGTCGAGCGGCATGGCCTGGATCGTGTCCGGGCTTTGCGGCTGCGGGGCGGGCAGTTGCTGGATGCCTTTGCGCAGTTCCATCGCGCCGGTCAGATAGAAGTTGCGCCATGACGCCGATTCGGACTGGTAGCCCAGTTGCTCGTAGGTGTCGGCGAGGAGCTGCTTGGCGGCCGTGTTTTGCGGCTCCGCGAACACTACGTGATTCACGACTTCCGCGACCCAGCGGTAGTCGCCCTTGCTGTAATACCCGTGCGCCTTGCTGAGGACGGCGGCCGAGCCGCCCATGAACTCGACATAACGCTTGCCGGCGTCGGTCGGCGGCAGACGGTGCAGATTCGCCGGTACGCCGTCGAAGAAACCGAGGCGCAGGTTGTACTGTGCAACGGCGTCGTGATAGACCGTGCCGTAGTAGCCGCGGCAGAACCAGTGCTTCGCGAGGCTGTCGGGCAGCCGCATCGCTTCGCCGATCTCGAGCGGCGTCATGCCCTTGTTGGCCATGCGCAGCACCTGGTCGTGCATGTAGCGGTACATGTCGCGCTGCGCGCGCAGGAAGGCCACGACGCGATCGTTGCCCCACGTCGGCCAGTAGTGCGAGGCGAACACCACCTGCATGTCGTCGCCGAACATCTCGAGCGACGTCTGCAGGTATTTCGACCAGAGGAGGGCGTCGCGAACCTTGGCGCCGCGCAGCGTGTACAGATTGTGCAGCGTGTGGGTGGCGTCTTCCGCGGCGCAGAACGCCTTGTACTTCGGCAGATAGAACATGAACTCCGAAGGCGCTTCCGATTCCGGCGCCATCAGCACGACGACTTCCACGCCATCCAGCGTCAACTTCTGTCCGGTCTTTTCGGCGAACATGGAAGGGACGGCCAGCGTGATCGTGCCGACCGAAGTCGTCTTGCCAAGGCCGCCGTCGACAATGCCCGTGGGGCTGCGCGGCAGCAGCGAGCCGTACATGTAGCTGGCCCGGCGCCCCATTGCGTTCCCGGCGATGATGTTCTCGCCCACTGCCGCTTCGGTAAAGCCGGCGGGCGCCACGATCTGAACCTTGCCGGACTTCAGGTCGTCGTCGCTGACGAGCCCGCGTACGCCGCCGTAGTGATCCACGTGGCTGTGCGTATAGATGACGTGCGTGATGGGCTTGTCGCCAAGATGCGGAATGACGAGTTCCTTCCAGACCGCCGAGGACACGTCGGTCGTAATGAACGGGTCGACGACGATATAGCCGTGGTCGCCGCGAATGATGCTCATGACGGAAAGATCATAGCCGCGTACCTGCCAGATCCCGTCGACCACCATGAAGAGACCATGATTCATGTTGAGCTTGGCATTACGCCAGAGGCTCGGATTCACCGTGGGAGGCGCGTTGTTCTCCGGGCCGCCGCTGACGAATGCGAACTGCTGCAGGTCCCACGCCGGCGTGCCGTTTGCCTGCTTGATGACGACAGGCTCTGGCAGCGTGGCAATCAGTCCGCGTTTTGCGTCTTCGAAATCCTGGGTGTCCGCGAAATTGAGGAAGTCTGCGTATTGCTGGTTCAGCGCAATTGTCGCGGAGGATGCCGGCTTCGAAGCAGGGCTGGTTGGCGTTGCGGCGCCGGCAGCCTGCGCGAGCGTTTCGCCGACGACGCCGGACAGGCTGGTCGCCACGCCAGTGACGGCCACGTTCTTGAGGAATGCCCTTCGCCCGCCAGTCTTTGCTGCGTCATCCGGTTCAGACATGATCACCTCCGGTTTAGGGGGGGAAATAACAGGCGCAGACGGCCCGCGAGATCGACAATGACCTCCCGTAACACTTTTCGCAGAGTCTCCCCATTGCGGCTATAGGTGCGTGGGGCAATATCATTGCCCGTTGGGGCAATGCGATTCATACGGCAATTTCGTAACCTGAGGGAAACGACAGTTCCCCTGGCCGCGTGCAGCGTCAGGCGTTCGCGTGAACAGTCATAGGCGGAAAGAAAACACCACGTTTGCGAACGTACATTCGCTGGATCAGACGATTGCTACGCCAACAAATAGGGCAGTACACCGAACGACTCGATGCTAGACTGAATGCTCTTCGGTCGAGCGGCTTCCGATGTAGGCACGCTGCGGGGCAACACCGGACTGCGCGCATCAAGAAACTTACCCAAGACGAGGTGGGCACATGGCGGGCACGCAAACTTTGGCTGAAAGGCAGGCAGCAGGACGTCAGGCGCGCGAACGTGCAAAGCGTTCCCGGCACGCGGAGATCGGCAACACCGAACGCGACCCTGTCGAACTGCTTCGGGCAAACAGCGCGGGACGGGTCGAAGCGCTTGTCCCGTTACGCTACGGACGCATGTCCCTCTCTCCGTTCACGTTTTATCGTGGCAGCGCCATCATCCAGGCCCACGATCTCGCCGGAACGGTCAACTCCGGTATTGCCTTTCCCATCTGCGGCGACGCACACCTCATGAACTTCGGCGGCTTCGCGACGCCGGAGCGGCAACTGGTGTTCGACCTCAACGACTTCGACGAGGTGGCGAACGGACCATGGGAATGGGACCTGAAGCGGCTCGTTGCGAGCTTCGCCATCGCCGGCGAGCACATGGGCATGGGGCGCGGTCCCATCGGTGAGTTCGTATGGGCAGCGGTTCACGAATACGCCGGCCGTATGCGCGAATATTCGGAATACAGCACCCTCGACTTGTGGCACGAGATCATCTCGTTCGAACGCATGATGGAGACTGCGGCGACCGAAGAAGGCCGAGCCCTCATCGCCAAGACGAGCAAAAAAGCGTCGACACGCACGCACGAAAGCGTGCTCGCCAAGATGGCGACGCTGCGCGACGGCCACTGGACAATCCAGGATGCGCCTCCCGCGCTGTTCCATCCCACCGGGCCGAATTCGCTGCTCGGCAAGGATAGCAACTGGTCCAACGCCGAAGCGTGGCAAGGCAAACTCGCCAAGGCGTTCGACGAATACCTGAGCACGCTTTCGACCGAGCGGCGCATGATGATCGGTCAATACGAGCTTCACGATATCGCGTTCAAGGTGGTAGGGGTCGGGAGTGTCGGCACGTTCTGCCTCGTCATGCTGTTCGTGGACGGCCACGGCAAGCCGCTGTTCCTGCAGGTCAAGGAAGCGCGAGGGTCGGTGATCGCCAACTACTACGAGGCGCCAGGCCTCGAGCATCAGGGCCAACGCGTGGTTGTCGGGCAGCGCCTGCTGCAGGCGGCCAGCGATTCGTTCCTCGGCTGGACTTCGGGTCCTGCCGGCAGGAACTTCTATTTCCGGCAATTGCGCGACATGAAGGTGTCAGCGGAAGTGGAGCGCATGAACAGCACCCTCATGCAAGGCTACGCGCGCCTGTGCGGTTGGGCGCTGGCTCGCGCGCATGCCAAGGCGAGCGGAAAGGCTGTCGAGATCGCCGCCTATCTCGGCAATGGCGACCGCCTCGCCGAAGCGCTCACCGAATATTCGCTGGCCTATGCCGCGCAGAACGAGGCCGATTACAAGAAATTCATGCAAGCCTGCCGCTCCGGCAAACTCGAGGCGCGCAGCGACGAAGACATGGCGGCGGATTTCCGCGTCTGACTTTCGCCGATCGGCAGCGAGCCGGCAGCAGGCCGGCTTGCTGCTCGATCGGTGCCCATGCGAAGGGCGATGTCGTCGCCGTTTGCGAACACGGTGCACTAAACGGACACTGGCGACGCACTGTCGCATACAAACAGCCTGCATTAAAGCATATAGTTGATTAGTCAACTTGCCGGGCGGATAGGGCATCGGGATTATCCGCACCATCCCGCTATCGGTGTTACCGCTGTCTTCCTCTGAGTCTGCCCGGATTGGCAAGAACGCGTGTTGGCGCCTGCTATCCAGGCACGGCTTATCTGTTTTTCGACCCTTCATGTGTTCGCTCACCGCGCCTGTTGCCCGGGAGGCACTTTCGTGCTTAACCCGACCGCGCAGGACACGCGCAATCGCCGCCGACAATCCACTCTCGCAAAAAAAATCTCCCGGCTGTAACCGGAACGCGTAACCGAACGAACTAACAGACTCGGACAACGAATGTCCGTATCTGAATGCGGCTTGACGGTGGCCCTCAATTCCGGCTGCGTTGTTTGGGTATGCGGGTCTGCCTGCAATGGCAGACTCGCTGCGCGCATGCGACGAATTGAACGGCAGGCCCGTCACCCTGGAGACCGATCATGTTGGCACGGCTCGTTGCTGTCGCGTCCTTTCTGCTTCTCGCGCCCGTTGCGGCGTTAGCCCGCCCGGTCGTTGTCGAGCTGTTTACTTCGGAAGGGTGCTCCTCGTGCCCGCCGGCCGATGCGTTTTTGTCGGAGCTCTCTCGTGACCGTCCGGACTTGCTGCCACTCGCGTTTCATGTGACGTACTGGAACAGTCTGGGCTGGCAGGATCCTTATTCGCTGGAGGCCGCCACGCAGCGCCAGGCGGCGTACGGCGTCCGGTTTGGAGACAGTCCCTATACGCCGGAAATGGTGATCGACGGTCGGAAGGGATTGGTGGGTTCGAATCGGCGTGCAGCCGAGGCGGCATTCGCGATCGCTCGAAAATCCGACGAGGCTGAGGTGACGGTGAGCGGTGTGCGTCACGGCAGCACGATATCCGTCACGGTTGGGCGCGGCACCGGTCATGCGCAAGTCGTGCTGGTCGGCTACGACGCCGAACATGAAACGAACGTTGCACGAGGCGAAAACACCGGTCGCACGCTCAGGGAATCGAATATCGTTCGCTCGATACAAACCGTCGGCGAATGGACAGGCACGTCGTTGAAACTTGAAAGCACGACACCCGCTGGCGAACAGGCGGCAATACTGATCCAGTCGGCAGACGGTGCGATTATCGGTGCGGCGCGGGTCGCCAACGGCGGGCTTTGAGCAGGTCGGCAGGATTGGCATGACGCGGAATTCGATTCGAGTTTTCGATAAGGATTCCAAACTATAGATTGGAGCGCCCAAGAAATGAGCGCTCAGTGCAGTGGCAGTACCTTCAGCGAAATCGAATCTACCCGATCAGGAGTTCGCCATGTCATTTGTCACCTGCAGGTCATCGTTGCTCTGTCGAACCATCGCGCTCACCGCCGCGTTGGGATTCGCTTCGATCAGTGTTGCGCGAGCGGATTCCGAGGGCGATGGGCGAGGGGCGGTCTACGTCCTGTCGAATCAACCGTCTGGAAACTCGGTCATTGTCTTTTCTCGAGCGGGAAACGGAACACTTACCTATGCGGCAACCTACTCGACCGGCGGAAAAGGCGCGGGCACAGGCGCCGATCCGTTGGGTTCGCAAGGTTCGCTGACGCTGGACTCGGGCTTTCTGCTCGCCGTCAATGCCGGCAGCAACGATGTTTCGCTGTTCGCGGTCGACGGCGACAAGCTGACCCTGCTCGACAGGGAACCATCGGGCGGTCAAATGCCCGTCAGCGTGGCGATGAAGGGGCACATAGCCTACGTGGTCAACGCCGGCGGCACACCGAACATCAGCGGATATGTCGTCGATGCGTTCGGCAAGCACCTGGTTCCGCTACCCGGCTCGCAACGGCCGCTCGCAGGAGGCGCGAACGCCCAACCCGCGCAGGTCAGGTTCGCACCGGAAGGCGACGAATTGCTGGTGAGCGAAAAAGGCACGCAACTCATTGACACGTATGCCGTTGGATTTACCGGTTACGCCTCGACTGCAACGCCTCACCCCTCAAACGGCGTGACGCCGTTCGGCTTTTCGATCACGACACGCGGTTATGCGATCGTCTCCGAAGCCGGGTCGGGTTCGGTTTCCTCATATGACGTCGTGGACGGTAAGCATCTCGATTCGATCAGTGCTTCGATCCATCTGGGGCAGTCTGCTCCGTGCTGGCTCGTCACAACCGGCGACGGGCGTTATGCCTATACCGCCAATGCGGGCAGCGGCACGATCAGCAGTCTGCAGATTGGCGCGGACGGCACGCTAAGCTTGCTGAATCCAACGGCAGGGACGCTCAGCGCGCCGCTCGACATGGCGCTCAGCAGCCGCAGCAAATTCCTCTACGTGCGGGAGGGCAACGGCGCGGTAAGCGGCTTTCGCGTGAAGCCCGACGGGGCACTCGAACCGATTGGTTCAGTGACGGGGGTTCCGCCTGGTGCCCAGGGGATTGCGGCGCGCTAGGCACGTCGCCGCGGTGCGTCTATTCGCGAGCCGCTTGCGTGGTCCGATGACTCGTGCACGGGCCCGCGAGTTTCCCGGTGGCTCGAGCGAAGCTCAACCGCCGGGTTCGGCCGCCTTGCGGATTTCGGCGGGCGGGGCGCCGATCGGCGGTTCCCCGGCTGGCAACGCGACGTTCTGATACGTGGCCATGCTAGTCGTTGGCTGGAACGCGGTCGTGCCAATCTGCACTGGCTGAGCCTTGTCGTTGGCGACTGCCACGAAAAGCGCCGGTGCCGCCGGGGCGGCGGCTTCGTTCGTGGCTGCCTCCTGATTGCCCGCTTCGCCCTGGGGTGCGTAGTGAATCACGAAATAGCCTGTGCTGTCGGTGTAGCTGAAACCGAGCGTGCTCTGCCAGGTATTGTTCGCGTCGACCAGGAAAACGCAGTAGCGCTGCCGCGGCTGCAGGTCCGCGCTGAATACGCGGCCGTGCAGCGCCCAGCCGTTGGCGGCAACTTCCGGCGCGGGCGTGGCAAGCTGCTGGCTCATCATGGCGACTCGCGCGGCAGTATTTTGCTGCGTGCTGACTGTCGCCTGCGCCGCCGCGGCCTGTTGCGAGTTCGCACCATATTGCTTCGTGATGGCAGTCGCATTTCGGGTCAACTGCGCGACCCGCGCCTGGTGTATGCGCGCGAGGGTCGCGACACGCTGGCTTGCGAGCGTATCGGCGCTGCCTAACGTCGAAGTCAACACGGCGGGCAGGTCGGCGCCACTGGGGGCGTTGCCTGGCGCTGCATTGCTCTCTGAATTCGTGGCCATGAGAAAGTCTCCTGCGGGGCGATGGACCGCTCAGTTGCCGGCGGATGTGAGTGCATGATTGACGAACGCGCCACACGGGTCGCCATCGCCGGACGGCGCCGCAAGCACGCCGGCGATGGACAGATTGCTCGTCGACCTGCGCCAGTTTGCCGTCGCCGCATCGGCGTAGAGGCAAAGCGTCGAGAGGTTCTGGCACGTGATGTTGAAGATGCCGTAGGTGACGCCGGACGCAATCGCCGCGCCCACGGCTTCCTGTAGCCGGTTGCCGTTCATCTGCAGCGAGCCCGCGAGCGCGACGACGTCGAGCGCGACGCAGAGTGACGAGCCGTCCACCCAGCACTGGTTGTTGGCGAAATTCAGCTGATCGTGGCTCAGCACAAGCACCGAAGTGAAGGCGTGTACGCCGCTCAGGCGTGTTTCGAGCTGGCAGAGGTTGTCGGCAAACAGGACGGTTCCATTCGACACCACGGCAGGCCCACGCGTGGCGCCATTGCTCGCAAAGGCCGCGCCGTATGTTTTGAACTGCGAAAAATTTTGGGCCAGGTTCAGGAAATCGATGCCCTGGCCCAGGTTCAGGATCTCCACGGTGGCGGCGGGGAGAGCGTCGTTCGTGATCTCGGGGCGCGGCACCGTTCCGCCCGTGGCGAACTGATTGTTCACGATGACATACGGGCCATAGCCCACGGCCGCGAGCGCTGTGCCGAGCGCGACGCGCACGATATTGTGCTCGACACGCAGAGCAGGCATGCCCGGCTCGTAGAGCGTCGCGGTGAGCCCGGCGCCGGACTGGTTTTCGTTGCTCGCCGCGCCCGCTGCGGAGGTGCTCCACGCGCCGCTCGCACTGGCCACTGGCGGCGTGACGAGCAGGGCCATGATGCCGCCGCTTAAGACGTTGTTGCCCGTGGGAGCCACTGGATCCGCGAGCGCCCAATCGCGCGTCTCCACGATACGGTTGCGGCTGATGACTGCGGTTTGCGCGTTCAGCAGAAAGATGCCGCATACCAGCGCGCCCGGTGTCGCGCCGAAGTCCGTAATGGTGTTGTCGCACACGTTCAGGTTTTGCACGTCGGGAACGCAGATCGCGCCATAGCCCTTGAACGCCGTCCGGGATTGCCCGAAGTCGATCGGCATCAGCAGGGTCCGGGCGATGACGTTCTCGCGCACGGTGAGGTTGTGGATGCTGATCACCTCGGTCACGGAACTCAGGTCGAAAAAACCCACCGGGCCGATACCGCACAACCCCATATTGCGAATACGGTTGCGTGCGATCAGTACGTTGACGAGCGGGCCAGCCGCCACGAGCGAGCCGCCGTTGGCGCCGTCGCCTGGTGTGCTGGGCAGGTCGAGCGAGCCCGTGGTACTGCAGGCCGTGGGGTCGCTCGCGGACACGCCGGTAAGCGTGCCGGTGGCATTGCCGTTGGCGTCGAGTATGACGAAACTGCCGAGCGTGACCCCGTTGCCTCTGCCGCCTTCGATTTCGTTTTCGACGACGAACACGTCGCGCGACGGTCCCGCAATGTGGATGCCGCCCGGCGCCATCTGGAGCGTCATCGCGTTCGCGGGTATTTTGGCATCCATATTATTCGCATTCGGATTACCGGGTGTGCCCTTTACGTCCTTGGCGTCCTTTGCGTTCGTGGCGGCCGACTGCTGCTCGTAGTCGTTCACCATGCTCTGAGGTAAGCGCTCGAGCACGTTGGCCGTGTTCACGAGCCCCACCCAGTTGCGCTCGACGTGCAGTTCGGCGCCGCTCACGCACACCGTCGCAAAACGGCTGGCCGTGTTACGCATGGCCATGCGGTTGTCCGCGATCTTCAGGAGGTCCACGTTGACCCCGGCGATGGCGGGATACGTCCATGCGAGGATCACGAGATCCTCGATCGTGATATCGGTATTGCTCGCGCGCTCCGTCGTGACATCGTTGCGCAGGGCCATCATGGCAATCTCGGTCTGGTTGGCCGGCGCCGCTGCGAAGTCGAGCAGGATGCCCACGTCAGTGCCATCCGTTTCGATGCAGAACGAAAGCAGCTTGACGTGATGAGATCCGATCACGGTTACCACCGCCGAAAGGCCGCTTGCCGCGACCGCTGCATTGGCGTTTGCATTCCCATTGCCCGCGGCATTCGCGCCCGTTGGCGCGAAGCTGGGCGAAGCGAGGCGCGTGCGCCAGCCACAGCCGCGCAGGATCACATCGTCCTGCTCGATCAGCACGGGTTCGAAGTAGCGTCCCGGCAGGATGCACACTTCGCCGCCGCTGCCTTTCAGCGATGCGAGCGCCGCGTTGATCGACGTATATTTGCCGACGCTTTCCTGGCCGTCGCCCACGGTACAGCTGCAGCAGCCGCAATCGGCCCCGTTGCCCGGGTTCCAGGGCGTGCGGCAGTCCGGGGCGCCGTTGGGTGGCGTGAGGACGGAGAGCTTGGTGTAGTGGTGATGGATGCCGCGCGGCGGCGCGCCGTTGAGTTCTTCGACCCAGCCGCCAGCGGTGCGCGCGGCGAAATTCCAGAAGTCGCCGGTGTTGAAGTGGCCGCCCGACGCCACAGGCGTACTGAGGCTGAAGTTGACGATGATGCCGCTTTCGAGAACGAGGCGCGTGCCGGCTTCGGGCACGGGGATGATGCCGCCAGCGGCATCGACATCGCACCAGACGGTCGTCATGTCCTGCAGGTAGATCTTGCCCGACTGGTCCCAGCGGCGGATACGCGTGCAACGCTTGGGATCGAGCGGGCCTTGGAACGCGTTCGATTGCAGGGCTGAGGTGAGTGTGATCGTCTTGCCGGGCACATCGATGCTGTCGATCTGGTACATCTCGCCGGGCTGGCCGCCCAGTTCGTGCGCCTCGTCGATCAGCTCGATCCAGTTGCCCGCAGCGAACCCCAGCACCTGGTCGCGGCCGAGGCTCATGACCGTGAGCACGGCGGCGGGCGCACCTGCCGTGTTGGTGCCCATCGCGATCTGCGTGACGCCGGTCATGACGGAGGCGTTCTCTCGCGACCACTTGAAGGTGGCATTGTTCGTGGGAAGGGCGCCGGTCGCATTGGGCGCGCCGCCCGCATGAATCTCGACCCGGTAGAACTGGTTCTCGACGCCCGTGTAGCCCGTGCTCGTCGTGAGACAGCAGGGACCCGAAGGGGCGTTGGGCACCACCGACGTATCGAGTCGTCCTGACGAAGCGAGCGAGCCGAACATGTCCGCGTCCGGCGTCCCGCAGCCCCAGTTCTTGCCGCTGGCGTCCATGAGGCGCACCTGCCAGACCGTTTGCAGACGCGCGCTGGTGTCGACATTGATGGCCTTGTCGATCAGGTTCGAATCCTGCAGCCAGGTCACGGGCCGCGTCCAGACGTCGAGGTAGGCGAGTAGCGTGCCGGCGGCGCCCGGCCCCGTGAGCAGCGCGGTAGGCGCATTGGGATAGTAAGGCTGCGCGCTGTAGTCGATGGCGTTCACGCTGGCGGCCGGCGGCGGCTGCGGCGTGCCGGAGAGCTCAGCGAGCGCCGGGTCCCACTGTTGCGTTGGCGCGCCGTGGTTTTCGGCCAGCAGGCCGTCCACATACATCCGCCCGAGCCCGATGGAGAGCGAGGGCTGGCCGCTGGCATTCGTGCTGTTCTCGATCTGGAACGCGTAGGGCGTCGTGGGCGGGTAGGCGGCGTGCCCCATGAGGTCGAGCGTACCCGCCTGGATGCGGCGTCCCAACTCGGCGAGCCATTCGTTCCAGTCCGCGTCTGTCTGCAGGCGGCCCTGCAGACCCACGACGCCGGCGTAGTCGTTCCACGGGGAGAAGGTGAACCGGCTGTTGTCGAAGCTCACGGCGCGCTCCTGTCGCAGAGATCAAGTCTGCTTTTAAGTCTGCTTTCAAGTCTGGTAGATGAGCCCGAACTCCAGCCCAACCGGGAGGTATTCCTGCATCCGGCTCTCGAGGTCGGTCTCGCGCAGCGGCGCGAGGATGAAATGAAACGCACCCATCTCGCCGCCGTCCTCGGCGCCGCGGCGAATGCTGTCGTCGGTCGAGGCGGCGAGCTTCGCGTAGGCGGGCTGACCGTAGCGCAGCGCCAGAAAGAGCGGCTTCGGCGAAGCCAGTGCCGCCTCCACGCATTTGAAGCGGCGCGGCGTGAGCGCGTGGTACGGCAGGAAGCTGAAGCGCACGCAGCCCGCTTGCTTGCGATCGGCGACGAGGCCAGCGGCCCACGTGTCGCCGGAGGCGAGCGCGGCCCAGAGAATGCTCTCGGAGACGAGCGCGAGCAGTTCGGCGTGAACCTTGCCGATGACGGTGCAACCGAGCAGCGTGAGCGCGCCGCCGCCGGTCTCAGGGGCGGCGGCCCCGGTTGCGCTGTCCGGCGCCGCGTAGGCGATGCGCGTGCGGTCCGTCGCGTCGACGATGCAGTCGCATAGCTCCACCGTGGCGCGCGGCACGGCGCGGATCGGCCCGACGATGGCGCGCTGCGCGGCGAGCGCGGTGCCGGGCGCGGCGACGACGACAGTGGGGGCGTCTGCATAGCGTGGTTTGCCGTCGGTGGCTACGGACCAGCCGGGGACCAGCGTGCAGTGGCGCAGCGTGAGCGCGCCGAGCAGGTTCGGCGCGCCACTGGGCCGCGCAGCCGGCACATGGACGAATGCGGCGGGCGAGGTTGCTGGCGCTTTGGCGGGCACCATCGATGACGTTGCGCACACAACGAAGCCATCCAGGATGAATGTGCTGTCGGCATCGCCGCTCACGCTGAGCTCGCCGTCGAGAAAGAGCGTTGGCGCGGCGCCGTCCGCCGCGCGCAGCTCGAGCGTCGTGCCCGCGGGAAGATCGAGCGCGAGCGGGCCGCCAATGTCGTGTGGCGCGCTGCCCGCGATTTCGAAAGCGAGCGCGCCGGTCTCGCCGAACTGGGTCGCGGCAAACGTGAAGGCTTGCTGCAGGTTCGCGTAGCGCGGCGGCACGGCGGTGTCGGGATACGGGAAGATAAACGCAGGGTCGGTGACGGTGAAATTCTGGCCTCGCGCATATTCGCCGCCGCCCATGTCCGCGTTGAAGCCGCGGCAGTACGTGAGCGCGAGCTGTGGCGCCTGGGCCGGTGGCGGGTTCCCTGGCACCGCGGGCAGCAGAATGCGTCCCAACTCCGGATCCACGAGCGCGGCGTACTGCGTATCCGCCGCGCCGGCCGCCGCCGCGTTCGCCCAGCTACCGTCCGGCCCGGAAAGATCCGCCACGCGGACCTGGTACGGGTTCAGCACCTTGCCGTCCTTCACCAGCACGAGGCTCTGGCCGGGGCCGTACCAGGCCGAACCTACGCCCCTTTGAATGTCTTCGCACAGCGCGCGCCGGCGCAACCGGTCCGCCACGTTCACAGGCGTGGCAGCCGTCTCGATGGGCTCGCCCTGCGATTGCGCGCGATGAAACAGCGGCATATCCATACCAAGCGGGCTGAACCGGAAGCAGGCCAGTGCGCCGGGCGTGTTCGTGGCGGCGGTGGCGGGCACATTGGTCACGCTGTATGCGCCGAGCGACCACAGAAAGATGGCGATGTTCTGAATGTTGTAGCGGCCGCGCCCGGTGACGATTCGATGCACGTCGACGGCGTGCGCCGTGCGGTCGAAACCGGTGTTGACATAGAAGCCCGTCTGCCAGCGGCGCACGTTGGGCGTATGCCAATTCGCGGGCCGGATATGCTTCATGTACTGCGCGTCGGCGAGTACTTCGAAGCACTCGATGGCGTGCGCGCCCCAGCCGGTCAGGTCGCGCGCGAGTTGCTCCATCACGAGCACCGTGCCCTTGCGGCGGCGCAGGGAGATCGTCGACGCGACTTCAGCGCGCGGATTGTCGACCTGAGGCGTGATGCCGTGCACCGCCTGGTAGCCGATCAAATCGCCGATATAAGGAATGACCCACTGCGCACAGGTTTCGATGAACTGGTCGTCGTAAAGCTGGTCGAGATCGTCGCCAAAGGCCGCGATCTGTTCCTCGATCACCCTGAGCAGCGACTCCAGCGGTCCGCGCGCAGCCTTCGCGGTGAGCAGGGCGATCTGCGCCTGCTGGTCGGCGGTGAGCGGCGTGACGCTCGCCTCCAGCGCGGCGAGTTCGGCCTGCTCCGCTGCGCTAAGCAGCGTGGAGGCCGCGGCGATCTGTGCATCGCGCAAACGGTAGACGGCGGGCAGCAGCTGGAACAGGTCGAGACTCATGACATCGCTCCCAGTACGAGTTGTTTCGGATCTGGGTCGAGTACGAGGATCTCGGCGGGCGTGGGCGGCGCGCTATCGCCCGCCACCGGCACGTAGGGGCAGATGTGATTGGGCGATCCCGCGCACGGACGCGGCAGCGGCGTGGCGAGCGCGCCTTTCATCCATGCGTTGTATGCCGAGACGGAAAAGCCCGCGCTGCTGAGGTCGCCCGCCGTGCTCGTGGCGACGACAACAAGCGCTTTCACGTTCACGGCGATCACGCCGGGCACATTCTGGATCAGAAGCGCGACCTCATCGCCGGAGACGCCCTGGCCGAAGCTGCGCTTCGCGTAGCTGTAAGCCAGCGTCAGGGCGGCACGCACGGCGGCATACACGGCGTTCGCGTCGCGGCGCGGGTCGCAGGCAATGTCGGCGCTCAATCTGAAAGTGGTTTCGTAGAAGCTTTGTGCGTAGACCAGAACATTCGGATTGCTGAACGATGTGAGGGACGTCACGAGTGTCGCGAGCGTGAGATTGCCGGGCGGGAGCGCCGCGCCGTTCGCGCCAGCTACGGTGAGCCAGACGCCGCGATACGGGCCGTTTGCGATCCAGATGGCAAACGCCTTGTCGATGCCGGCGAAGGTGGCCGCGTAGTTCTGGTAGTCGGAGAGCGACACGGCGCGCCCTAGTGTGAGCACCGACAAGGGCGCGTTGGCGCGGATGCCGTCCACTGTCTGGGCGTCCTGTCCGCCGGTGGCCGGCATCGGGTTGCTCACGCCGCCCACGCCCAGCGGCCGGTCGACCAGCGTGGTGATCGTCCCCGCTCCCACGTTGCCCGCGGCGCCGAGGCCCACGCGGTAGCGCGCCTGGACGTTGGCCATGCCGGTGGGCAGCGTTGCGCCTTCGTCGTTGTCGCCGAAGGTGACCGTCGCAGCGCCGCCCGGCAGGTTCATGACGGTGTACACCTGCGCGGTCGGCGGCGCTTCGTAGAGGCTCGGTACGGCAGTCCACGCAACGCCGTTGACCAGAACCGAGAGCGTGCTCGCGCTGCCGCTCGGGGTGGGCGCCTGAATATAGGTGAGCGGCGTTTGCTTGAGGGTGAAGCGCTGGTTCGGTGTGGCGGCCGCGCCGCTGCCGAGCACCTCGGCCACGCTCGCACCCGCGGTGGCCGGACCGACGTTGGCGTTCACGCTCGTCGCCGTGCGGTCGTAGCAGTTCAGAAGCGGGCTCTTGAGGACGATGCGCGTGCGCGGGTACGGCTTGCTCACCAGCGCGACGCTCGCGACGAGGCCGAACTCTTGCGTGACAGGGGCATTGGCTGCCGCCGGCACGAGTGCGAAATCGCCGAGCGCCGCGCTTACGGTGCCGCTACGCCCATTTTTGTCTGCGACATAGAGTGGGAAGAGACCGCTCGCGTTGGCCCAGTCCTCGGCGGTGCCGTCGGGCAGCAGGAAATCAGGCGGCTGAAGCAGGGTGACGACATCGCCCGCATTGAGCGTAACGTGTGCCGTCTGGTCGTCGGGTATGAACTGGATGCCGCCCGCACCGGGCAGGACTGAGAGCATCTGACTCTTGCCCACTACGGCGATGGCGCTCACGTTCGCAAGGTCCGTACGCACGCCTTCGAGATCGACGCAGTTGCCATAGAGCGGATAGTCGAGCGGCTGCTCGGCAGCCGCGAGCGCTTCGCTCTGTGTGAGTGCTGAAGCGAGGCGCGTCGCAGCGAAATAGTCAGCCAGCGCCTCGTTCGTATCGGTCGCGATGCGCGTGACTTTCGCACTCGCACCGTAGCCCGAACGTGTCATGGAAGTGACCGACTCGATGCGGTACAGCATGATCGCGCCGGCCGGCGTGCGCGTCCCGGTGCCGTGCGGACGGATCAGCGCGAGCCAGCCGCCGGGCGTGAGCTTGCCGTACACGGCGTCGAGGTCGATACGACTTTCGTCTGCGAGCGCCGCGCCGGTGGCCGGGTCGATGCCGAATGTCCAGTCGAGCGGCGGCCCGGCTTGCAGCAGCTTGTCGTTCAAAAGGGTGACGCGGGTGCCCCACGCGAGCATGAGCGGGTCGATCGCGTTGTAGCCATACAGCGCCGCGCGCTGGCGCAAGGCGTAGAACACCGGATTGGCCGCGGCGGGCGCGCTGCCCGCCGCGCCGAGTGGCTCCGACCAGGTCACGAGGGTACGCTGGCGTGTCGTGTCCGGCGTCACCGCGCCCACGATCCGGAGGTCCCAACGTTCGCTCACGGGGGCGCCGCTTGCCGCCGTCCAGTTCGCGCGCTCGTCGCCGACGATCAGGATGGCGTCGCCCGGCTGCAACTGGGTCGCGGTGCCCGCGAGGTAGACGCTCGTGTTGCCCGTTTTCGGGATCCACGGTACGCCCGTTTGCACGGGCAGCGCGTTCCAGTCCGCCTTGGCGAGAATGGGCGCGGAGGTCTCGAAGGACTGCGGTGTCTGTCCCTGCGCGGGCACGCTCTGCACCTGCGTCAGAGCGGGAATCGTGAGCGCGCCGGTGGTGGGGTCGACGGGCAAGCCGGTGGCGGCCTTGATCGTGAAGGCGAGCCAGGTCGAGGCGGCAACACCCGGAGCAGGCTGGTAGCCGATCAGGCGCGATAGCTGCGTGAGCGAATCGAGCTGTACGGCCGTGCGCAGATAGCTTTCGTTGGCCAGCCGCTCCTGATAGAACGTCAGGATATCCAGCATGACCGACGCTGTATCGATGAGCGCGATGCTGAAGTCGTCGCTCTCGCGCGTCTTCAGGGCTGCGAGCGCCGGATACTCCGCACTCGACAGGCGAGCGAGCATCGAGGCGCGAAAGCTTGCCCACGTGCCGGTTCGGTAGGCGATTTGCGGCAAGCCGGCGCGGTTGTTTTCACCTTGCGGCGTTTCTACGCTGACGCCCGCGCAGCAGCCGCAGGTGCAGTTGGGTAGCCCGGTGCAGTTCACGTGCGCCTCACTTTCCGCCCTGCATCACGAGCGTGAGACGCCCGTGATCGGGAAGGCTTGGATCGTTCGCCATGCGCGCAACCTGGAACGGCCCCACGGGAATGGCGCCTTGTTGCAGCCATGTCGAAGTCCGCACACCCTGTGGCTGGAACACGGTGGCGGTGACGCTCGCCACACCCGCCACCGCGCGCGCCGCCGCATAGAGCGGGCTCAAGTAGACGGGCTGCCCCAGCTCGAACCTGCCGGGCGCAAAAAAAGCCGGCTGGCCGTCGGGCAGGCTGCCGCTGCCCAGTGCGAGCTGAAGCGCCTTTTGCACGTCGCGCTGAAAATAGTCGGGCGCCACGCAGATCGTGAGCGAGATATCGAGCGACAGGTAGTCCGGCCCCTCGATCTTCAGGTCCTGGCCCGCCAGCCGGAAGCGGTTCACGTAGCGCGTCAGCGCGCGGCGCAGCGCAGGTGTGAGCACGCCCGCGCACTGCGGCTCGGCGGTGATGAAGACGGTGTACCAGCTGCCCGTCCAGCGCAGTGCCGCCACCGCGTCCTCGACCTGCGTGTTCGCTTCGGTCACGTTGGCGTAATCGGTCATCGTGATCGCGCGCTCCTGGGTCATGAACGCCTGCGGGGCGCGGCGGCGGATCTGGTCGTTGGTCTCGGGGTCGACGCCGCCGCTTGCGGCCAGCGGGTTGCGGCAGCCGATCACACGCGGGTCGGCGGCCAAACCGACGATGGTGTCGGCGCCCACGTTGCCAGGCGTGCCGTTGCCGATGCGGCCGCACGCGGTGAACGTGCTCAGGCTCACGGGGGCGCGGCCGTTGGTGCCGTCGCCGAAGCGCAGGCGCGCTGTGCCGTCCGTATCGGTTTCGACAACGAACACGGTGTCCTCCGGACCGTTGCCGAGCAGATTGGGGCTGGGCGTCCACGTGCTCTGCGTGCCCTCGAAGGTGCTGACCAGCTGGACGGCGGGCACGCTTGCCCGGATGTCGTCCTGCATCAGCGCTCGCGCGGAAAGTGCCGGATTCGGTTCGTCTTCGAAGCTGCGCACGGAGAGCAGGTCGGAGGCATCGCCGAAGGTCGTCGCGACGTTGGCAAGCGAGACACCGTTGAACTGCTCGACCACCACCGGCACCTGCACGCCCACGCCGCCCGACGCGGGCTGAAACACGAGCACGAGGTTGAACGTGTCCGGCTGCGAGATGTCGTCCTGCGCAAGCACGCCGAACATCGGCGGCCACGTCGTCGGCGGCGTGGGCTGGACGACGAGGAACGTCGCGCCGCCTGCGTCTTTGAGCGCGACCGTGCCGTTTGAGGATAGTTGAGTTTGCGCGAGCGGCAGTGGGGAGGGCGTCGCGGCCGGCGGCGTGAATCCGGGCGCCACGGCGATGAAGCGCGAAAGCGCCGCGATCTGCTTGAGCGCGTTGTTCGGCGCACCTGCCGTGAGCGTCAGGCCTGCGAAGCGCTCGATCACGACAGGCGCACTGACGCCCACGGGTCCGCCGGGCGGCGCGAAGATGACCGACAAGTCGAAAGTCGCAGGATTCAATGCATTGCTTTCCGTTAGGATCGCGAAATATTGAGGCCAGTCGCCCGGCGCGTCGGGGCTCACCATGAGGCAGACGAACCCGTTCGCATCCACGAGGCTCACGTAGCCGTTCGGCGGCAGCGGCACCGGCCCGGGCGTGACCGGGCTGCCCGCCACCGGCAGCGGGATCGCGTGGGTGAGCGGGCGGCCTCGCAGCGCGGGGCGATAGCGTACCGGAAACGGCACGCCGGCCTGCGGCGTGCAATGCCGCGCGGCGGAGGGCGGGTGGTACAGCGCCGGCTCGGGCACGTCGGGTAGTGCCTCGCCTGGCATCGTGAGCCCCTGGTCGGCCAGCACGACATTGCCCAAAACCCGGCTCACGCCGGTCAACGTCTGCTTTTGCCCCGAATCGTCGAGAAAGGTCGACGAGAGACAGACCGGGAATGGCAACGCATCGTCGTCCGACCAGCGGATTTCGGTGACGGGCGTCGGCCGTTGCAGCGGGCCGGTAATCGGCGCGCCAGTGCCTTGCTCGAAGAGCGGGTCGACGAGCGCCGCGCCCTGTGCATCCTGAGTCGCGACTTGAGTGAGTCTCACCGCGCAGCGGTGGCGAACGTCGGCGTCGGCGGCGTTGCCCGTTTGCGGCCCCAGGATCTCCTCGAAGACGAGCACGTCGCCGGGCTGCAGGTTCGGGTAGGTGCCGAGCAGCGTCGCCGTGGTCGCCCCTTTGGGCAGGCAGCAGTTCGTGTCGCCCCAGGTGTAGAAGGCCATCTCGTTGTGCTCGGGATGGAGGTTCGCGTCCTGCATCGGCTCGAACGCCACCACGCCCGCGTCAAGCGCCGCCTGTTCGTTGCCGGAGCCCGGCAAGAGCGTGGGCGGCATGTTGGGCGCGACGGTGTAGAAGCGCGTCGCGCGATGGTCGAGAAACACCGGCACGCCGACCTGCACGCAGATCCACGCGCGCGCATTGCAGCCTTCGCTGACCGTGTAGTCGACGAGCAGCGCATGGCGTCGCAGCGAGATGCGGCTGCGCGCGGTGAGCAGGTAAGACTCGGTCGTTACGGCATCCTGACGATAGCTGAAATGATCGCCGACATAGGCCAGCAATTCGGCCAGCACCACGCCGATATCGGCTTCGGTGCTGGCCTGCCACGCAGGCAGGAGCTGGTTGAGGCGGTCGAGCAGGACCGTGCGGAACGAACCATAGTCCTTCGCAAGATAGTTGATCGGCGGCGGCGCGGGAGCGTCGGGCGGGCAGGGCGGCTCGAGCGGTTTGCAGTCGAAGTCCGGGCCGCACTCCACCTTGAACGAGAACGCCACGCTCGCGAGTTGCGGGTCGAAGCCTTTGAGGACTTCGGTCACCGCGAAGACGTCCCCGGAAGCCTGTGTGGCGTTATTCACGAGGCGCAGCGTGTAGGGCGAAAAATCGCCGGCTACGGACGTGCGGATCACGAGGACGTTCGCGGCGTCGGCAAGCGAGCCGAAGTACGCGGCCTCGGCGGCGCTCGCTTCGGGCGGCGCGGGCAGCGCGGGCGCGACCCACGCGGCGGTGATGCCGGTGACGCGCTCGCCGCCTTCGATCAGCACGTTCGAAGGGACGAGTGTGGCGGGCGCGCGCTTCAGGCAATGCACGAGGAGTGTCTGCTGGCGCGGACTGCCGAGCGCAATGGCCGCGTGATCGAGCACCTCCAGGTAGTCGATCCCGTTAAGCGTGGGATTGGATGCGATCGCGGCCTTGCGGTGCTCGTCGCAGCAGGCGTAGATCATGAGCTCCCTCCGTAGACGAAGGTCTGCACCTGGGTGACGCCTGTGGCGAGCGGCGCATAGGTGACCGTGACCGTGAGCACCGCGTCCTGCGCCACGACGGCGACCGAGATCACCTTGATGCAGCCCGACAGCCACTTCTGCAAGGCGCCCTGTACGGCGAACTGGGTTGCGGCCGCGATTTCCGCGCTGTTCGGTTCGAACGGCAATTGCAGCAGGCCGCTGCCGAAGTCCGGCAGGTTCACGCGCTCGCCCGGCGAGGTGAAGAGCACCTGCTCGACCAGTTGATACAAGTACGCGTCCAGCGGATCGAGCGTGCGGCCGCGGCTATCGAACTGGTACGGGAAGTTGACGTTCATGGCGTGGGTTTGCGGGCTAGGTGGCGATCACGAGCGTTTGCGCGGAAACCGGCAAGAGGGGCGTGCCGGTAGGCGCGCAGACCGACGTGCCCGAGAGGATCGCGACGGGCTGGCCGTTGGAGAACACCTGGGTTGCGCCCACGACCCACTGTCCCGTCACGCACGGTCCGTTGCCGGCGGGCGGCGCGAACGCGCAGCCCGCCACGGCGTAAGGCGCGGCGATCGTCGAGATCGGCATGCCCGAGACGAACACCGTGGCGCTCGGCTGGGTGGGCGTGGCCTGCCCGCCGTGCGCGCAGGTGACGACGGCACCCACATGAAGAACCGGTCCAGGCATGGCGAAGCCTCCACGTTGCAGGGTTGGCGAAACCAGGCGCTTAGCTGCCGACCACCGTGAGCGCACTTTCGTTGATGGCGACGGCGGGCCCGATGAGCGTGATGGTCGCGCCCTGGCCGTTGCTGATGTAGATGCCCGACGAATTCACGACGATCATCGCGCCGCTCGCGTCGCGCAGCACGATGCCGCCGGTGGCGGGCGTGGGTGCGCCGTCGCTGAGCGTGACCGAGTTCTGGCCGCTCGTTTGCAGCACGATGTTCTGGCCGGGCGGGATCGGCGGCGGCGCGATCGCGAAGACGGGCACGTCCGCGACGAGGCCCCAGAAACCGCCGGTCCAGATGGGGTAGTCGGGGTTGCCCTGCTCGAACTCGATCCACACCTGCGAGCCGATGGGCGGCACGAAAAAGCAGCCGGCCTGCGAGCCGGCGGCGGGCAGGCAAGGCATGCACCAGCTTGTGGGCGTTTCGCCGCAGACGTCGGGTACCTGCGCCGTGATGCGCCCGATCTGCAACGGGTCGATATTGACGAGCACCGTACCGCGATACTTGCCGTAGTAGCGCGTCGGCGCCTGGGACGAGCCCGTGGGGACTGTGCTCATGGATTCACCGTTTGGACAGTGGAGACGAGGCCGTTGCGGGTGAGCGTGAAATTCTGCTTGTACTCCCCGCGCTTGATGTGATGCGTGACGCTCTTCACGTAATACAGTCCGTCGAAGGCCGGACCCGCACCGCGCACGCCAACCAGCTTGCGCGCGCTCAGCACGCCGCCGTAGCGCGTGACGTCGAGGCTGCCCTCGCAGGTCACGGCCTCGGCGTTGCGCGCGGCCGCGGCGAGGCCGAGCATGATCGCCTGCGGCAGCGGCAGCTTCGAGGCGTCGTCGCGAAAGGGTTTGAGGTCGGGCGGGATGAGGTTCGTCGGCAGCGGAGGAATCGCGCCGAGCGGCGGATTGAGCGGTGTGATGGGCGGCATCGGCAGTGGAATGCTGATGCCGGTTTCCTGAATGTAGGCGTACACGAGCGGCAGCTTGTTCTTTTCCTGGTCGAAGGTGAAATGGAGGTTTTCGACATTGGTATAGGCGTCCATGTCCGCGCTGAGCGCGGGCTGGACGGCGCCCACCTTGATCTGCGGCCCCCAGTAGGCGAGGCTCGAACCCACCGCCGGACCGGGCTCGATATAGAACACGTAGCCCACTTCCTCGGCCATCGTGCGGATGTACTGAAAGTCCGTGCCTTGCTGACCCGGAATGGCGTCGATCGGCAGCGACACATCCACCAGCACGCTAGGGATGATGAGCGGCACGAGCCCATAGAACGCGTACTTGGCGAGCAGCAGCGCCACGCGCGCCTCGCGCGGGCACGCCGGAAACGGAAAGCCGCTCAGGTTGGACTGGTCCATGATCGCCGTGAGGTCGCGGCCCGTGATGGTGAGCGTGGAGTTGGAGCCCTTGTCGCCCGGCGAGATCTGGTTGTTGGTGACCACGCCGTCGATCAGCACGCTCGCGCCGCCGTTGACGGTGGCGACCAGCACGCAGCGCATGAACAGCAGCGGCAGCCCCCCCGTGAGCAGAAACAGGATCTGCAGCGGCGACTCCTTGTCGATGCTGAACACGAGCTGGAAGCCGCTCGGGCCGGTGTCGTCCACCTTGACCTCCACGGAGGCGAGCGAGTCGAGCACGGGGCGTGGCACGGCCACCGGCACGACCGGGCCCATCAACAAGGAGAACTGAACGCTCTTAAGCACTGTTGGCTCCCGGCACGCCTTGCGGCGTGGTGATGGCGAGCACGCGGCCTGGCGTGGCGACCAGTTCGTGCGGCGCGATCGCGCCGTTCGCGTCGCAGATCAGCCAGAACAGGAGCGGGTCGCCGAGGTACTTCGCAGCAATGAGATCGAGCCGGTCCTGCTGATGCACGGTGTACTGGTTGATCGTCGCGAAGTTCGGCGCGCCAGGCTGCGGCACGATGCGCCGCGCGAGATACGCAACGCACTGGCCGTCGGGCGCGGTGTATTGCAGCGTGCCGTAACCGCAGTAGCGGCTATCGGTGGGGAACGTGACGGGCGGCACCACGCCGAGCCGCGTCATGGCCTGGAGCGGATAGCTCATGATGGCAGTCCTCCGAGACCGAGCACCGTGAGCGCGGGCATGGCGGCCTGCGACGCGAACTGCTCCTTGAGCGTGAGATAGGACATGAAGAGCCGGCCGCCGGGGTGAGCGAAGCCGAGATCGTCGATGTTGAGCACGCGCATGCTAAGGCTCACCTTCGCGCGGATCGGATTGAGCGCGACGTCGAAGGCCTCCTCCGTGACCGTGAACTCCGTGAGACGCACCGGCAGCACGCGGCTGCGGCTCCAGACGAAGAGCGTGAGCGGCTGCTCGAGCGGGATGATTTCCAGCGTGCCCGCGTTCGCCATGGCGTCGTCGGCGAGCAGCGTTTCCACGCTCGGGTTGATCAGCATTTCCAGTTGCGCGAGTTGCGGATGCAGGCCGTACTGCGTGGCGAGCGGATACTGCTGCGGATATTCAAGCTGGTCGGTGGCGTCGAACTCGGCGTCGAGCTTGATGGTCTCGACCGCGGGGCCGCGCAGGCGCAGGGCGTCCACGCGCGCGCCGTCCTGCGTGCCCGGCGTGCTCTGGATCTGCAGCGTGCGAGACAGCGAGTCGGGGTTGTACTGCAGCGCAATCACGCTCTGGACCACCGATGTGTCCGGGTCCAGCGTGACGATGCCGCCCTGGACGAGGCGGGGGGCAAGCGGCGTGGCGGTGGGCATGAGCGTGTCTCTCCGTCGTTCGATTCATCTGGACTGCGCTTGTCTCGCGTTGCACGCGCGCGAGGTCCTGTTGCTGCCGTTCACGCGATCAAGCACTCTGGGAGGCCGCCGTGGGGTCGAGTGAATTGCTCGCGTCGATGTCCATTTGCTTACCTTTTTCGTCCAGCAGCGGCCCGGAATCCACTTTGAATTTCCCGTCTTCGTATTTCGCGGGCTTGACTGTCCAGCTCAGCTTCACGAGGCGCGCTTCCGCGCTTTCGGGGCTTTTTGGCTTGACGGGCGTATCGGCGTATTGCGCTTGCACGGTGTAACGGAGGTAGCGCTTGCCCGTGCCGATCGCTTTCTTGAGATCGCGTTCGACGCGCCGTTCCATGGCCTGGTTGGTGCTGTTCGTGATCGGCATCATGTTCTTCCATACGCCTTGGCCACCGAGCCGCATGCTCAACAGGTGTCCGCGGACGTAGCTCTTGCGCTCGAGCAACTCGGTGCCGAGGTCGGTCCAGATCGGCGGATCGTGGCTGCGGTCCGGTTCGGAGCCCACCTCGTGGTCCGCGCTCAGATACGCGGCGACTTTCAGGCCGCCGCCGAAGCGGTGAGTCCCGGAGTAGTCCGGCTTCGGCGCTTTGGGCGCCGCATTGACGGACTTCAGGTTGCCGAGCCGCTTCGCCAGTTCGGCGAGGGCTTCCTGCGCCTTGACTTCCGTGGGGTTGAGCTTGTCTCGCGGCCCCTGACGCCAGTTCACCTGCTGCGCCAGCGCCAGAATCGCATCCGTCTCCTGCTTGCTGGCGTTCACGTCCTTGAGGAACAGGCGCAGGGGAGACTTGTCGCTGTGAACCATGATTTCGTGATGCCCCGCGTCGCCTTCCACGGTCAGCTCGTGCGCTTCGCCGCCCACCGTCACGGGCACGGGCTTCTTCCACCAGTCGACCACATAGGTGAACGCGCCTTTGCCTTGCTCCCACAACGCCCGGCCTTTTTCGATAATGAAGTCGAAGACCTTATTGACCGCGCCGGTGACTTTCTCCTCGATGCTCTTGATCGTCTTGCGCACCTGCTCGCTCACGTTGCCGAGGCCCAGCACGCCGGCGAGAAAACGCAGCACGAGCGGAATCGACGTGGCCATGGCCTGTTCGATCGCATTGGCGGCTTTCTCGATGTTGCCGTTCGCCACTTCGGAGACCGAATCGACGACGGAGGTAACGAGCGCCTGGAGCGCCTTCGCCTTCTCGATGAAAAAGTCGACGACCTTGTAGACAATCGTGATGACGTTGATCAGCCCGGTGAGCGGCGTGAACATGCCCGCTACCTTCTCCACGCCCGCGACGACCAGTTTCGTCACGACCCAATCGCGCACCGCATTCATGACCGAGTCGGCCAGATCTTTCGCCTTGCTCAAGATCAGGTCGGCCGCCGCGCCCAGACCGTTCACGTAGATGGCCTTCACCACCTCGAAGGTCGTTTCGAGGAACTGCACGGCGGGCTCGCCTAGCGCCTCGATCAGGCGTTGCTTGAACTTGCTGTAGGTGAGGCCCAGCACGCTGAGGATCATGCTCACGATGCCGGCCGGATTGAGTGTTTTCGGCAGCGTGATCTTGATCTCCCCGAACAGCCACTGGACGAGGCCTTCCTTGAGGTGATCGAGGATGTTCTTGCCGAACTGCCCCACGCCCGCCTTCACGGCGTCGATCAGGTGGCCGATGAAGGCACCCGGGTCCGCGAGGATCAGCTTGATGGTATCCCGGCCCTTGCGGAATACCTCGATGATGCCGCTCGCGCCGATGGTTTCCAGCGCGGCCTCCACGACGCATTCCATCGCCTTGTGGATCGCCCGCGAGGCCAGCAGCACCAGTTTGTCGAACGGCTCGCGCAGGATCTGCTCGGCATCGCCGAACGAGCCACTCAGGAAGGCGTCCTTGGCGCGCTTGAACACGTCGAGAAAATAGTCTTCGTTGAGCTTCAGTTGCTCGAACTCGGCGGTCAGCCAGTCGTACGCGCGCTGGAAGGCCGCGACGACCTCCTTGAGCCGATCGAGGACCTGCTGCCCTTGCGGAACGAGCTTGAGAATGGCTTCCACGAGGCTCTGCGCCGTGCGGTTGAACGGCGCGCCGCTTATCGGGTCCTTGCCGAGCACGAAGCAGATCAGCGGATAGACCGGCTGCGTGCGCACCTTGGAGGCGACCCACTCTTTCAGGCTGGGCAGACTGATATCCCAGGAGCGCTGAACCTGGCGCGGCGCCGCGTGCATGAGCCGCTGGTGCCGGCGCTGCGGGCCGCTTTGCTGGACGACGTGGGCCAGCTCGTGGGCGAGCAGGCGCCGCCCTTCAGTCGATGCCGGCGCATAACGCCCTTGTGCGAACACCACGTCGTCGCCCACGGTGTAGGCCTTCGCGCCCAGCGTTTTGGCGGACGCGGCGGCGCGCGCGTCGGTATGCACGCGCACGCGGGCGAAGTCGAACCCGATGCGGCTTTCCATGAAGCGGCGCGTCTCGCGATCGAGCGGGCGGCTTGGCGAGTTGAGCGCGAGCACGACCTGCGAGAAGTCGGCTTCGGTTTCGACCGCGCGCTCGGCCTTGCGCTGTACGGGCAGATCTTCGCGTTTCTTCGTTTCGGCGTCGGTGGCGTGCGTGAGCGCCTGCGCCCCGGACGGCGCCGCAATCGGCTTGAGTTCCAGCGTCTTGTCGAGCAGCGTGGGCGGCTTCGGCTTGAGCGGCGACTCAAAGGCGGGCAGACGCAGTGCGGGCGTCGCCGTTGCGGCGCCGCTGCCCGGCTGCGCGGCGTGCCCGGTCTGCGGGGCGCCGCCTTTGTCGGGACGGCCGATCGCCATGAGCCGCCGCATCGTCCATGCATTCACCGCGTCGCTCAGCGCGTCGGGCTTTTGCGCTGCGCCGCCGGGGTGCGCGGCTGGCGAGGTCGGCGCGTGCGCGGCGGCCGTGCTGCCGCCGTGCTTCGCGCTCGCTTTGCCGTGGAAGCTCAGGGTGAGCATCGCCGACGTGGGGTGATTGAGCGGCCCCTCGACGCTCACGTGCAGCGAGAGGCCCGGATGCACCCGGTCCAGCGGTATGTCCGGTATGCCCACGGGGAGCGGCTTGTGCGCGGCGGCGAGCGCCGTGACCGCGCCGAGCGCGGCCGCGCCCGTCACGACAATGCCGCCGGGTGTCGAGACGAAATCCTGTGTGGCCTTGACGGCGGGATCGTCCTTGAGCATTTGCACGATGCGCCGGCCGGTCGCGGTTTCGAGAAACGCCTGCGCGAGCGTGCCGAGGATATCCGCGCCGTGCGCCGCCTTAGGGGCAGGCGGCTCCGCTGCGCCGGTCACCGGCTGCCGCTGGATCGTGCCGAAGCCCGATGCCGCCAGCGACCACTCGGGCAGGCGCGTGCCGTTCATCACACGTTCGGCTACGCGGTCCGCTTCGGCTTCGAGAGCGTCGCCGGGCTTGCTCACGCGCAGGCCGCTCGTTTGCGCGCGCGAGCGCGACGACGCGGCCGTATCGGTATCGAGCGCGAACGCGGCGCTGCTCACGATCGCCCCCCTTTGCCGGTTCGCGCGCCGCGCTTGCTCACGCTGTCGCCGATCCCGCGCGCGATGCGCGCGCCCAGCCTGCGCGCGCCGGCGGGACCCGGCTCGCGCGTCAGCGGGCCGAGCCGCAGCACCGGCGCATGCCGCGACACGGCGAGCGTGAACGGGCCGCTTGGCATGTGCGCGAGTCCGCTCGCCGGATCGGCCAGCACGCGCGCGAGTTCGCGGCGCAGCGCCGCGACCAGCGCATCGCGCTCGGCGGGGTCGAGTCCATGCAGCGTCACGCGATCGATCGTCACGATGATGCGGCTCATACCCATCCCCTCGTTTCCACGGCGGCGAGCGGCCGGTCGATCTTCGCGGCTTCCATGCGCGTGGCGCGCAGCACGTGCGCCATACCCACCGGCTCGCCGCTGCTGGCCGCGAGAAATGCGGCGTTCAGCGCGATATTGCGGATGTTGCCGCCCGCCATATTCAGGTTGGCGAGGCGGCCTGGCTGCAGGCCGCGGGTGGGGGTGCCCGCCGGGAAGATGCGCGACCAGATGGCCTCGCGCTGCGCCGCATCGGGATACGGAAAGTCGATCATGAAACGCAGGCGCCGCTGGAATGCCTTGTCGATCGATGTCTTCAGGTTGGTCGTGAGGATCGCGAGGCCCTGGAAACTCTCCATGCGCTGGAGCAGATAGCCCACTTCGATATTCGCGTAGCGGTCGTGGCTGTCCCTGACTTCGGAGCGCTTGCCGAAGAGCGCGTCCGCTTCGTCGAAAAGCAGCACGACACCGCCGCTTTCCGCGGCGTCGAACGCGCGCTTGAGGTTCTTCTCCGTCTCGCCGATGTACTTGCTCACCACCGAAGAAAGGTCGATTCGGTAGAGATCGAGCGCAAGCTCGTTCGCGAGCACCTCGGCGGCGAGCGTCTTGCCCGTTCCGCTCGGCCCCGAGAAGAGCGCGGAGAGGCCGAGGCCGCGCCGCCCCTTCGCGGCGAACCCCCAGGTCTCATAGACCGTCATGCGATGGCGCGACTGCATGGCGAGCTCGTGCAGCATCTCGCGCTGCAGATCCGGCAGCACGAGGTCGTCCCAGCCGGCGCGCGGCTGGATGCGTTCGGCGAGGCCCTCCAGGCTCGGGCGGGCGAGCGCGCGGCAAGCGTCCCAGATCTTCGCGCGAAGTTGCGCAGGGTCGCCGGGCTCGGCGTTTTCGCCTTCGTCGCCATGGGCGGCGGGCGCGGCATCGAACGCTCCGATGGTCGCCGCGCCAATCGCGACGATGCCTTCGGCGCTCAGCCGGAACTGCTGCGCGACGTCGTCGAGGATGCCGTCCACTTGCGTTGCGCGAGGACCGAGCGCGGCCTCCCAGATCTGCCGCTGGCTCGTGGGGCCGGGCTTATTGACTTCGACATGCTCGAACGCGCGCGCGAGCCGCAGCGGCTCCCGGCTCGCGATCACGAGCGCCGGCGGCAGGCCGGCCGACAGTTGGCGCGCCGCGGGGCCGGGGGGCTCGTCGCTCCACTGCAGCAGGAGAACGGCGGGCTGCAGCAACGACTCGCGCGTCCACAGACGCACGAACTGCTCCGTTTCGTCGCCCGGCGGCGGCGTGTCTTCGTGGCGCAGCACGTACAGCGCCACGCCCGCTTCGTGCGCGAGCACGGCCGCCACGTCCTCCTGGCCCGCTGGATCATCGCCCCATAGATGCAGCGCGCGTGCCGCCTCGTCGCCGGGCAGCGGACACGCCGTTTCGCGCACGATCTGCGCATGTTCGCCGGCAACCCAGGCAGGCGCGGTCTTGCGATGGAGTACCGCTCGCAACCGTTCGTCGATCTGGTTCACGCCCGCGAGATAGTGCAGCACGCGCTCGTCGATACGCAGCGGCGCTCGCGTCACGCCATAGCCGGGTTCCATCTCGATCAAGCGCAGGCGCCGCAGCGGCCGCGAGGGAGCAAGCGCGCTCCAGTGCGGCTCGTCGAGCACGGCCAGCGCGAGCGCGAAGGTCACGGCGCGGCGTTCGGGCTGGCCCGAGGCCCGCTCGCACAGCGCAGCAAGCGTCGAGTCCATTTCCACGCCTGCGCAGAGCAGCAACAGCGCGCGCTCGAAGGGACTCAGCGCGCAGCGCTGCGCGAGCGTGTCGATGGCGGCGGGCGGGTCGAGCGGCGCGGACGGTTCGATCGACAGGCTGGCGGCTGCGTCCGCATAGTCCGGTGAGGCGTCGGCGAAGCGCTTGCGCAGCGCGGCGAACTCGCCCACGAGATACGCCTGATTGCGCTCCTCCCAGGACGCGCATGAGCGTGCTGCGGACGATGCGAATGGAGTGGGGCCGCTCATACCGTCACCATCGGTCCGACAAAGGCTGGCGGGTGCACGCTCGTGTCGATCTGCACGAGGCTCGACACACCGTCGACCACGAGGCGGCCGAGCAGCGGCGCGGCGTTCGGCAGGCTGGACGGGAACAGGAAGTCGACCGTGCCCGAGGTGGCGAGGAACGTTTTCGGATCGGGCTCCACCGCAATGTTGAAAGGGGGATTGGCCGTGTTCGGCAGCGAGGTGAGCGCAAGCGAGACGCTCTGCCCAGGCGAAGCGGGCGGCTTGAAGCTCACTGTCACGCGCAAGGTGGCCGCGGTGGGGCCCGGCACCACCGTGGCGTTCTGCGTTGCGAAAGTCGGCGCGAGCGCGAGCGGCAGCGTATTGGTGGTATGCGAGACATTCCCTTTCGCATCCACCGCCTGCGCGCTCAGCGTGTAGACGCCGGCAGGCTGCGTCACGCCCGCATCGGGCACGAACGAGAATGACGTGGCCGTGACATTCGCCGCGGGCACGCTGTACGCAATGCCGTAACGCGGATTCGAGAGCAGGACAGTCGTAATCGCGCTCAGGAACTCGCCGGTCACGTCGACCTTGTCGGTCGAGAGCGCCGTGAGCTGACCGTGCGGCGGCGTGACGGCGAGGAGTTGCGCGGCCTGCGCCGGGTCCACGTGCAGCCGGCGGTGCAGCACCGGCAGGGCTGGGCTGGCGGGCAGCGCCGGCTCGATCAGCACGACCGAGGCCTGGAACGGAAACGTGAGCCGGTAGTCGGCCTTCAGCGCGGTCCAGAGCCAGGCCATCTCTTCGCGGCCGAGCGTGGCGGGCGTGATCTTGATCATCTCGATCTGGTCGGCCAGCCCGCAGTGCGGGAGGCCCTGCCACAGCGGACTGTTGAGGCTCTGGGTGGGCGTCGCCATGCTCGCGAGCGCCTTGGCGATATCGGCGCGCACCAGCACCGGGTTCTCGTGCAGCACCGTAAGCGCACAGCCGAGCAGCGCTTCGGACTCCCAATATTGCGATCCGTACACCGTCAACAGATAGTGCAGATCGAGCGCGAGCGGCGGGCTGGAAAGGCGTGTCTGACCGTCGGCGCTCATGGAGGGCAGGTCGACATTGCGCCATGCCGCGTTATGGGTGACCTGGTGCAGGAACAGGTTCACCTGCGCTTGCTGATCCTGGCTGCTGCTCTGGCTCGCCTGCACCTGGTCGGGCGCAAGGCACGACACCGTCACCGGAATCGAGGCGAACGGCGAGTCCGGTTGCGCGTAGGCGTTGCGCAGAAAGTCCTGCAGCACCGCAGTGACACCGGAGAGGGCGAGCCCGTTGCTCATCGCGACCCTCCGTTGTGCCGCTTCAGATAGTCGTCGAGACTCGTCGCGCGGCGCGCGGGCGGCCCGGCTGGGCGAACCGGGGCAGGCGCCGTCGCCACGACCTCGACGCGGCCGATGTGGATCTGGATCTCCGGTGGCGCGGCGGCGCTCGAGCGGTGTAGCGCGCCAGCAGCGGGCGCGGCGCGGCGCAACGGTTCATGCGGGGGCTTTGCCGGTGGCGCGGCGACCGGTGCCGTTCGCAATTCGCTCATGCGAGCGGGTGCCGGTTGCGGCTCGTGCGACTGCCACGCGGGGACAAGCCGTGCCGGCTCAGGCGTTTCCGGCGCCGCAAGCAGTACGGTCGGCTCCACGGATTGAGCGGGCGCCCCGCGCGGACCCTGTGTGTCGGCTAACGCCGAGTCGGGCCGTACGAAGGCGGTCGGTGGCACGACAGGCGCCGGCTCATCACCAAGGTCCGCACGAGCCGGCGCGGGCGCCAGCAGCGATTCGTTCGGACTGCCGTCGAATGGGAGCTCGGCCACAGGCCCCGAGCGTAGCGGTGCGAACCGCTGCATTGGCGCCACCGGCGATGGCGCGCTCGCTGCGGCCGTGGTCTCCCCCTCGTCGCGCGCGCCGTCGCCCGCAAAGGCGCCAGGCGGCGTCGCGCCGAACAACGACCCGACCAGCGGGTGCAGGGCTGGCGCGGGCCGCGCGACGCTCGCCGCGAGACGCTGCAAATACCCCTTCATGTGCGCACCATCTCGAGATAGCGGGCCCGCCGCGACGCGTTAAGCGCGAGGATAGCGGCCTCGCTCCATCCATACGCGCTCGCGAGCGTATGAATCTCCCAGAGCAATCGCCTCGCCTGTGCTTCCATTTCCGCCCAGACAAAGGCGGGCAGGTCGAGGCTTTCCTGAAAGGACTCGCCGCATGCGGGGCAGTCGAAGTCGAGCACGATTTCGGCCAGCGGATCGGCGCGCGCCAGTGCCTCGCCAATCGCCTCCACCTGGGCGTCGCTCCATGCGCCCGGCGTCCCGGCCTCGTCCAGCCAGCATTGCTCGACGAGCCGCCGCGCGGCTTCATCCGCATCGTCGATCGCGGCGATGCGCGCGAGATCGCGGCTGGTGGGCAGGCGAAACGCGGCGCCGCCCGACTCGACCGCCTGGGCGCCCGTGGCCACCGGCGTTTGCGTGATGGCGTGCGCATCCAGTTCGAATTCGAGCGCCTGCGCGCACTGCCGGCACGCCGTCCAGCCGCGCAGGCGCGCGCCGAACGAGGCGCAGCGCCACTGCGCCAGCGCGCGATTGCGCTGGCCCAGCGGCCAGTCGGCCACGCTCTCGCCCTGGGTCTCGGGAAACGCGGCATGGATCGCGAGCAGCCCTCGGTCGATGGGATGCAGCGCGTGCCCGCGCTCCCACAGATCGAGCAGCTCGGCCTGGCTAAGGGTGCGCATATCACGTGACGGCGGCGCTGAGTGTCGGTTCCTGCGGTTCGGACACGCTCGTGTCGCGCTCCCAGCCCTCGTTCTCGAGCTTGATGTGCTCGATGGCGACGGCGTTCGCATTGGCGTCGAGATCGGGGAGCGCCTGATACTCCGAGACCCAGCAGCGGTAGATCTTGTACGCGATCACGAGCTGCCCGGCCTCGTTGTAAAGCTCCAGATAGATGTCCTTGCGGAAATTGGCGAGCGACACTTCGGCGCCGAGCGCGGCATTGAAGTTCCAGACGAGGGCCGCCCAGTCGTGAAAGCGCATGTCCTGCGTGAGGCCGCCTTCGAGCGTGATGGGTTCGTACTTGTTGCGTCCAGGCGAGCGGTGCGCGGTGGAGGGGTCGCCGCCCGCGCGGTGCTCGACCACTTCGGTGCTGCGCTTGAGGCTGCTCACCTTGCTCACGCCCGCGACGTACACGCCGTCCCACTTCACGCGGAACTTGAAATTCTTGTACGGATCGAGGCGCTTGGGATTGGCGGGGAAGAGTGCCATCGTTCACCTCATCGTTCAGGATGACTGATTATTGATCTGCTGTATCTCGATCACGAGAAATTCCGCGGGATTGAGCGGCGCGAAGCCTACCTGCACGGTCACGATGCCCAGTGCGATGTTCGCGTCCGTGTTGATGTCCTCGTCGCATTTGACGAAGTACGCTTCCTGAGGCGTCGTGCCCGCAAAGGCGCCTTGCAGGAACAGCCACTGCATGAAGGAGCCGATATTCAGCCGGATCTGCCCCCAGAGCTTTTCGTCGTTCGGCTCGAAGATGACCCACTGCGTGCCTTCGTACAGGCTCGATTCGAGAAAGAGCGCGAGGCGGCGCACCGGAACGTACTTCCATTCGGAGCCAGCCTGGTCGTTGCCCGCGAGCGTGCGCGCACCCCAGACCACTTCGCCGTACACGCGAAACAGACGCAGGCAGTTGATCGCCTGCGGATTGAGGCTGCCGTTCTGGTCGTCCGTGAGCACGTATTGCAAGCCGCTCTGCCCGGTCAGGCCCGCGGAGATGCCGGCCGGGGCTTTCCAGACGCCGCGCGTGGCGTCGGTGGCGGCGTAAATGCCGGCCACGAAGCCGCACGGCGGAGAGAGCTTCGAGTTGCCAGGCGAGAGCGGGTCGGGTGCCGAGACCCACGGGAAGTAATAAGCGGAATTGCTCGCATAGGTGCCGGTGATGCCGCCCTGCAGCGTGCCGCCCGGCGCCGTGCCCAGTGGGCCTTGCGCCTGCAACGCGGATTCGGTGGCGAGCGGCGGCGCGTCCACGATGTACAGCGCGCGCTTTTTGTTGCAATACGCCTGCAGCTGCGAAATGGTCGCGGTATCCGTTTCGCCGGGCACGCACAGCAGATTGAAGATATCCACGGTGTCGAGCAGGCCAATGCCGCCGGAGGGCGTATTGAGCAGCACGTTCTCGAAGTTCGCATCCGTGGCCGGCGTGAGCACGGCGCCGTCCGCGCCGCCGCCTAGCGGCACGGGCGGCGTAGCCGCGGGCGTGCCGGTTGGCGCGACGATCGCTCCGCTCACCGGACTCACGAACGTGATGTAGTTCGACGTGTTATCAATGACGTTGACCACGTAGCGCGGATCGGTCGGCACGACAGAGAGATTGAGGAAGCTTTCGAGCGTCGTGACGCGGCCGTTGCTCGCGCTTCGCTGCACGATCAGGTTGAAGTTGCTGTTGTTGGGTTGCAGCGTCACGCCCACCATCAGCGTATTGCCCCAGACGCCGGGATTCGCCGCGAACAGCGTAAGCGGCGCGCCCGCCGCGTTGGCGACGACGTTGCCACCCAGGGCTTGCGCGAACTGCGGCGGCGAGACCGACCAGGTTGCCGACGTGCTGACCGACGCACCGGGGCCGTCCGAGTAAGTCGGGGTCGCCGTCAACTGCACCGGTTGGCCCGGTTTCAGCCAGGGCGGTACGGCCGGCGTTGTCACTGCGATCGATTCGAGTTCGCGCAGCGTAACGGTGACGGGTATGCCGGCGCTATCAGGCACAGTCGGCCATTTCGCCGTCACGACCGCGGTGCCCGGACTGCTGCCTGTAAGCAGACCGGTGACGGTAATGCCGGCTGTGCCAGCCGGCGTCACACTCCACGTCACGATATTCGTGAGGTCGGCCGTGCTGCCATCGCTGTACAGCCCGGTCGCCGTCATCTGCTGCGTCTCGTTCTGCGGCACCGACACCGATGCGGGAGAGACGCTGATGCCGCTGAGCTTGGGCGCGGCCGAGACAGTCAGCGTGGTGGTGAGCGTGACCAGCGGATTGGCCGTCGACGTCGCTGTGAGCGTCGCGCTGCCCGCATTCCCTGGTGTGACGACGCCCGTGGCGGTTGCAACGGAGGCAACCGTACCGTCGCTCGACGTGATAGGCCAATCCGCTTGCGGCAACGCAACCAGTTCCGTCGGCTTGCTGGATTCGTAGCCGTATACCGCGAACTGGATCGCCGGCCCGCTCGGCACCGTAGTGGCATTCTGCGGATAGATCGCCGGGGAAAGCACGGCAGGCGGTGCGATGGTGATGGTGGCCGACGCGGGCGCCGTGCCGCCGGGTGCGCTCCATGGAAGCACCGCGTTCACCTGCACCGTCGTCCCTTGCACAGCATTGATGGGCGCGGTGAACAGACCAGGGCTCTGGGGCGAGAGAAAACACTGGGGGGGGCCCCAGCCCACCTGGGCGGTGAGATCCTGGGTGACGCCGCCATACTCTCCCGTCGCGCTCAGCGCGAGCGTTTCGCCAGGCGCGACTTTGAGCGAGCCGCCGGGGGCGTTGATCGCGAGCTTCGAGAACAACGTGTTGACGACCTGAATCGCGAGCGTGCCGGACACCACACCCGATGCGTCCGTCGCAGTGACCGTGCCGTTTCCACTGTTCATCGCCGTGACCACGTTGCCTGCGATTGACACCATCCCTGCCGGGAGCGATGTCCACTTCACGCCGCCCAAAGCGGGTTGCTGGCTGTTGTCCGCATACGTTGGAAGCGCTGAGAGCGTCATGGTGGCGCCCGTCGGCATGGGCGGCGGCAAGACGGTTAACGGTGGTGTGTACCCGGCCGGGAGATTGGGTTCGACCGCAATGGCCGTGAGCGGCGGCGCGCCAATGCCCAGCGTGATGGCGCCGGAAACGTTGCCTATCGTCGCGGTGACGGTGGCTTCCGGATAACCAATACTGTTCGAAAAAGCCGTTGCGCAGGGTGCGGGCGCGCCGCTTGCCGCCGGAAGCGTGCCGTCCCAGACGAGCCGCACGATATAACACTGCGTGCCGCCATTGAGGAAGAACTGGCTTACGCAATAGCCAAGCTGGCTGCGCGCGTCGAGCCCGCCGAACACGGCAGCGTACCCAGCCCAACTCTGCACGAGCGTGGCCGCGTTGACCGGCCCCTGTGGCGCCCAGCCGACGAACGCGGCAATCGATGTGGCCACACCCGTAATGGTGTGGACCCCGCTGGGGATTTCCTCGATATAGACGCCAGGATAGGTGAGCGTGGACATGAAGACATCCCCTCATTGCGTAGCGCGAGATCGCGCTGTCGCGGCAAGGTTGCGTTCCTGCGCAGCGTGCTGCACAGAAGTTCACATACCGCTATGTGACGACGCGGTATTCAATGGATTTCACTCAAGCAAGAATGCAAACAATATAAAGGAATGCTAATTAGATTGTTTGCTCGCGTCAGACTCCTGTATGCCGGGAAGGCGGAACATACACTGTGCAGATGCGGACGAATCCCTTTGGAAGACGGCACACGTTTGCAATTGTGCGCCGGTTCGGCAAATGGGCAATAAAGCCAAATAGGATGGCGTTACGCTGCCAGGCGAATGACGAGTTGGCTTATGCTGCCGATTACGTGCGAATCTCTCGATGGTATTCAGAATTACCTTAGGCGAGCGCTTCCATAAAGTAAAGCTTGGCAGGCGATCAGGCAAAGCGTGTGTCGAAACCACGCTGACCATGCGCACTTGCGCTGGCCTGATAAGCGCCTACACTCGATTCTCAGCATTGCCAGACACGCGGTGAAGAGGATGCGATGGAATCGATCCGATACGTCGGCGAGACACCTCCGGGGACTCGCGCCTGTGCGCGGCGTGAAGCGAGAAGGGCACACTTCAAGCAGGCCAGGGCGCTGACGATTCTCGCCATTTTCGTTTCCGCAGCGAGTACGGCGGGCGAGCGTCCGAACGCTGTGTTGCAGGCTTCGGGCGATGCCGGTCAGGCCAATCTGACTAAAAAGGAAGCGCCTGCTCATGTCGCGCAACCATCGCCTGGCGCGCAATACGAAACCGCACCGACCGCAGTTTCGGCCACGGGCATGCAGCCGCCCGCGCTCGGGGAGGGCGGGACGGCGAGCGCCGCTAGATCGGCGGACGCACCAGGCGCCGGAGCAAATGCAACGCGCGGGTCGACATCGGGTTCGACGGAACGCGTCGACTGGGCGCGGTTAGTCGTCGTCTGGTTCACCGAAATTGCGCGAATGATCCCGTTGTTATTCACGGGATTGGTCCGCCTGATTGCGATTGCCGCGGTGGGTACCGCGACATTTCTCTTCGCTCGCGGGGCGCTCAAGATTTTCACCAATCTGCTTGGCACGCAGGCCGATCCGTTTTCGTTTCGGCGTCACTGGGGCGGATTCGGCGGGGCGTCGTCATCTGGCTGGTATATCTCCCCTGCGCTGATTCGCCTGCTCGTGGCCGTTGCGCTTGCGGTTGGCGCGGTGCTCATGGGGCTCGCCGCGCTCGAAGCGGCGTTTATGCCGGTGGAACAAAACAGTCGGCCCGCGGGTGCGGCATCCGCGGCATCGACAGCCAATGTTGCTCACCAGTAGCGGGCGATCATGGTCATTCGCATCAAGCCGATGTACGACCCGCTCAACCCCGGCGGGGACGAACCGGTCATCACCATGCGCTCGGAGACCAACCGGATTCTGGAGCACGAGTTGCGTCGATACTGCAACGGCCAGATTCAGGGGCGCTCATTCCTCATCGCCGGGCATCGTGGCGCGGGCAAGACAACCATGGTCGCCGACGTGGTTCATCGGCTCATGCTGGAGAGCAAGGCGAAGCGCACGAGAATGCGGCCGTTGCTGGTCGTACTGCACGGTCCGAGTCTGTTTCTTTCGCTAAGCGAGTTATCCGACGATGATATTGACGGCGACGCTGCCTCAGCGCCGGCCACCGCGCAAGGCCAGCAGATAGCCGGCCGCGCGGAGCCTGACGAAGGCGCGCGGGAAGCGGCGCCGACAGTGCCCGCAGACGAGCCATCCGCGCAGACGGGCCGCGAGCGCGAACCCGGCGCGCAGTCGCAAGAGACCGCCGTCACTGGCGGTGGCGAAGCTCCGGCGCCGGAGCGTGCCGCCGCAAGAGAACACGACGACGCGGCAGACACCGTTCCGACTGATCGCAAGGTCGTCACGGATAGCGTCGAGGAACATGCTCAGCGCGCGTTGGAGCAAGTAATCCTGGGCTTGCATCGTGCCGTCGTGCGCGAGTATGCGGCCGCGTTTCGAACGTGGGTTCTTGCGAAGATCAACGACCCCGCACCGGTCGCTGGAGCGGCGGCGCAGGCGGGGGACGGGCGATCCGGGTCGGGTAACGAATTGATGCAAGACGTCGCGGAATGGACCGAGCTAGCGGCACAGTTCGAATTGGAATTGATAGAGGACCCGTCCGCCATTCGCTTACGCGAATTCTATGCGGGCGTCGGCGCGCTTTCGACCGGCATTCTGGGCGTGCCCGGCCGCAGCGAAGATGGGCGGCAGCCGGTAGCGGATCAGGGTGCGCGGGAACTCATTGCGCTCACTGGCCTTTGTATGGCCCATCAGCGAATCTCGGGCGAGCTCAGCGAAACTGACCGCAATACAGCGACCGACACGCGTGAAACGCACACCGAATCGAAATTTGCCTGGCAGAACGAAAATCTGCTCAAATCATTCGCCAGTATTGCTTCCGGTGCGCTTGTCATGGGAGGCGCGGCGGCCGGGCAGCACGCGCTATGGGCCGCCACGCTGCTCGGACTCGCGACGGCCGTCGGGGCGTCGATCGTGTTCAGGCATTCGTCGTCGTCGAAGACGCGGCAGGAGCGAGAGATCGAGCGCACTTTCATTCCGGATCGAACGCTGCGAACGTTGGACCGTGTATTGCCAATGCTTTTGCAATGGCTGATGAGCGCAGGCCTTGCGCCGGTTCTCGTGATCGACGAACTGGACAAAATGGGCGAGCTGTCGTGGCGCCTGGAGGCGATGGTGCGACATCTGAAGAAGCTGATGGCGGAAAACGTATTCTCGTGCTTCCTGACCGATCGTGGTTATCTCGAACTTGTCTCGATGGGCGAGCGGGACAAGGCCTATGCGAAGACTTATTCGTATTTTTCGCATCCGCTATTCGTCACCTATGAACCCGGCGATCTGGACCAGTACATGTCGAGCCTGTTCGATACGTCGGGAGACTCTTCCGCGATGATCGATTGCGAGGTGCTCAAATGGATGCTCCGGCACCGCTCGCAAATGCATGCACTCGCCTTGAACCGCGAGATCGCAGCGATTCGCAACGACGCCGGCAACATTGCCATAGCGGATGGCGACGTCAGGACCTTACCCGTGTACAAGATTGACGTCACGTTGCAGGTTGCCATTGAACATCGCCTGAAGAAGGACGATCTCACGGGCTGGCTGATGCAGCAGCCCAGAATGCGTCTGACGATACTGGACGCCCTCTATTTCATTTCCCGCGAATGGCGGCGCGGCGCCGAGGAAATCGACCTGAGCGGGAGCGGCCTCGACCGGTTGTGGCAGCAGCTCGAAACGCGCATGAATCTCGCCGAGGTGCGCAGGCCGCGCCAAAACCGCGCACATTCTGGTCAGCAATCGGGCGCATTGACGGGCGACGACAAACATATTCTGTGCACTGTGGTCAAGGACCTGGCGCTCGCACTCTCGGCGGACATGCCGGAGTTTGCGCTGATCAGCGCGGTGGCCAACCCGACTCCCGATGACCGGACACCGCGCGTTCCCGCTCCGAACTCATCGGTGCTTGACGCCGTGCTTATCGGCAATGCCTCCGTGCTCATTCAGGTCGACGGCTCCAACACGCGCTTTCGGTTCCGATACTCGCAGTCGGGTAACTTGCGAGAGAGCGTGCCAGCCCAGCCGATCCAGCCGTTGCCTCCGGGCGGACTCCCGGCGACGGGCGGCATTCCGGAGCAAGGAACGCCGGCGGAGCCATTGTCGAAGTTGGAACAGCTTCGCAACTTGCGCGACACGTCAACGCAATTCGCCGCTTTCCTCGATAACTTCGAGGACGTGCTTCGGCCCATATTGTTCAGCGAATTTACGCCGGTGCAGCCGAAGGGCAGTCTTTACCGGTACCTGGCCGACGTGATAGGCGTGCTGCCGACAACGCCGGCGTGGTCGTCTGTCTATTCCGGCAGGGTGCGTCTCGATCAAGCGGTCTATGGGCAAGGCAATCCCGCCGCACTGGAAGTCGATCTCGGCGCACTGGAGCAGTTCGTTGACATGATTCGCACCAACGCCGGCTTGATTGCACTCGTTCTCGGCACCGCCGCGCAACTCACTGCCCTGAGTGGCACTAACAAGACGCAGAACGATCTAACTTGGGCGCTTGACGCGTTATCAACCGGGCTGAAGTTCCATCAACTGGATTCCGCTGGCCTGCGCGCCGTCGTCGAGGAATTTCGAAAGGATCTGCAAAAGAGGGTGGACGGACTAATCGAGGTTCCGAATCTTGCTGACGGCTACTCCCCGGAACCGGCAGTTCAGATCAAGCGGACCGTTGAAGAATGGTTGCCCCTTGCGCAAGCAGCCGGGCAGAAGTTCGATTGGCTCGCAGCAATCAGGAGAGCTTGGGACAATTTCAGCATGGATTCCAGTGGCAAACTGCTTTTCGCGGCACAGGTCGACCTGATCATCAGCATTGCGAACCGCAGAGGACCCGCGAACCTGTTCACCGTGAATCCATTCGAACCGTCGCTGGAAGACTGGACAACACTCGTGCGTATGACACTAAAGAGCCGCGGCCCCCCGTTTCCCATGCCGGGTGACGAGGCGCCACCGGCCGTCATCGCGCTTGCGTTGCGCATGCTTGGATTCCATCTGGTCACCCGCGATAGAGCTGAACCCCTTGCGAATCTGTTTGGCCGGGAAACGAGTGCCGCCTTCGAAAGTCTGGTTCGCACGGCGGGCGATGGGCGAGGCATGGTCACGTCAACAGCCGAGCCTTACGTCGATGAAATAGTGGTCGTCCTGTCCGCTGCACCGTTCACGACGACTCAGAGTTGGACCGCGCCGCAGCAGCGTGCAGCGATGCTCGTCATGACGAGCACTGCGTTATTCGCTTCCTCGCAGAGCTTTCTCGAACTGATGGCGCTGGCGGGAAAAATTCGCCTTTGGTGGGACGGTTCACCGAGCCAGGCCGACCGGGAAGTCGCGCAGAAATTCTTCACTGACGGTGTTCGGGCCAAACTCTTCGAAGAATCTCCGTCAACGCCGCCCCCGTACCCGTGAACCTGGTGAAACCTTGTTGCGGCGGCGATCTGTTTTCATGACACCTGGTTTTACATACAAACAGATGCGTCGTGATAATAATACTTATCGCAATAGCATGATAGTAGATCGAGATTTCGTGAAAACCTCGAGCCTGTTCGATGCCCGGCGCCTGCGCATGATTCGCTTGACCGACGTGAACGACACGGTGGAGTGCGCGGGGCCGGTGCAGCAACGAACATGTCGCGCCGGCACACAGCATCCACGTTATGGCTTGATGAACCTCAGCGTCATGCGATCCGACTCCCCAATCGCTGCATAGCGCGCGCGGTCAACGTCGCCGCCCTTGTAGGTGGGCGGCAGCGACCAGACGCCGTGCGGATAATCCTTGGTGTCTTTCGGATTCGCGTTGATCTCGCTGCGTGCGGCCAGCACGAAGCCCGCGCCCTGCGCATGCTCGATCACGTACTCTTCGGTCACGTAGCCGCTGTCGATCATTTGCTGCACGGTCGTGCCACGCCGCGCGCGATGCTCCTCGACGCCGAGCACGCCGCCGGGTTTCAATGCGACATAGAACGCGCGCAGGTTGTCGTCAATCTGGCCGTCCTTGATCCAGTTGTGGATGTTGCGGAAGGTGAGCACCACGTCGAACTGGCCTTGCGCCTCGAAACCCTTGAACTCGCCTGCATGCAAGGTGCCGACCTTGACGTTGCCATAGAGCGCCGGGGTTGCCGCGAGCTTGCGCAAGAACGCGGCGTCGGTGTCGCGGTCTTCGGCGGCCAGTTCCGCTGACGTGCTGATGTACTGGGCCTCGTAAAGATGGCCGCCATCGTGCAACCACGGGGCCAGGATGTCCGTGTACCAGCCGCCGCCCGGCGCGATTTCGAGCACCGTTTGCGTGGGCTCGACGCCGAAGAATTGCAACGTCTCCTTCGGATGCCGATAGACGTCGCGCGCTTTGGCCCGCTCGCTACGGGCTGGACCAGCGATCGCGGCATCGAGTGACGTGGCGGCTGCGGGTTGCGTCTGCGCACTGTGCACGGCCTGCTGTGTGGATGTCGCACACCCGGCCGCAAAGAGGGCGAGAGACGCCGCGGCGATGGCGGCAGTCCGTTTCAGTGCAAGGTGTGCGAAGACGCGATGGCGTTGGACCGGAATCATGGGCGAGAGGGGTGGGTTCTGGATAGTCCACACGATACCCGGTTACATGCGCTCGCGCTGGCCAGCCGGTTTGCCGATCCCATGTTTAGCATCGTTTTGCGTGGCGTATTGCACGCCGTCGCACGCCTCGCGCGGCGGCGCTCGCGTCGCCGCCGCGATGGCTTTAGATGACGTCGCGCGCGACGCTTGCCACACGCCCCTGGCGCATGGGCACTATGCCGCGTAACCGGGATTGTGCCGGTCGAGCCGGCGCAGCAGTCCAGGCCAGGCGAGCGCGCCGGGGCTGACGCCCCGCGTCACGGTGGCGATCTGCTGCCGGATGCCGTTGAGAATCGGCTGGGCGATCGGCCGAAGCTTCGAGCCACCCGCCTGTGCGCGGACCTGAATCATGCACGCCGCCTCGAAGAAGTACATCGCGACGAACGCATCCGCCGGGCTCGCGCCGACGGTCAGGAGACCGTGGTTGCGCAGCATCAGATAAGTGTTGTTGCCGAGGTCGCGCACGAGCCGGGGCTTCTCGTCTTCGTTGAGGGCGATGCCCTCGTAGTCGTGATAGCCGAGCGATGCGAGCACGCCGAGCGACTGCTGGGAAAGCGGCAGCAAGCCCGCGTCCTGGGCCGACACGGCCACACCGTTGACCGAATGCGTGTGCATCACGCAGAGCGCGTCTTCGCGCGCCGCGTGCACCGCGCTGTGAATCGTGAAGCCGGCCGGATTGATGTCGTAAGGCGAGTCGGACACTTTGCGGCCTTCCAGATCGATCTTGACGAGCGAAGACGCGGTGATCTCGTCGAACATCATCCCGTACGGGTTGATCAGGAAATGGTGCTCGGGTCCGGGTACGCGCGCGGAGATATGGGTAAACACGAGGTCGTCCCATCCGAACAGCGCGGTCAGGCGGTACGCCGCCGCGAGATTGACCCGCGCTTCCCATTCGGCGGCGGAAACAGCAGGCTTCAGGGTGAGATCAGATGCGGCCATATCGAGTCTCCTCAATCATTCGGTCTGGACAGCTTCGGTGACGCCTCATGGCCGGGTGTCCCCTCAAGGCACGGCAGGCAGCGCAGGCGTAGACGAATGATCGCTCAAATCGGGCGCAACGACTGTCGGCTAGTCGACAAGCCGCTCATGCTCTGAAGCACGATGCTCAATGAGTGAAACGACGCGCGACGCCGTGCGCCGCGCGTCGAGGCGCTTACTGGTTGCCCATGGGCGCGCCCGCGCTGCTGCGGACTTCGATCTTGCTGGTCACGTTGCGCACGCCGCTCACGCCCTGTGCCACTGAAGTAGCGAGCGCGATTTGACTCTCGTTCGCGACCACGCCGCTCAGCGTGACGACGCCGTCACGCGCGCGCACGCGGATATAGGTGGACTTCAGTCCCTGCTTGCGCGCGGCGCGCAGCGCCTGGCGCACGCTCGCGGCGAGTTGCTTGTCGGTTGGCGCGGAGGCGGCCGCAACGGGCGCGGCCGTCGCGGCGGAAGCGCTTGAGGAAGCGCTCGAGGCAGCGTTGCCGCCCTGCGCATGCACACTCGCGCAAACGGCGAACAGCAGGGCGGCGGCAAGCCGTACGGAATGGCGAATCGTCATGTCGTTTCTCCCCAGTCAATGGATGATGTGTCGTGATGTTCGAATCGTCGTGCGCGAGCACGTTCAGAACTTGTGATACATGCCGATCAGCACGACGTGCGGCGTCTTGTAGAACTGCGTTCCGTTCGAGGTCGAATAGGCGTTGCTGACGTTGTCGAGCGTGGGCTGCTGCGTGTACGGGTACGGGTAGTGGCTATAGGTGGGCGCGGTGCCGATATTGTGGATCACCGAGCCGCGCACATAGAGCGCCGTGCGTTTAGAGAGGTTGTAGTCGTAGCCGAGCGTCACGCCGTACGAGTGATCGACCCAGCCGCCCACGGTGCGATACACCACTTCGGCGCGGAAGTCGTTGCGCTTCAGATAGCGGTAGATGGCGCCGAGCGTGTAGGTCGACGACACGCGGTCGCCTTCAAGACGCGGGGCAAGGAAGCTGTAGCCAGCGGAAAGCACATAGTGTCCGGCGTCGTACAGCAGGCCGCCCGAGATGTTGTCGGTGCGTACGTATTGCGACGGATTGAGCCCGTTGACCGCATAGTTGCCGAAATAGCTGATCGTGCCGAACAGGTGGCCGTCGAAGTAGTTGACTGCGATGGAGCGGTTCGTGAGCGTCGGCGCGGTCGAGTCCGCGCTGTGCATCTGGATCAGCGCCTGAGCGTTGAACGGGCCGTACCACGGCGACGAATAGCTCACTGCGTTCGAGATGTGCAGCGGCTGGTAGCTCGCGCCGGGCCCGAGGTCGTAGGTCCAGCCGGCCAGATAGGCGACCGTCGAAACCGACAGCACCTCGCCGAACACGTCGATGAAAAGCGGCACGCCAACGGCATCCTGCAAACCGAACTTCACCTCGCCGGTTTTCGCCGATCCGAGCGCGATCCATGCTTCACGGTTGAACATGGTGTTCGCCGTGCCGAGCGACCCGTTCGATGCATCGAAGCCGTTCTCGAGGGCGAAGCGCACGCGGTAGCCGCCGCCGAGATCCTCGACGCCATACATGCCGAACTTCGAGGTCCACTCGCCGCCGCTTTGCTGCACGAACGCCGTCTGCGCGCCCTTCGTGAAGCCGATCGCGTTGTCCACGACGCCATAGAGCGAGATGCCCGGCGTGTAGGCGCCCGTGCTCGCGTACGGCACGCCCTGGAAATAGTCGGTGAAGAACAGGTTCGACGGCATCTGCGCCGAAGCGGCCTGGCTCGCGGCGCAAAGCGCGGCGGCCATGCCGGCGCGCCGCGCGGCGAGCGCGAGGCGCGTCGGTTTCGAATGGGGTCCCGTATTGTGTGCGGCGGAATTGGGCCGAAGGCTGCTTGCTGACATTTATAGGCTCTTTGGGTGGGTCAGAAACTGCAAAAGTGACGGTGGCCGCGCGCGAGGCGAGAAGTGACGGGTTCGCGGTCCGCCGCCGGGCTGGCTTGGGGTCATTCGGTGCGCAAATAACGCTCGGTCAGCGCGACGAACCACGCCGCGCCCCAACTGAGCGCCGCGTCGTTGAAGTCGTAAGCCGGGTTGTGGACGAGGCAGCCGCCGGTTTGGCCGGTGCCGTTGCCAAGCAGCACGTAGCAGCCCGGCAGGTGTTCGGACATCCACGAGAAGTCCTCGCTGCCCATGATGGCGTCGGGCAGCATGGTCAATGCCGCCTTGCCCGCCAGCGCCTCGATGGTTTCGATCGCAAGCTCCGTGGCCGCGCGGTCGTTGACGAGCGGACGCGAGATCGCGCGGTAGTCCACGCTCGCCGTGGCGCCATACGTCTGCGCCTGCAGGTCGGCAATGCTGCGAATGCGCGCTTCCAGCGTGTTGCGCGTCTCGCTGTCGAGCGCGCGTACGGAAAGCTGCAACGTGACGGTCTCCGGTATCACGTTGCCGGCCTTGCCGCCCTGGATCGAGCCGACGGTCACCACCGCCGCGTGCGTGGGCTCGATGTTGCGCGCGACGATGGTTTGCAGCGCCATCACGATGCTTGCGGCCGCAACGACCGGGTCGCTCGCGAGATGCGGCATGGCGCCGTGGCCGCCGCGGCCCGTCACGGTGATCGTCACGCTGTCCGACGAGGCCAGCATGCAGCCGTGGCGCACCGCGAACTGGCCCACGGGCAGGCCGGGCGCGTTGTGCAGCGCGAACACCTGGTCGCAGGGAAAGCGCGTGAAGAGGCCGTCTTCGATCATGCGCGTGGCGCCGCCGAGACCTTCTTCGGCGGGCTGGAAAATCAGGTTGAGCGTGCCGTCGAACTGTCCCTGCGTCGCGAGATGATGCGCGGCGGCGAGCAGGATCGCGGTGTGGCCGTCATGGCCGCAAGCGTGCATCGTCTGGGCGACGGTGCTGGTGTAGGGCAGGCCGGTCGCTTCCTCGATCGGCAGGGCGTCCATGTCGGCGCGCAGCCCGATTGCGCGGCTGGAATGGCCGCGCTTGAGCCGCCCGACCACGCCTGTGCCCCCGATTTCCGTCGTGACCTCGTAGCCCCACTGCGCGAGTTGCTCCGCGACGATGCCGGCGGTGCGCGTTTCCGCGAAGCCGAGTTCGGGATGCGCATGGATGTCGCGGCGGATTGAGATGAACTTCGGTTCCGACTCGCGGAGGGCCGCGAGCAGGGTGGCGTAGTGCTGCGTCATGAAATCGTTTCCCCCGTAGCCGTTCAGTGCGACGGCATTCAGACGCAGAGCCTAAGGACGATCGGTCGAAATAAAAAAACAATAATTGGAATGTCTATTACCAATGGTAATATCCCCCGCATCATGAAAATTCATCAGCTTCGCGCGCTCGTTGAAGTCGCCGCAACGGGCACGCTCAAGGGCGCTGCATACCGCCTTCATGTCACGCAACCCGCTGTGACAAAAGCGATCCGCGAGCTGGAAGACGAATTCGGCGTGCGCCTGTTCGACCGCAATCCATGGGGTGTGGTCCCAACACCGGAGGGTGTTGCACTGCTGCAACGTGCGCGCACCGTAGTGCGCGAAATGGAGCGCGCCGAAGAGGATCTGGCCCACATGAAGGGGCGGCGCGAAGGCCGGCTCGTGATCGGGGTGTCGCCCATTGCGGGCACCGCTGGCCTTGCCGAGGCGTTTGTCGAATTCCGCCGGCGCTGGCCCCATGTCACGATCGAATTCGTCGAGCTCGGCCTGAACCAGTTGCGCGAGCAACTACGTAATCGGGCAGTCGATCTGGCATTTGCGGCGTTTCCCGTGAATCCGGTGAATCCGGGGGAAGACGGCGCACAGGTCAAAGCGCTCCTTGCGTTCGATGCGGTATTTGTCACGCGCGCGAACGGTCCGTTCGCGCGGGCTTCTTCGCTGGCCCAGTTGCAGGACGCCGAGTGGATCCATACCGACGTCACCGACAACTATCCGGGCTACATTCACGCAATGTTCGAGCGCGCGGGGCTCGAACCGCCGCGGCGGGTTACGCGTTGCACGTCCTACGGCCTTTTTTACGGCCTCACGGTGCGCTCCGACGCCGTGTTCGCGTGGACGCGCCATTCGCTCGAAGAGGCCGAACTGGGCCGCGCGTTCGTCGAACTGAAGGTGGAGGAGCGGCCGCCCTCGTTGCAGCTTTATTTGTTCTCCGCACCCGAGGCGCAGCTCACGCGGCCCGCCGAATACTTCGTCGACTGTATTCTCGATGTCACCGCGCAACGCATGGGGCAACCTCGCACGGGCCGTTTCGCATCCGCCGATTGAGCGCGCCGGGAGGCACGGCGAGGCGGTTCGAGGCGATTCGAGGGAGAGGGGCGCCGTTTGGCGGACTGGATGTGTGTCTTGCGCTTGAACGCGCGAAAGCAGCCCGCCGCTACGCGCGCGGGCTGCTGGCCATTTGGAAGAGGTGAGCGTGCGAGGCCGGGGCGATGCGGTCTCAACCCCACGCGCCTGTGACCTCGCTTGACGTCAAGCCGCTTGCGCTCGTGCTTGCGGCAAAGGCGTGCCGAGTCCCGCCAGGCTCTGGTCCAGCACCTCGCGCGCCTGGGCGAGCACGCTGCGTTTCCAGTCGTCGGTCTCGACATAGAACGCGGCGCGAAGCCGCTTTTTGATGGCCTGTGAGCGCTCGATATCGGCCCCGGGGTGCTGGTAAAGCCACTGCTCCGCACGCAGGGCCTCCAGCACCTGACGTCCGGGCAGCGTGCCGTATTCGAGCGTGAGCCCGTTGTACTCGGCCTGCGGACACTCGCTCATCACGGCAAGATCCAGCGTTCCGCCGACGACGGTCGAACTGGAGTTCCCTTCCTCGCTGCTTGTCACGTCTCCCCACCACTGGCGTGCGCGCGCGATCGACGCCGTATCTTGCTGTCCCTTGTAGATGCGCTCGCCAACGCCGGCAGGACCGAGGCCGGTATGCACGTCGATCCAGGCGATGCGGCGGCACTGTTGTGCATGCTCGCGCAGGATCTCGCGAATGCGCAGATGGCTCCATGTCGGCGCATCGCCCACGTAGAACAGCCCTTGTGGGTCGACCTGCTGGCCGGCGGAAATGGCCGTTTGAAGCTTGCGCCGGCCATGCCGCAATGCATACCCGATGAGGCCGAGCGTGCTGGCCAGCGTGGGCGGACAACGCCGCGGCACGAGTAGCGGGGCGATCTCGCGATAGCCGCTGTTCTCTTCAGGCGCTGCGCCGAAATCTCGGAAATTGCGATTGAGGTCGACGTTCTCGTGCGTCACGCGGCGCTCCCACGAGAACCCAAACGGGTTCAGCGCGTGGAGGTAAAGCACGGCCAGGTCGCCCCGTTTGCACCGCTGCAGCCAGTCGGCGTCGCGCAGCCGATCGAGTTGCACGCCCGAGCCGCAGAACCCTTCAATGCCGTGGCAGCCGCTGCTGATCACGAGCAGGTTGGCCGCATCGGGCGCGCCCATACGCGCGACGTCGATGGCGAGTTCCTCGCCGTAACGGCCGACCATGGGGTGAATGTGGTGCTGCACCGCGAGGCCGGCTGCGGCGCAGGCGGCAAGGAAGCGTTTGCGCGCCTCTACGTAGCTGCGCGAGAAACTGCTGGGGTCCATGATCGCGCGCATCAGCCACCCAAGCGTACGCGACCGACGCTGCTCGTGCGTTCGCCAATCGTCACGGTGTCGATCTCGATCTGCGTGCCGAACTCGCTGGAAAGCGCCTGCAGCCGCTCGAGGATGCGGCGCGCCTGGCCGTTATTCTCCGCCGTGTCGAATGCGAGACGCGGAATGCCCCGCTCGGCGTCGCGGCCGCCAAAACCGAGTTCGATCGGATGAAGCAGGAGCGCCTTGAGGCGGCCGTCGGCATGGAATCGGCATTCGGCCACGACGCTCTCGAACCAGATCGGCTCGGAGAAAATGCCGACCACGCGCTTCCACTCGAGGAATTCCGCGGGCGTGCCGACCTCGGGGTTGGTGACGCCCTTGGGGCCGACGATGGCCTCCGCCGCCATCCATTCGATCTCTTCCCATTCGTCGCGCGGCACGATCTGCTGGCTGTTGTCCATGAAGCAGAAGTTGCCGAGCGAGTACAGCAGCGGCTTGCCGTTGTAGATCTCGATGCCGCGCAGTTGGTGCGGGCCGTGGCCGCACAGCATGTCGGCGCCACCGTCCACCAGCTTGCGCGCGAGCGCCGGCAAATAGCTGGGCACTTCGGTGGTGAAATTGTCCGGCTCGTGCGTGTGCTGGGCGACGATCGTGAAATCGCTGGTCTGCTTGGCCTGGCGCAGGTTGCGTTCGATGTCGGCCTGGTCGCGCTTGTCGCATTCGTGGGCGATGCGCAGCGACCCCGGGGCCGCTTCGGGATCGACGCGATAGTGCAGCGCCATGCCGAGGTGCACGCTGTGCTGGCCGTGCAGCGCTTTGAGGAGGAAGTGGTCCTGGAAGGCTTCCTGATCGTTCAGACGCTTGAGCACCGCGAAATCCTCGGCGCTGACGAGGCGGTGCGCGGTCGTGCGCAGCGGGTTCAGGCCGGGGCGCGGCGCAACGGCGCCGAGGCCGTCGTTGGCGGGCGCGTTGCCTTCGAAGGTGGTCGCGTAGGAGATCAGCGCGACGCGGGCCTTGTCCGTGTTCAGAAACGCGGGCGCGCGCGCGGCGGCGAGGCTCGCGCCGGTGCCGGCGTGAACGATGCCCGCGTCATCGAGGAGGCCGTCGGTCATGTTCATGCCAGCCACGCCCCAGTCCAGCGCGTGGTTGTTCGCGCGCGCCATCAGGTTGAAGCCGATGGAGGCGAGGTCCGCAGGGCACTCGGGGTCGCTCGTGAGCCAGGCGAAGCCGGACTGCGCTTCCGGGTGTCCGCTGAAGGTCTTGAGGTCGATCGCCGAGCCTTCGTAGTTGCCGACGACGACATCGCCGCGCGAGAGGATCTCCAGCAGCTCGGGCGACTTGCGCGCGAGCTTGGCGCGGATCGCGTGTGTGATGATGATGTCGCCCGCGGCGACGACGGTGAAGCCATCGTCCACGTCGGCTTCGCGCCAGCTGGCCTGAAGTTCGAGCGAAGCGGGGCGCTGCTGGGGCGCCTTGATGCGTTGGTGCAGAGTCATATTGTTGGAGTGCGCATCAGCGCGGTTGGGTATCGCGGGTTAGAAGTTGCGAGCGCGTACGCTCGGGATCGATCAGCGCCAGGCCCAGCAGGCCGCTCGCAACGAGGGCGAGGCCAAAGCCGCCGATCACGAGTTCGAAGCCCGGCGCGATCAGGCCGCCCGCACGCTCGACGGCGCGGCCGACCAGCAGCGGCGCGACCATGCCCGCGCTGGTCATCAGGCCGATATGAATCGCGAGCAGGCTGCCGCGCTGACGGCTCGGCGCGAAAAACGCCACGATGCTGTTGGCAAAAGCGGGCAGCAGGTTGACGAGGATGCTGCCGAGCAGGAAGAGGGCGAGCGTGCCGACCCGGCCCGGCGAGCCGAAGCCAAGCACGGCCATGGCGATGCCGCCCAGCAGGCAGGCGAGCATGGGCGGCGCGACCAGCGCGCGCCGCACGCGCGCGCCGCGCGTGAGCGCGCGCTGCGAAGCGCTGGAGACCACGAGATTGAGCACGATGACGCCGAGCGTCGCGGCCATCACCACGTAGCCCGACTGGATGGGCGCGAGCCCGAGGCCGCGCTGGAGATAGACCGGCACCCAGCTATAGATCAGCGCCGTGGGCAGATAGCTGCAGAAGCCCGCGAGCGTCACGAGCACGAAGCTGCGATCGAGCAGCAGGCGCCGGTAAGGGGCCGTGGCTGTGGAGGGCGTGAGCGCCGCGTCGTCGTGCGTGCCTTCGCGGCCATAGGCCATCCACGCGAGCAGCCAGACAAGGCTCACGCCGGCCAGCAGCAGATAACCGGCGCGCCAGCCGAAGCGCTGGATCACGAGCGGCAGCATGAGCGCGCCGGCAATGGCGCCGAGCATGATCGCGACCTGGATCAGCGCCGCCGGCACGACACGCTCGCGCGGTGCGTACCATTTGAAGCACGCGTGCTGAGTGACGGCCGTACCCGGCCCGCAGCCCGCGCCGAGCAGCATGCGGCTGCCGACGAGCATGGCGAAACCGCTGCTGCGGGCCGTGAGCAACTGCGCGGCCATCCAGACCAGTGACATCGCGGCGAGGATGTAGCGTGTGGGCAGCCGGTTCGCGGCGAAGCCAACCAGCAGCCCGGAAATCGAATACAGCACGAAAAAGGCACTGCCGATCGAGCCGAACTGCGCGGGCGTGAGCTTGAGCTCGTCGATGATCTGCGGACCGGCGAAGGCGAAAATCGACTTGTCGAGCACTGCGATGACCATGACGATCATGAGCAGCGCAACGACGACGTAACGGCGGCGGGGGCTCGACCCGCTTGCGCCGGGTTGCGGGGGCAACGAAGTGACGTGCGAATTGGCGTGCGGGTTGGCGTTTTCAGGCACGATCGGCTCGGCTGCCTCGGCCGGCGCGGGACAGGAGATATCCAGCTGGCCGGCGCCGGTGGAGTTGGCTTCGGCAGGGGGCTTCTTCATGGGCGTGCGGTTGCGGTGAAACGGATGACAAAGGTCCCGGCGCTGGGCGCCAAACCGGCGTGCCCGAGCGAAGCAGTGCGTGACCGACTTCCTCAGGTGACCGCACTCTGCGGGAGCCAATATCAAACAACAATCAAAAAATTCTTATAATGATTACCAGTGTTTATCAGTGAAGGCGGCTCCCCTTGAAGCATCACCAACTCACCGCGCTGGTCGCCGTGGCCGATCAGGGCAGTTTTCACGGGGCAGCCCGGGCTCTGCACCTGACGCAGCCGGCCATTACCAAGGCCATCAAGGACCTCGAAGCGGAGCTCGGCATCCTGATCGTGACGCGCCAGGCGCGCGGCGTCGTGCTCACCGTCGAGGGGCAGGCGCTGCTGGCGCGGGCACGCCTGATCGTGCGCGAAGTGCGCCGGGCGCAGGAGGAGATCAACCAGCTCAAGGGCCGCCGCGACGGGGAACTGGCGATAGGCGTCACGCCGCTGGCCGGCCTGACCATCGTGCCGCGCGCCTTCGCGCGCTTTCGTCAGGCGTGGCCGGAAGTGAAGGTGGATTTCATCGAATACACCTCGGATCAGCTCGTTACGCAGCTTCGCAGCGGAAGCCTCGACTTCGCCGTGGGCGCCGCCACGGGCAGCGCAGGCGGCGCGCCCGTGGAGCATGAAGAACTTTTTTCGCTGCCGACTTCACTCGCGGTGCACCGCGAAAGTCCGCTTGCTCACGCGCTGTCGCTGGCGGAACTGCATCACGCCGAGTGGATTCACACCGACCTCACCGAACGGTTCCCGCGCTTTCTCGTGGAGCTGTTTGCGCAGGAGGGGCTCGCGCCACCGCCACGCGTCACGCGTTGCACGTCGCAGGCGCTTTTTCACAGCCTGGCGATGGCCAACGACGTGGTGTTCTTCTGGTCGCTCTTTGCCATCGGCATGCCCGAGCTGCGCCAGCGCTTTACGGCGCTGCCGCTGGCGGCCAATCTGCCGCGCCTGAGCATGAGCCTGCTCGTGCGTGAGAACAGCTTGCTTACGCGTGCCGCAGCGTACTTTATCCGCTGCATCCGTGAGGTTGCGCAGAACGAGTGGACGGCGCTCTGAGCGTTGCGCCAGGCGGCCAGTACGCAGGCGTTGAAGGTCATTGTCGAGGTGTGAGGCGGCTAATCGCGATGTTTGCGAACATTCAGAAAAGTCGATAATTTATGTTATGTAAAATAATATATTCACCTCAGGCATACCTCCTGCGCCGCAAACCCCATGGCGCCACGCAGGAGGAACCCATGAAGTCCGCCCCGACATCCAGACAACCAACCGGCGCCGGCTCGAATGCAGAAGGCACGCGCGCGCAGCGCATCGCCGGCTGGCTCGGACTGTGCGCGGTCCCGCTCATCTGGGTGCTGCATCTGGCGCTCGGCGTCACGCTCATTTCCACGGCATGCGCCGACGCCGTCACGTGGGATCCAATGCCAGGCTGGCACGGCACGCAATGGATCCTCGGCATCGCCTCAGTCTGCGCGCTCGTGCTCGCGCTCGCCATCACCTACGCCGCGGGCCGCGCCTGGCGCAAGATCGCCTACGTCGCGAAGGAAAAGCGCGACGCACGGCGCTTTATCGCGTGGTGCGGTGCGACGACTTCCGTGGCCTTCACCTTCGGTCTCGCTTTTTCGATCTGCATATTGATCGCAGTCCCGATCGAGCGCCTCTGCTCGGCCTTCGACTAGAAACCCGGAATCAGATTATGGGATCGAAGCGCCATCCCTCGCGGCTCCATTGCATCGTATGCGTCGGCCCCAGCGCAGCAATGAAATCCGCGTCGTGCGAGGCCACGATCAGCGCGCCCGGAAAGTCCGCCAGCGCCCTCTCGATCGCGCGCACGGATTCCAGATCGAGATGGTTGGTCGGTTCATCGAGCAGCAGCATCTGCGCGGGCGTGCCGCGCCAGAGCGCACAGGCGAGCGCGGCCTTCAAGCGTTCGCCGCCGCTCAGGTAGCGCGACGGTTGTGTCACACGCGTGGCGTCGAGTTGCAACAGCGCGAGCCGGCTGCGCAACGCGCCTTCGGCAAGGGGTGTGTCGAGCAACCCAAGCTGTTCGGCGATCGAGCGGTCCGGATCGAGCATTGCGAGCTTCTGGTCGAGGTAGGCACAGCGGACATGCGTCACAATGCGCCCCGCCTGCGGCGCGAGTTGCCCGGCGATGAGCCGCAGCAGCGTCGACTTTCCGCATCCGTTCGGACCCCTGAGCGCCACGCGCACGGGGCCGCTGCACGACCAGCTTAGCGTGGCGGCCGGATCGACGTGTGCGAGCCACGGCAGCCCGACCTCTTCCAGCGTGAAGACCTGGCTCCGCGCACTCACTTCTGCGCCTGGCAACGCCACGAGCACCGGCGCTTCGGGCTCGACGCGCGCGGCAGCGCCGGTCACGCGCCCGTCAAGCGCCTCCTTGTGCTCGCGCTGCTCGGCCCTGACCTGCCCCATCGCATGGCGCGCGCCACCTTTGATCCCCTCTTTCGCCATCGACGATAAATTGGCCGTCTTCGCGTAGCGCAATGTGCCGGCGGCATGCCGTTGGATCGTGTCGTGTTCGCGCTGGAGCCTGCGCGTGGCGCGCTCGCGTTCGGTACGCGCATGGCTGAGCGCGCGCTTCGCCGCCTCGTGTTCCGCATCGCGCTGAATGCGGTAACTGGCATAGTCACCGCCATAGATCCGAAGCCCCTTGGGCGTGACCTCGACAATGCGCTGCATGTCTGCGAGCACCGCGCGATCGTGGCTCACGACGACGAGACCGCCGCGCCATGCGTCAAGCGCGCCGCGCAGCCACGCGCGGCCAGCGCCGTCGAGATGGTTGGTCGGCTCATCGAGCACAAGCAGGCTGGCGTCGGCCAGCAGCGCGCCAATCAAGGTCACCCGCGCAAGCTCACCTCCGCTGAGCGAGTATGCCAATGTGTCGGACTCCAGATGATCGAGTCCCGCCGCATCGAGCGCGGTACGCACGCGCGCTGCGAGATCCCAGCGCTCGCCGATCGCGTCGAAATCGCGGCTGTCGGCCGTCCCGTTTTCCAGCCGTGCCAAGGCCGCGAGCGGCGCGTCGACTCCCATGACTTGCGCAACGGTGCGCGTATCGTGTGACGTGTCGAGGTGTTGCTGCGCCGCGTACGCGACGCGCACGTGCCGATCGATCTTGCCTGAAGTCGGCTCGATTCTCCCCGCGATCAGTTGCGCGAGCATGCTTTTGCCGACGCCATTTCGACCGACAACACCCGTGGGCACGCGATCGAGAACGAGGTCTAGCGAGTCGAATAGCGTAATGCCGCTTTCGAACCGGAATGAAACGTGATGGAGTGCGACAAGCGTCGCGGCTGGCGTGACTCGAGCCATAAGCTTCTCCCGAATGCATGAAACCTTTCGCGTAGCGTGTTCGACGCTGCGCGAAAACATTGTTTGGGGAAAGCTTAGTTGTCCACTTTGGCTGGAGTCCGGTATGCAGAAATGGAAGGCGCATGATAACAACGAGAGATGCCTGGCACAAGCCATCGTCCGGCCACAGTGTTGGCCATGCGCCACGCCGCCAGCGGATCGATCAAGCAGAAAAGCCCTTTAAAAGCGGTCGATCATGCCAAATTGCACGCCGCGCACAGGTGCGCCCGGCCAGGATGGCGGCAGCCCGGTGACGTTCACGCCGCGCAATGTGAAGGTCGCATCGTTGCGATTGCGCAGCCACCCTGCGCTCGCGTAAAGCAGCACGCGCTTTGAGAGGTCGTACTCGCACGCGGCGCTGAACTGGTCGGCGTCGTTGTCTGCGCCCGAGAGGTCGTGCACCCACGCATAGCCCAGCGAAGCGCGAAAATTCGAGGTGATCGCATAGCGCGCGGAAACCGAAAAACCGTTGTTGTGGTTGTCCGGCGTGCCGCCATCGCCGTTGAAATACGCGAAAAAGCCCGTCACCGGGCCTAGTACGTATGACATGCCGCCGAGATTCGCGCGTAGCGCGCCTGTGCCGTTTTGCTGTTGATGCGCATACGAAATGCGAAACGGCCCATGCCGCCACTCGACCGTTTCGATGTTGCCGGCGAGTCCGTTGCTGCCCGTGGTGGGGTCGCGCAGCGAGGCCATCAACGTCGTCGAGAAACCGTAGATATCGGGCGACAGATACGTGATCGCGTTCGATTCGTAAGGCGTGATCTTCGATAGATTGTTCAGCCCCGAAGCGATGGTGCCCGCGCCGAACGCGTCGAGTTGCCCCTTGAACGGAATGTAGATCGGCGAGTATTGCCGCCCGAGGCGCACCGTGCCCCACTGTGTGCCGAGACCAATCCATGCCTGTCGATTGAAGATCGTGTTGGCCACGGCAAAGGTGCCGTCGTTGGACCCGAAGCCGTTTTCCAGCTCGAACAGGATCTTGATGCCGTCGCCGATATCTTCCACGCCGCGCAGCCCGAAGCGCGAACCGCGATACGCACCCGAGTCCATGCGCGCGACCCAGCCCGCGCCCGGGTTCGTCACTTCGATGCTCGTGTCGAGTGCCCCGTACAGCGTGACCGAGCTTTGCGCGTGTGCGCTCGTCGTGTGCAACGTGGCGAAGGCTGCCGCAGACACCACCGCCCAGGCGCGCGCTGCGCGCAATGTTCGATTCATGAAGGAAAACGGGTGAGGCGCACGCGGGTGCGCGGCATGCTGCATGAGAGGCGGCAGGCACTGTGCGCGCCGCCGCGTGGAAAACCCGGTAGCCGCGGCCGCCCGGCGCTGCCGGGCGGCTCGCGCGTGCCTTACTGCTTCGGCAGCGCGTAGGCAATCACGTAGTCGCCGAGCTTCGTGCCGAACGAGCCGTGCCCGCCCGCCGCGATCACGACGAACTGGCGGTCGCCCACCGCATAGGTCATCGGCGTGGCCTGACCGCCCGCGGGCAGCCGTGCTTGCCAGAGCCGGTCGCCGTTGTTCACGTCGAAGGCGCGAATGTAGTTGTCCGCCGTCGCGCCGATGAAGATCACGCCGCCAGCCGTCACCATCGGGCCGCCTAGCATCGGCATGCCGGTGCGGAAGGCCACCGGAATCGGCGAGCTGTCACGCGTCGTGCCAATGCGCTTTTTCCAGACGATCTGGTTGGTCTTGAGATCGACGGCCGAGATATAGCCCCACGCCGGCTGCTTGCACGGCAGGCCAATGGGCGACATGAACGGATTGAGCGTCACGCCGTAAGGCACGCCGTACTGCGGCTGGATGCCCGCCTCCGTGCCGCTGCCCTTCGCGCCCGGCTCCGGCTCGATCGGATTGCCCGGCCCGCGCGGAATGAGGCGCGAGACGAACGGCAGCGCGATCGGGTTCGCCACCGCAATCTGGCGATCGGTATCGATGGCGAGGCCGCCCCACTCGAACATGCCGAGGTTGCCCGGGAAGATGAGCGAGCCTTGCAGCGAGGGCGGCGTGAACGTGCCTTCATAGCGCAGCTGGTGGAACATCACGCGACAGATGAGTTGGTCGAACATGGTGGCGCCCCACATGTCGGCGTCGGTGAGGTTCTTCGACGGCCGGAACGTGAGTTGCGAAAACGGCTGCGTGGGCGCGACGTGGTCGCCCGGCGCGGCGCCCTGCGGCACCGGCATTTCGGGCGCGGGCACGACGAGTGCGCCCGTGCGGCGGTCGAGCACGAACAGGTTGCCTGTCTTCGCGGGCGCATAGACCACCGGCACGGTCTTGCCGTCCTTGTCGGTGATGTCGGCGAGCGTGGGCTGCGACGGCTGGTCCATGTCCCACAGGTCGTGGTGCACGGTCTGGTAGAACCAGGCGAGCTTGCCGGTGGAGGCATGCAGCGCGAGCAGGCCCGTTGCGTAGCGCTCCAGGTCGGGCGTGCGGTCGCCGCCCCAGATGTCCGGCGTCTTCACGCCCATCGGCAGATAAACGATGTCGAGCTTCGCATCGTAGGCGGCCGGCGCCCACGAGTTTGGTGAATTCCACGTGTAGTGCTCGCCTGGGCCCGGAATCTTGTTCGGGTCCGCCGCGCCCGGATCGAACGCCCACAGCAACTCGCCCGTGCGCACGTCGAAGCCGCGAATCACGCCCGAGGGTTCGCGCGTCGAGAAGTTGTCCTCCACGGCGCCCGCCACGACGATCACCTTGTTCGTGACGATGGGCGGCGAGGTGGGCTCGTACATGCCCGGCGTCGTGACCGGCATGGCGTGCTGCAGGTCGAGGTCGCCGTTGTTGGCGAAGCCTGCGCAGCGCTCGCCCGTGAGCGCGTCGAGAGCGTAAAGGTGGCCGTCGTTCACGGGCAGCAGGATGCGCTTCGTGCAGGCGCCGTTCACGGCGGCAGGCATCGCGACGCCCTTGGTGTCGCTCGCCGGCGCGGCCGCTTCTGTCGCCGATGCGGCATCGCTTGCGGGCGCCGCCGCTTCGGTTGCCGAGGCCGCGCTGTCCGATGCGGCAGCAGGCGTCGATGCCGGCGCTGCCGCGGCTGCATCACCAGCACTCGCCGAAAGATCCACGAACGACACGCCCCGGCAGGTCACGTGCTGGAACGAGGGATCGGCCTGAAGCTTCGGATCGAACTTCCATTTGAGTTCGCCGGTTTGCGCGTCGAGCGCGAACAGGATCTGGTGCGGCGAGCAGAGGTAAAGCAAGTCGCCGATCTTGATCGGCGTGACTTCGTTGGTGATCTCGACAGGATCGTTGGGTCCCTTCGTGTCGCCGGTGCGGAAGGTCCAGGCCACCTGGAGATTGTGCACGTTGTCGGGCGTGATCTGCTGCAGCGGCGAATAGCGCGTGCCTTGCTGGTCGCGTCCATAAGCGGGCCACTCGGACGGCTCGATGCCATCGACGTGCGGCGCGGGCGTGCTCCTCACCGCCGCGAGCGATCCATTGATCTGCTGCGGGTCGTTGAAGTGCGCATACACGAGCACGCCGCCCCATACGAGCAGACCGACCACGAGCGAAAGCACGCCGAACTGGCGCGGCCGCTCCAGGTGCCAGCTCATGAGCACGAGCAGCCAGATGCCGAACACCACCAGCACGCCCGAACGCGGCACGAGCGCCCAGAAGTCCGGCCCCGACTCCCAGAGCCCCCATATCGCCGTGCCGATCAGCACGATCGCGTAGAGCACGAACGCCGAGGGGCTCGCACGCCACAGCAGCCACGCGAACACGAGCAGCAGCACACCCGTCACGACGTAATACGGCGAGCCGCCGAGCGAGATGAGCCACGCGCCGCCAGCCAGCAGATAGACCGCCGTGAGCAAGGTGAACAGCACGGAGATGACTCCGATGAAGCCCAGCGGTTTCGAATGTCTGGCCATGATCTCAACCTTCCTCGAAGAATGCCGTCTGCGATGGCGGAAAAAGCGTGGCGTCAGAACACGTGCATCATCCCGACGTAGGCGCCCGTTTGCGATTGGCCGGCCATGGGGCTGGTCGGCGTGCTGGAGTCGCGCGGCGTGGCGAACACGGAGAACGTGCCGTTCTTGCTGTTGCTCACGTATGCGACGGTGCCGTACAGGAACGTGCGCGCGCTCAGGTTATACGTGGTGCCGAGCGCGTAGAGCATGGCGTGACTCGCGGGGTCGTGCGAGGCGTCGCCGCTGCCCTCGCCTACGTGAATATAGAAACCCGCGGCCGTCACGGCCCACTTCGGTGTGGCCTGGTAGGTCGCGCCGAGCCAGTAGTGATCGGCGGTATCGGAAATGCCAGGCGGCGTATCGGGCGCGGAGTAATGCGTGTACGCGGCCTGGATCTTGAACTTCTGCACGCGCAGGTTGCCGCCCACGAAGTATTCTTTCGAGGCCGTGAAGATGTTGGAGAAGCGCCCGCTCGAATCGCGCAGTTCGTCGTAGATGCCGCGCAAGTCGAAAAGCGTGGAGTGATAGGAGAGCATGATGCCGTCCGAGCGGCCAAACTCGCCTTCGGCGCCGGCATTGAAATTGCCGGGCTGGTTACCGAACGAATATTGCCCCTGCACGTCGAGGCCGTTCCATACCGGGCTGTGATATTCGACGTTGTTGCTCGTCTGCTGCCAGTTGCGGCCGCGCACGAGCGAGGCCGACGACACCGCCTGCTGCACGAACGGATCGTATGCCCACACGCCGTCGCTGTCGATGAAGAGATTACGGCCGGCCTGCAATTGCCCCCACGTATCGTTCTTCAAACCCACATACGCGCGGCGCGACCAGAGCCGGCCACCGCCTGTGGTGCCGTTCATGATCTGTACGGCCGTTTCGAGGTTGAAGATCGCGGCGCTGCCGCCGCCCAGATCCTCGGTGCCCTTGAGGCCGAACATGCTGGTGCCCCAGTCGCCGCCTTCGGCGCTCCAGCGGCTCGAACTGCCGCCGTTGCCGTTCGCGATGTGATTGAGGTATTCGATACCGCCATCGACACGGCCGTACATCGTGACACTCGATTGTGCGCACGCGGCCGAACTGGCGGCGAGCAGCACCACTGCGCCCAGAGTCGTTTTCACGTTGGCTCCCTTGTGGAGTCTTCTTTCCTGGTCCGGTCCATGCCGGGGCTGGTAACGTGGTTTGACGTACAGACAAGCCGGCGCGGCCGGGTCCATGCCGGACACATCGCGCACTAAAAAGCATAGCGCGTGGTGAAAAATCCCGTATTTTGGCTGGACGGCGAATGACGCACAGTTGCACGCGCGCGACGGCGCCCGTGGCGCAGAGCATATTGCGTGCCGCGCCGCACCATGCGCGACGCATGCCTCGGCGCAGATCCATTGCGCGGTTCAGTGCGACTTCAGTGAGTCTTCATGACGGTGTGCCGGAGCGCCTGCCCTTGCAAGGCTTCGAGAAGCGGTGACGGCCACGCGCTAGAATCAGCGCTTTCCAGGAACGACCGCCATGACCACTGCGCTGCTTGTCATCGATTTTCAGAAGGCACTCGTCGACACCGAACCGCTGCCCGGCGACATCGCCATGGTCAGCGCGAACATCAACGCGCTGATGCAGCGCGCACGGCAAGCGGGCGCGCCGGTCGTGCTGATACAACACGAGGACGAGACGGCGCTCGTTCGCGGGTCCGACGCGTGGGCGATGTCGGCCACACTTGCGACGGACCCGGGCGACCACCTCATTGGCAAGCGCACGCCCGATTCGTTTCTCGGCACCGGTCTAGGCGCCCTGCTCGCCACGCATGCGGTGAGCCGCGTCGTGATCTGCGGCTATGCGAGCGAATTCTGCGTGGACACGACGGTGCGGCGCGCCGCCGCGAACGGCCTCACGGTCACGCTCGCAGCCGATGCCCACACGACCCACGACAAGCCTCACGCGAACGCGGCATCGATCCGCGCGCACCACAACGCGACGCTTTCGAATATCCGCAGCTTCGGCCCAAAGATCCGCGCGGTGCACACTGGCGAAATTACGTTCGGCACTTCCGCCCAGGAAGGCTGAAGTCAGCGCGCGTCTTGCCGCGAATCCGCCTTCCCGGTGCGCTTCGCGGCGTCGCCGCCCAGCGCCTGATGTGGCTGCGCAGGCCGCATAGCGTGGAAAACCGGCAAACGCCAGCCGAAATAGAGCGAGGCCAACCGCAACGCCACGCAGGAAATCACGGCCACCCACGGCGTCCAGAACGTCGACCAGCCCGCATACGTGAGCCCCACCTGCACGGCGGCACCAAGCAGCGCCGCCGACGCATAGATCTCGCGGTCGAGAATGGCGGGCACGCGAGAAAGCAGCATGTCGCGCATCACGCCGCCGCCCACCGCGCTCACAATGCCAAGGATGATGGCCGGTTCCGCGCTCTGGCTATACGCGAGCGCCTTCTGCGCGCCCGCCACCGCAAAGAGCCCGAGACCGATCGCATCGAACAGCAGCACGGGGTGACGCAGCCGCCGCACCTGCGGGTAGGCGGCAATGGTGAGCCCCGTAGCCAGCAACGTCACCGCAAGATAGGCCCAGTTCGCGAGCCCCGCTGGCGGCACCGCGCCAATACACAGATCGCGGATAATGCCGCCGCCGCACGCCACCATGAAGCTCACGACGACGATGCCGAACAGGTCGAGGCGCCGCTGCCGCGCGGCCACCGCGCCGGAGATCGCGAACGCGAACGTGCCGATCAAGTCGAGTGCCGTATAGGCCGTGTGAGCGTTGAGATGCGCGCCCACTTGCGCGCCGATTGCCACGCTCACGCCGCCTCGCTTTCGCGGCCGAGCCACGCGCCAGCCGCACAAAGCATCGCCTCGAGGCCGGTGCGCAACGTGGGGTCGAGCACCGGCGCGAACTTCGGCGAATGGTTGCTCGGGATTTCGTTAAGCTTCTTCGCCGCCTTCGCTTTCTCGAAGACCTCGGGCTCGGTGCCGCCGATGAACCAGAACGCGTACGGCACGCCCCATTCGCGGCCGAACACGCTGAAGTCCTCGCTGGCGGCGGCCGGCTGCGTTTCGTAAGCGCGCTCGCCGAACCTTGCTTCGAACGCCTTGCGCAGGCGCGCTGTGGTGGCGTCGTCGTTCACCGTGAGCGGGTAGCTCGACAGCGTCGTGAACTCCGGCTCGCGTGGCGCATTCGAGGCCGTGCATTCGGCGCAGCAGATGCGCCGGATCGCGCCCAGCATGTATTCGCGCACGTCGTCGTCGAAGGTACGCATGTTGAGCTTCAGCGTGGCGTCGTCCGGAATGATGTTCTCCTTCGTGCCCGCCTGGAGCGAGCCCACCGTGAGCACCGCGCGCTCGCTCGGGGAGATTTCGCGCGAGACGATCGTCTGCAGACGCAGCGTGGTAGAAGCCGCCATGATCACTGGGTCGATCGAGGTTTGCGGCTGCGAACCATGCGAGCCGCGCCCGAACAGCTTCACCTTGAGACTGTCGCCCGCCGAGAGGATCGCGCCGCTGCGATAGCCCACGGTGCCCGCCGGGCCCACCATCACGTGCTGGCCGAGAATCACGTCGGGCTTGGGAAAGCGCTCGATCATGCCGTCGTCCATCATGCTGCGCGCGCCGCGCCCCACTTCTTCGCCGGGCTGAAACACCGCGAGCAGCGTGCCGCTCCATGCGTCGCGATGCGCCGCCATGAGCTGCGCCACGCCGAGCAGCCAGGTCACGTGCAAGTCATGCCCGCACGAATGCGCCACGCCCACCTGCACGCCCTCCTCGTCTTTGGCGGTCACGGTGCTCGCATACGGCAGGCCGGTGGCTTCGGCCATGGGCAGCGCGTCCATGTCGGCGCGCAACATCACGACCGGCCCCTCGCCGTTGCGCAGCACGGCCACCACGCCCGTCACGCCCACTTCGCGCGAGACTTCGTAACCGAGCTTTTCCATGCGCTCCGCCACGAGCGCCGCCGTGCGGAACTCCTGCATCGAGAGTTCGGGATGCTGGTGCAGATCCTTATAAATTGCTTCGAGCTCGGGTAACAGCGCGCCGATGGCGGGCGCCACGGTTTCGACCAGATTCGGCATGGACGACTCCTTCATGCTTGATTCATTCACTGCGACAGATGGACAAGGTGGGATCTCAAACGCCCTCGATCAAACTCTGCGCCAGCTTGGCGAGCAGCTGGTCGAGCGTCTTGCGCTCCTCGTCGGTAAGCACGGCGGCGAGTTCGGATTCGAGCTTCGAGCCCGCTTTTTCGGAGGCACTCGCGACTTTCGCGCCCTCCGGCGTGACGCGCAGCGCGACACTGCGCCGGTCCGCCGCGTGCGCGCCACGGCCGATCAGGCCGCGCGACTCGAGTTCGCCGAGCGTTTTTGAAAGCAGCGTTTTTTCGATGAGCGCGCGCTGCGAAACGGCCTTGGGCGTGATGCCCGGCTCGGCCCGAATGATGCGCAGCACGCGCATGGCGCGCACGTCGAGGTCCCAGCGCTCGCGATAGACCGCGTTGGCGCGATCCATTAGCAGGGCGCTCGTTTGATCGAGCCTGAAGGTGAGGAAATCTGAATACAAATGCGTGCTCCCTTCCAGTGCGCGAACTGGACGCCAGTATAGTCAAATAGTTGAAAATTTCAACTATCTGGAACGGGAAGCACGATTGCGTGGGTGCAGATGCGAAAACGCGGCGGGCCTCCTCGTGAGAGGAGAGCCGCCGCGCTGGGGAGAACGTTCGGCGGGGACAGATGCCCGCCGAAGTCAGACTCGCCTAACCGACTTAGAACGCGTGGCGCATGCCCACGGTCACGGCGACCTGCGTATCGGTCGACGAAGGCGAGAGCGTGTTGAGCATGGCGTGCGAGAGGACCGAGCCTTCCGGTGCGCCGTGCACATTCTGGTACACGCCTTCCAGGTAGAAGTCGGTACGCTTGCTGATGGCGTAGTCCGTTTGCAGCATTGCCGTGTTCCAGCCCGGGCTCGAGCCGTTGTACGCGCCATGCGTGTACGTGTACGCACCCGACACGCTCCATGCGGGCGTGAGCGCGTATTTCACGTTCGCTTCGAAGTTGTCGAGACGCAGCGAACCGGCGAGGGAGCCAGCGGAGTCGTCGTTCGCGCCGAGATAGGTGCCCGTGCCGAACGAGTAGACGCCTGCGACGTTGTCGATCTGCGAATGGCTCCAGACGAGACCCACCGTGGCGGGACCGTACGTGTAGTTGCCGCCGAGCGACCAGACGCGCTGACGCTCCGCCAGGAAGTTCGCGCTCGTGTCGCTGGTGGTGACCGCGCCGCTGCCCGTGCCCGCGTTGTTGAACTGCAGGTAGCCGGCCGCGAGGTTCAGCGGGCCCTGGCTATACGAAACGGCGAAGCCGTACGAGCGGTTGTTCGCGAAGTCGCCGGCCTTGTTGCTGAACGAGTACATCGTCTCGAACGTCACGCCGTACCAGGTCGGGCTCGCGTACTTGACGGAGTTGTTGATGACCACCGAGTTCGCGGCGAGGTTGTCGTTCTCGAACGGGTGAGCGGCGATGCTGCCGCCCCACGTGTTGAATTCCGCCGTGAGCGGGCCCACGAGGTCGTTCATCACGTCGAACTGGCGGCCGAACGTGAGCGTGCCGTACGGATCGCTTTGCAGGCCGACCCAGGCTTGCGAGCCGAAGCCGAGGCCCGAAAACGCCTGTGCGCCGTTATTGAGCAGGAAGCCTTGTTCGAGCTTGAAGATCGTATGCAGACCGCCGCCCAGATCCTCCGAACCCTTGAGGCCGAATACCGTGTTCTGCGTGGAGCTGCTGTTGAGCTGCCAGTTGCTGTGGCCGAACTGGTTATTCGTGTAGACGAGACCGGTATCGATCAGGCCGTACAGGGTCACGCTGCTTTGCGCGTGTGCCGACATGGCAAAGGCGCTCAGGAGGGCCGCGGCGAGTAGCGATTTTTTCATGTTTTCAAGCTCCGGATTGGGCGGTGGGTTAATGCATCGAATTCAGGCAGCCGGCACCATCGACGTGCAATCTCATACGCGCGTATTCCATTTCGGTGCAGATTCAAAAGCCAAAAGCTATCCGCCGATGATTATTGCGAATTGAGCAATTCATCGATGTTGATAATGCAATGACGAAATGGAAATCGTGCGGCGAGTGCGGCGCGAATCGAACACCCGCATCATAGGGTGTAGAAAATAAAAATGGTGTCGAAATTCGAGCGACGTGGCGTCGATGGCACAACCGCGCCGGGCAAGGCTCGACGCGCGTCAAGGAATGTGCGGGGCGTGAATATCGCCGAACAAATTACATAATGCTTTCGACGTAGCGCATTAAGGCCAGTGAGAAAGGCCGATTAACCCCATTGAGAATGGTCGCGGAAATCGGCCTTCAGAGCGTGTTGATTCTTGTATTAATGCGCTTTCTTTTTTGACTAGACGTCATTCATTCAAGCGGCCGGCGCAACCGATGCGCCCGCTATTGCGTGACGCTTCAATGCCTGCGCGACAAATCCCGACGCCTTCATCGTTTCAACAAACGCACCGAGCACTTCGGCGGCCTGCGGACCGCGGCGCTTTGCGACGCCCATGGCCTGGCGAATCACCATGAAGCGTTCGCCCAGCAGCCGCAAGCCGCCTACTTTCGCCGCATCGGCTTCGAGTTGCTGCTTCACGCCCGCGGCCACTTCGAGCCCTTGATCGAGGAAAGTCTGCACGACGGTTGGCGAAGTCGGCGCGCGCACGATCTCTGCTTGCTTCAATTCGCGTGTGAGGAAAAGATCGTACGCACTGCCCTTGCCCACCGCCACGCGGTGATGCGGCTGGTCGACTTCGGCATTGGTCTGCACGGGCGAATCGTTGCGCACCAGATAAAAGCCTTCGATCAACACATAAGGCGCGGTGAACGCGATCGTCTCGCCGCGCGTGGGATCGACGGCAAAGAAACCGAAATCGGCGCGATCGTCGCTCACGGCTTCGACGGACTTGCCCGCCGCGTCGAACACGACGAGTTCGAGCGGCACGCCGAGGTGCTGCGCAAACGCGCGCGCGAGATCGACGGAAACGCCGAACGGCTCGCCCGACGCCCCGTCGCGATTCGCGAGTATCGGATTGCCGAGGTTGATGGAGGCGCGCAACGTGCCCGTAGGCGTGAAGGCTTTGACGACAGCGGGATCGATATTCATGGGGATGGCGGTGCGTAGATCACGGTCCTTCGAGCATAGCACCCCGCCCTTGCGCACGCCTGACTCAGCCCGTATCGCCCCCGGCAACGGGCAACACCGAACCGGTGATATAGCTCGCCTCGTCCGAAGCGAGAAACAGGATCGGCGCGATCTGTTCGTCGAGGCTGCCGTAGCGCTTGAAGAACGTCGACTCGGTAACCTGCTGCACCGCCTCGCCCATCCAGGCCTTTTCCTGTTCGCTGTCGCCGGCGGCGTTGCGCGGAATGCGGCGCGGCGGCGCTTCGGTGCCGCCTGGCGCCGTGGCGACCACGCGGATATTGTGCTCCGCGTATTCCATCGCCAGCGATTGCGTAAGCGCATTCACGCCGCCCTTCGCCGCCGAATACGGCACGCGGCGAATGCCGCGCGTGGCGTTCGACGACACGTTGACGATGGTGCCGCGCCCGCGCTCGAGCAGATGCGGCAGCACGGCGTGACACGTGTACAGCGTGGGCATGAGCGAGCGGCGGATTTCCGCATCGATCTGCGCCGGTTCGAATTGCGCGAACGGACGCATGCGGATGGCCCCGCCCACACCGTTGATGAGAATGTCGATGCCGCCAAATCGTTGCGCGGCGAAATCCATGGCCGCTTTCGCGCCTTCGTACGTTTCGAGGTCGGCGACGAATCCCGCCGTTTCGGCGCCCTGCGCCTCTGCCGCGACTTCGGCTACGAAGTCCGCGCGATCGACGAACACGACCTTGCCGCCTTCGGCCGCCGCGCGCAGCGCGACGCCGCGGCCAATTCCCTGCGCCGCCCCGGTGACGACGACGACCTTGCCTGCGAATCGTTGCATGTTCATGCCGCCTTCGGAACCACGTTGGGGGTGAACTTCTCGTAGTGGAAGCTGTTGGGCTTCACGCCTTCGTCGTCGAAATACTTGCGCACGGCGTCCACCATCGGCGGCGGCCCGCACAGATATACGTCGACGTCGCCATCGTTCAAGGCGTCGGCGGGAATGTGCTGCGTGACCCAGCCCTTGCGCGGATGGTTCGAATCTGCGTCGGCAATGACGGTCGCGAAGCTGAAGTTCGGCAGCTTCGCCGCGTAGGCCTCGATGGCTTCAACCAGCACCAGGTCGAGATCGCGCGTCACGCCGTAAATGAGGTGTACCTTCTGCCGCGCGTTGGTGCGCGCAAGCACTTCCAGCATCGAGAGGAACGGTGCCAGGCCCGTGCCGCCCGCGAGGAACAGCAGCGGACGCTGTACGTCGCGCAGATAGAAGCTGCCGAGCGGCCCCGTCAAATCGAGCTTCGTGCCGGGTTGTGCGGCTTCGAGCCAGGTGCTCATCACGCCGCCCGGAATCTTCTTGATCAGGAAGCTGATTTTCGATTCGCCCGGCGCGGAAGAGAAGGAATACGAACGATGCTGGCCACTGCCCGGCACGTCAATGTTCACGTATTGGCCCGGCAGGAACACGGGGCCCGTTGCGTCGACGTCCAGTTCGAGCACGACAGCCGCGTCGTTGTGCTGCTCGATCTTCGCCACCGTGGCCGCGAACGTGCTCTGCCCGGTTTTGCACACCGTCGAAGACGCGGGAATCGCGATCACGCAATCGCTTTCCGGCACCATCTGGCAGGTGAGCACGAGACCGCCGTCCTTTTCGTCTTCGGTCAGCGCGTCCTCGATATAGTCTTCGCCGAGGTCGTAGCTGCCGCTTTCCGCGCGGCACTTGCAGGTGCCGCACACGCCGTCTGAGCAATCCATCGGCAGGTTGATCCGCGCGCGAAACGCTGCGTCGAGAACCTTCTCGCCTGCCTTGCAATCGATGAAACGGGTCACGCCGTCTTCGAAATTCAGTGCAATCTTGTAGCTGGACATGGTGTCTCCTTCTTTCCCATGTTGAAACCGGGCCTCGATGTCGATCGAGACTTCAAACGTGATAAACGTCGAGCACTTGTCGAATGTAATCGTTCTTCAGCACGATCTTCTTGCTAGCAATCAGGAAGTCGTCGCCGCGCTTGCGCAAGGTGACGAACATCGTGCCGAAGAAGCTATCCGTGGTCTTGTAGCGATGACTGAGCGTGTGGAAGTTGTAGCGCACCTCCACTTCGTCGCCACGATCCGCCAGCACTTCCACATTCGTCACGTTGTGGCTCGTGCGCGGCTCCGGCATCGAGGCGCCACTGCGTTCGGTCTTGATGCGAAACACGCGGTCTTCGAGGCCGCCGCGATCCGGGTAGTACATCAGCGAGATCTGCGATTGGTGGTCGTCGGTGAGCTGGTCATCGTCGTCCCACGCGGGCATCCAGTACGTGACGTCTTCGGCATAGCAGGCGAGCCATGCTTCCCACTGACGATCGTCGAGCAGGCGCGCTTCGCGGTACAGCGCGGCGCAGATTGTCTGGTAATCGTTGCTCATGCCTGCGCTCCTGCCTGTTCGTGATGCCGTTCCTGCTCGAGGGCGTCGCGCATGGCGTGCACCCAGTACTCGTGCTGGACCACGAACAAGCCTTCGTCTTCGCTGCGCTCGCCGGAAATGATCGGCTTGATGCCCATTTTCTTCGCGTTCTCGTCCGCGCCTTCGACCCACAGCGGCGCGCCGCGCGAGAGATCGTTCCACATTGCCGTGGTGCCTGCATAACCGGTCTGGCAGGCGCGGAACTCTTCGAGGTCGTCGGCGGTGCCCATGCCCGTGACGTTGAAGAAGTCCTCATACTGGCGAATGCGCGTCGCACGATCTTCCGCGCTTTCGCCCTTCGGCGCGAAGCAGAAAATGTTCACCTCGGTCTTGTCCACGCTGATCGGGCGCACCACGCGAATCTGCGTGCTGAACTGGTCCATCAGGAACACGTTCGGGTAGACGCACAAATTTCTCGTCTGATTGACGATGAAGTCCGCCTGCACTTCACCCACGCGCGCCTTGATTTCCTCGCGATGCTTGTACACCGGGCGCACTTCCGGGTTCATCGTGTTGGTCCACAGCAGGATATGGCCATGATCGAAGCCATAGACACCCGCCACCGACTTGCTCCAGCTATTGGCGTCCACGGCCTGGGTGCCGTCTTCCTTGCGCCGGCCCATGGTCGCGGCGTAATTCCAGTGCACGGTGCTGACGTGATAGCCGTCGCAGCCGTTCTCCATCTGCATCTTCCAGTTGCCGTCGTATATGTACGAGGAATTGCCGCGCAGCACTTCGAGGCCGTTCGGCGACTGGTCGACGATCTGGTCGATGATGGTCTTCGCTTCGCCGAGATAGTCTTCGAGCGGCTGCACGTCGGCATTCAGGCTGCCGAACAGAAAGCCGCGATAGTTCTCGAAGCGCGCGACCTTCTTCAGGTCGTGCGAACCCTCTTTGTTGAACTGCACCGGATACTCGGTGGTCCGCTCATCCTTCACCTTCAGCAGCTTGCCGGTGTTGGAGAACGTCCAGCCATGGAACGGACACGTGAAGCTGCCCTTGTTGCCGTGCTTGCGGCGGCAAAGCATGGCGCCCTTGTGCGCACAGGCGTTGATGACGGCGTTCAGCGAGCCGGTCTTGTCACGCGTAATGACGACCGGCTGACGACCGAGCCACGTGGTGTAGTAGTCGTTGTTGTCCGGAATCTGGCTTTCGTGCGCGAGGTACACCCAGTTCTTCTCGAAGATGTATTTCATCTCCAGTTCGAACAGGTCGGCGTTGGTGAAGATGTCCCGGCGGCAACGGAACACGCCGTTTTGCTTGTCGTCCTGCACGGCGGTGGACAGCAGGTGATCGAGGTCACTGGCTTTGTCGATGATGGCTGACATATTAGCTCTCCTATGCATACTCCACACGCGGTACGGAGTTCCTGCATCGGTGTCGAATGATGATCGCGGTAAAACTGGCGGCGGCTGTGTCTTCAAGCCGCCGCCACACAGGACGCTTAGGCGGTAGCGGTAGCGGTAGCCGTAGCCGTGGCTTCGGCGCGCAGGCGGTGAACGAGCTGGTTGTCCTTACCCTGGACGAACGGGGTGAGCGTGACGTTGAACTCGATGTCCTTGTACGTGTCGGCTTTCAGTCCGAGCGCCGTGCCACCGGTCTTTTCGGTCACTTGCGGAATCAGTTCTTCGCGGGTCGCGTAGGCGAAGTCGTCCCAAATGAGCGGGTCGCCTTCGATATTGAATTGCGTGGTGAGCTTGCGGCTGTTATCCGCCGAGACGAAGAAGTGCACGTGCGCCGGGCGGTTGCCGTGGCGGCCAAGGCCGTCCAGAAGCTGCTGCGTCGCGCCGTGAGGCGGGCAGCCGTAACCCACCGGCATGAGCGTGCGAAATTCGTACTTGCCGTCGGCACCCGTCTTGACCGCGCCGCGCAAGTTGAAGTCGTCCTGTGCGCCCGTCGGGTCGAAGTGCGAATAAAAGCCCTTCGAATTGGCGTGCCAGCATTCGACCAGGGCGCCTGCGAGCGGTTTGCCGTCGAGGTCCGTGACCGTGCCGTGAATGACGAGCGGGCCCGCGTCGGCGTCCGCGTTGAGGTCGATTCGCGAAACGCCTTCGCGCACCGGTGCGCCCGCAACGTACAACGGACCTTCGATCGTGCGCGGTGTGCCGCCTTCGAGGCCCACCGCCTTGTCTGCGGCGTCCATGCGGATGTCGAGATACTTCTCGAGGCCGAGGCCGGCAGCCAGCAGCGCCGCTTCGCCGTCCTGGCCGAGCTTGTTCAGATAGTTCACGCCGGCCCACACTTCATCGGGCGTGATGTCGAGATCGTCGATGGCCTTGAACAGATCGCCCAGCAGTCGATAGACGACCTGCTGGAAACGCGCGTTGCCGTTGCCGCCATTGAGATTCGCAGCGGCCTTCAGCAGGTCCTGCACTTCCTTCGTTTCGAATACTTTTGCGCTCATGGTATTTGTCTCCTGATACTGGCTGGTACTTCCTGGTATTGGGGGGAAATCAGCTCAAGCGTCGTTGTCCCTGACGGAGGACGGGTGGCGACACAACGGCGTCACCGAAATCTTCATGTACGGGAAAAGCGGCAAGGCGGTGAGAATGTCGTGCAGCTCTGCATTGCTCTCTACATCGAAGATGCTGTAGTTCGCGTACTCGCCCACCAGTCGCCAGATATGGCGCCACTTGCCGCTGCGCTGCAGCTCCTGCGAGTACTCCTTTTCGCGCGCCTTGATTTCATTGGCTACATTGGCGGGCATGTCGGCCGGGATGTTCACATCCATTCGTACGTGGAATAGCATTGTCAAATTCCGTTTATCAGGTGTCCGGATTACTTCGTCACTTTCATCAGGCCGTCACGGGTGAAGCGCTTGACCTTCGCTTCGTCCAGTTCGATACCGAGACCCGGGCCGTTCGGCACCGTCAGCTCGAAGTCGCTGTAGTCCAGCGGCGTGGTCAGAATCTCTTCGGTGATCAGCAAGGGGCCGAACAGTTCGGTGCCCCATTGCAGGTTGGCGAAGCTGGCGAACAGGTGCGCCGAGGCCACCGTGCTGAACGCGCCTTCGAGCATCGTGCCGCCGTACAGCTCGATACCCGCGGCGTCCGCAATCGTGGCCACGCGCTGTGCCGCGAACAGTCCACCGCTTTGTTCGATCTTGATGGCGAACACGTCGGCGCCCTCGTTCTTCGCGATCTCGAACGCACTTTCCGGTCCCTGCAGGATTTCGTCAGCCATCAACGCCACCGGGAAACGGCGCATCAGGCGCGCGAGCGCGGCGGGTGATGCGACCGGCTGCTCGACCAGTTCGCAACCGGCTTCCGCCAGTGCGGGAATCGCCCACGCCGCCTGCGTTTCGCTCCAGGCCATGTTGACGTCCACGCGCACGGCGGCGCGCTCGCCCATCGCCTTCTTGATCTCGGCGACGTGCTTGATGTCGGTTTTGAGGTCCTTCGCGCCGATCTTCAGCTTGAAGATCTTGTGGCGGCGCACTTCGAGCATGTTCTCGGCTTCGGCGATGTCCTTGGATGTATCGCCCGATGCCAGCGTCCATGCCACCGGCAGGCGCTCGCGGCGGCGGCCGCCCAGCAGTTCGCTCACCGGCACGCCAAGGCGCTTGCCCTGCGCGTCGAGCAGCGCGGTTTCCAGCGCGCATTTCGCGAAGTGGTTCACCTTCACGAGCTTGCCGAGATGCGCCATCAGCGCCTGGATGCGCGTGGCGTCCTGGCCGATCATCGCGGGGGCGAAGTAGGCGTCGATCGCAAGCTTCATCGCTTCCGGGCTTTCGGGGCCGTAAGCCATGCCGGCAATGGTGGTGCCTTCGCCGATGCCGGTCACGCCATCGCTGCAGTACACCTTCACCAGCATCAGGGTTTGCCCGTACATCGTGGCGACGGATAGCTTGTGAGGGCGAATCGTCGGCAGATCTACGAGGCGGGTTTCGATACGTTCGATCGTCGCGGAAGTCATGTCGAAGGCTGCGTAAGTGAAGAAGGTATGGTCGTTTTATACACGCCGCACATGAGCGAGATCCAATACTATTTGCGTCAAATTCCATACCTTTATAATATGGAGAACCCGCAAACACCCATATACAGGGCGATATTGCGGCGCATCATATTCTCAGAGTATCAAGAATCGGATGCTTCTTCCGGGAACAAACCATGGATCTTCGCCAGCTTCGTTACTTCGTCGCCGTTGTCCGCGAGCGCAATTTCACTCGCGCTGCCGAACAGCTTTGCATCGCTCAACCGCCGCTGAGCCGGCAGATTCAATTGCTCGAACAAGAGATCGGCGTGCCGCTTCTGATTCGCAACACGAGGCCCGTGCGCACGACCGATGCGGGGCGTCTCGTCTACGAGCAGGCCATGCAGATCCTTGGGCGCGTCGAACAACTGCAAGCGAGCGCCAAGCACGTGGGACTGCATCACCGCACCGTGTTGTCGATCGGCTTCGTCGCCTCCGTTCTCTACTCAGGACTGCCGCCGTTGATGCGCAAGCTGCGCCAGAATGCACCGGAACTCGACATCCAGATGGTCGAACTCATGTCGGTGCAGCAGGTCGAGGCCTTGAAGGAAGGTCGCATCGACATCGGCTTCGGACGCGTGCGCCATAGCGACCCCAACGTGGCCGGCATCATCCTGCGCGAAGAGCCGCTCGCCGTGGTGGTGCCGATCGGCAGTGAAATGGCGCAGGAGTCGACGCCGATTCCCATCGAGCAGCTGGCGGGGCAAAAGTTGATTGTTTATCCCAAGGAGCCCCGCCCCAGTTTCGCCGATCAGGTGCTGAGCATCTTGCACGGCGACGGCGTGCAACCGGGTGAGGTGCTGGAAGTGCGGGAAATCCAGACGGCGCTAGGTCTCGTCGCAGCGGAATTCGGCGTATGCGTGATCCCGGCTTCGGCGCGGCAATTGCGTCAGGACGTGCACTACCGTCTGATAGACAGTGACCACGCGACTTCGCCGATCATCCTGAACCACCGTGTGAACGACAACTCGGTCTACGTCGATCTCGTGAAGCAGCTGGTCAAGGAAATGTATGCCGAGCCGCAAACGTGGCTGCCGGCGAAGAAAAAGAACGCGTGAACTGGGCAAGCCAGGCCGCGACGATGCCTCTCGACATCGTCACGGCCATGCGCGGGCATGGCGTCGCGTCCATTAATGATTGGACGAGAGGGCGACCTCTGCCCTTGCCGGATCGAGACGCAGGCTGAACACGGCAAGCGCAGCGCCCGCCAGCGGCACGGCCAGCGCAAGGAAGAAGCCCGCAGGACCGCCCCACGACAGAAATGTGCCGCCGATGGCCGATCCGGCAATCGCACCGGCACGGCCCATGCCGATGGCCCATCCCGTGGCCGTGGCGCGCAGGGCCGTCGGGTAGGCGCCCACGACCAGGTAGTTCAGGGCGATCTGCTGCCCGCCAATGCCGAAACCCGCTGCGCCTACGAGCGCGAAAACGAGCGCCCAGTGTGTGCCGGCGTAGCTCAACGCGCACGCTATGGCTATGCCGAACGCGAACATGGCGCCCAGCAGATTTCGCGTATTCACGCGCGGCAGAGCAAACGAAAGCGGAATGGCGCAAACGATGAACACGGCGTTGACGATCACGGTGCCGAGCGGCGCCTGCGCGGCGGGCAGCCCCGCGGATTTAAGGACCGTAGGCAGCCAGGAAAGGAGCATGAACCACGCAACCCAGTTGAGCAGATAAACAGCCCAGATTGCCAGCGTTTTCGCGGCATACCCATCCCTGAACAGCGCGCCGATGCTCGCCTTCGCCACCGCCTCTTCGGGCACGGTGAAGCGGACGTCGAGTGGCAACGGCTGAGTCACGATCTTCGAGAGCGTGTCGTGCACGTAGCGCTGTCCGCGGGCGCCGCCGCGCGAGGCCTGATAGTAAAGCGACTCGGGCAGCAAAAGCGCGGCGAGAATGAGCACGGCAAGCGGCACGCCGCCACCCACTACAAAAATGCCTTGCCAGCCAATCACAGGCAGCATGCGCGCCGCAAGCAGGCCGCCAAGCATCGCCCCCGCCGGCAAACCCAGCAGCACGCCCGTCATGATGGCGCCGCGCAGCCGTGCGGGACCATATTCGGCGGCAAGCGCGAGCAATACGGGTGTGCAGCCGCCCATACCCAATCCGGCGATGAAGCGGAGCACCAGAATGAGTTGGGGCGTGGTTGCCCAGGATGTCGCCAGCGTCGCGCAGCCAAAGAGCGCGAGGCCGATCATGATCGCGGGCCGGCGGCCGATGCGGTCGCCGACCAGACCCAGCGTCATCGCGCCGACCGTCATGCCCACGATCCCGGCGGTCAAGATGGGCGCGAGCGCGTTGGGGGGCAGTTTGAACGCAGCGAGAATGGCGGGCCCGGTGAAGGCGATCGCCTGTGTATCGAAGCCGTCGAGCAGCGCGATCAGCACGCAGAGCGCGAGTACGCGCCGCTGGAACGCGCCGAGCCGCTCCCTGTCGATGAGCGCCGGGATGGAACGCGCGGAAGCGAGAGTCATGACGAAAGTCTCCAGACTGCACGCATGGGGTGAATGCGTGGCGTTTGTTGTTTTGACACCGATCGAAGTTCGGCCAAGCATAGAAGCCGCCAGGGGACGCTGTCCAACACCGAATAGGTATCGATTCCATACCTTCAAGGCATAGTTTTCGAGGCGCCATGGACCGTAGAGGAGGATCCATGCTGCACAGTCTGGACGGAAAGTTCATCTGGAGTTCTAATCTAATGACGATTCAGGGAGCACACCCCGCCGCCAGATCGTCCAGGAATTCGCGTACGGCCGCGCCGATCTCGTGCGGCGCGTCCTCCTGAATGTAGTGAATCCCTGCCACCGCGGTTTCGCGCTGGTTCGGCCAGCCACGGCAAGCGTCCAGCGCGCGGCCGGTTAGCAGTGCGCCGGGCTCCGCGCGGATCAGCAGCTTGGGGATATCGCTCGCCGCGAGCCATGCTCCGTAGGCCTGAACCACCTGCGTCACGTCGGCTGGCTCGCCTTCGATCGGCAGTTCGCGCGCCCACACGAGCGTCGTTCTGCGCGATTCGCGCGTCGCGAACGGCCTGCGCCACGCCTCCATTTCTTCCGGCGTCAGTGCGCGCAGCACGCTATGCGGCAACACCGTTTCGACGAAGAAGTTCTCGTCGAGCACAAGACGTTCGCCGTCCTCGCCGCGCAGCGCGCGAAAGAGCGGCTCGCGCTCGGGCGGGAAATCGCGCCACTGACGCGGTTGCACGATGGCCTCCATATAAGCGATCGCATTCACGCGCCGCGGGTGGCGACGCGCCCAGTCGAAGCCCAGCGCCGAGCCCCAGTCGTGGAGCACCAGCGTGACGCGCTCGCGCGGCAGCACAGCGTCGAACCACGCGTCGAGATACCGCGCGTGATCGGCAAGGCGGCACGCGCCATCGGGCGCGGCAGGCGAATCGCCCATGCCGGCAAGGTCTGGCGCGAGGCAACGGTAAGCGTCGCTCAAATGCGGAATCACGTTGCGCCATAGACGCGAAGAAGTGGGATTGCCGTGCAGCATGACAATGGGTTCGCCCTCGCCCGTTTCGACGTAGACGATCGCGCCGCCCGGAATGGCCGCGCGCTCACGAGGATGCGGATCGCTGGCGCTGATTGCGGGGGCTGTCGTGGTAACGGTGTTCATGGCGTGGCTCCTGTGCGGTGAGAGGATGAGCCGATGCTAGAATCGAAACCGGCCCAGGAACAGGACCAGATTTGGCAAAGATCATGGAACCAGTCTTGCAGGTCGACATCGCCTTGCCCGAGCATGGATCGCGCGAGATCCTGCATGCGCTGCATCGTCAATTGCGCGGGGCCATCGTCGAAGGCCGGCTCGCACCCGGGCTGCGTCTGCCTTCGAGCCGCTCGCTCGCCCGGCATTGCGGCGTCGCGCGCAATACCGTGCTTGCGGCCTACGATCTGCTCCTCGCGCAGGGCTATATCGTCACGCGTCCGGGCAGCGGGACGTTCGTGGGCGAAGCCGCGGTGCGCGGCGGCGCGTCGCCGTCCAGCCCGGCCAGGGCGCTCAAAATCGCGGCAACAGGCGACCCACGCCTGAGCGAGCGCTGGCGCGTGCCGCCTGCCCTCGTGCGGCTCGATCCCAGCGCGAACTACGAATACGATTTCATCCTCGGCTTGCCCGACAAGCGCACGTTCGCCTTCGACGTCTGGCGGCGGCTTTCAGCGCGCGCGCTGCGTGGACTGTCCAGAACGCCAGCCATGTATGCCGAACCGGAAGGCCGCCCCGCGTTGCGCGAGGCGATTGCGCACCACGTTTCCTATGCGCGCGCCGTGGCCTGCGAGGCTGGCGATGTCGTCGTCACGGCCGGCGCGCAACAGGCGTTCGACCTGCTCGCGCGCGTGCTCGTCACGCCGGGCAAGACCGTGGTTGCGCTGGAGGACCCCGGCTACCCTCCGCTGCGACGCGCGTTCGCGCTGGCGGGCGCCCGTATCGCGGGTGTGTGCGTCGACGCCGAGGGTATCGTCGTGGACGCCCTGCCGCCCGATGCGCGCGTGATCTGCGTCACGCCTTCGCATCAGTTTCCGTTAGGTGTCCCAATGTCGGCGGCCAGGCGTCGCGCGCTGCTCGCATTCGCGCAACGGCACGGCGCAGTTGTGATCGAAGACGACTACGACGGCGAATTCCGTCACGACGACCGCCCGCTCGACGCGCTGCAAACGCTCGATCGCCATGCGAGCGTCTGCTATGTCGGCACGTTTTCCAAATGCCTCTTTCCAGGCTTGCGGATGGGGTATGTCGTCGCGCCTGCCTGGCTGCGCGACGCGCTGGTCGCCGCGCGCCAGTGTGCAGATTGGCACGGCAATCTGCTTGCGCAGGACACGCTCGCGGCGTTCATGCGCGAGGGGCATATGGTGCGGCACATCCGCAAGATGCGCGCGCAGTACCGCACGCGCCGCGACGCGCTACTGGAGGCGCTCGCACGTCATTGCGGCACGTTCGCGCTGCCCGTCGCGCCTGCCGCGGGGCTCCATCTCGCCGCGGCGCTCGACGCAAGCGTGCACGCCGATGCGCTCGTCAGCGCCGCCGCGCGAGCGGGAATCCGCGTGCAGGCGCTGGCCGGTTTTGCAATTGAGCCCCGCACGGCGCTTGAGGGACTTGCGTTTGGCTTTGGCATGATCGAGGCGCAGCGTATCGACGCAGCGATTGCGCGTCTTGCCGCCTGTGTTCGCTAAGGCCCGCCGCCAACCATTACCGCGCTGCGAGCCGCTCCGCGGAAAATCGCAACCCGTCGAACAGCCGCTCGGCCACTCGCTCGGGAAAGCCTTCAGGCAGCGCGGCCGCGACTTCTTCTATCGCACCGGGCGTGCGCGCCAGTACTCGCTCGATCAACGGCCCCGCATCCGGCCCGTAGTGGCACAGTCGCGCGGTGGCGTCGAAATGCGTACGCTTCACGTCTCGCATGCGATAGTGGCGCGCCTTGCCCCACACCGCCATGGCAAGCGACGCCTTGTGCCACGACCACTGATTGCCGCCGTCGCCCTCCACGGGCCAGATCGACATGACGTCGTAGAGCGGCGCGAGCTGAAAGCGCCCTGCAGGCAACAAGCGGATGCTGAAATTCTTCGCGTGGCCGTCCGGCGCGGCGAGCATCCAGAAGACGATTTGCGCCATGAGAAACGTTTCGAGGTCCTCCCGCGCCTGCTGCGACTGGCGCAAGAGGCCCGCAATCTCGCGCACGCCGGGACCGCCATGCGCTTCGTACTTGCGATGCGGCGGCACGCCGAGCGCCTGGCAGAAGTCCTCCTGCGGCAAGCGCAGCAGGCCGCCCGCGCGCGACCGCGTACGATCGAAGCGCTCGACGCAGAGCACTTTCTGCGCACCGAACGTGAGGATCTGCGCCTGCGAAGCGGGCAATCCGTAGGCTCTCAGCAGTGCCAGGCAAAGCCATTCGTTTTCGACCGAGGTGTTGAAGTCCACCTTGCGATGGCCGATCAGCCCCAGCGGCAGCTTGAAAATATGGGTCGTGGGCGTGGCGCCGCGCGGCAGCAGCCACTTGCCGCGGTGGCGCAATAGCGCGGTCTTCTCCTGCGCGCCCGCCAGCGAAATGCGCAGATCGTCGGCCTCAAGCGCGCCGCCGGGCAGCGCCCCGGCCGTTTCGAGCAGCAGGCGTTCGATGACGGCATCGCTCAACGCCGTGCCTTCGATGCGGTCGACACGGCCCGGCGTTTCGTCCTCGCCCAGCAGTTGCACCGCGCCTACGCAATCGCGTCCGATGGCCTTGAGCAGGTCGAAGGCGTCGAGCGTATCCGTGCGAAAACGCGTGGCGATGCGGCGACGGATGGGCTCGCTGTCGGGCAGGAGATTGTCGAAATAGTGCTGCACACGCTCGCCGCGCAATGGCACATCGCCAATGCCGAACGGCAGCGAGAGCGAAAGCGGGCGACCCAGGGGCGAGCGCCTCCAGGCGTCGTCGTAACGCAATTCGGTGTCGCCCGAGGGCATCATGAGCCACGTGCCCACACGCTCGCCGTTGGCCCAGACCGATAGCGCGCGCGAATGCGATTTGCGGCCCATCGTCACCACTCCGGCGTGCCGGCTGCCGCCTCGCGCGACTGCACGCAGAGTTCGAGCCCGTAGAGCGCGAAAAGCGCGAGCATCTGCTCGAGTGAGAGGCTGGCGGCGCCCGTGGTTTCGAGCGCGGAGAGGCGCGGCTGGCCGATGCCGAGATTCGCCGCGGCCTGCGCCTGGGTCATGCCGCGCGCCTTGCGGGCCGATTGCAGAATCTCGCCTAGCCCGCCTGGCGTCTGGACGATGATTTTCATGGCATATTCCTGTGAGGCATAAACTGATTATATGCCTGTGGAGAATATTTCGCCAATATCATTCACACGAATAAAACAGAAATATCGCTCACACGAATAACTGCCCGGCGAGCCTCCCCTATGCGGCTCAGTCGCCACGCGCGGCGTCCTGCGCCCGCTAACGCGCACGCACGTCAAACGCGCCACCCGTCAACGCTTGATCGCGCAACGTCACCGGTTTCTTGCCCGGCAGCAGCGGGAACACCAGTTCGGCGAAGCGGATCGCCTCCTCGAGGTGCGGGTAGCCGGAGAGCACGAAGCTGTCCGCGCCGGCGTCCACGTATTCCTTGAGGCGCGCCGCCACGATTTGCGGGTCGCCCACCAGCGCCGTACCCGCGCCGCCGCGCACGAGACCCACGCCGGCCCACAGGTTCGGGCTGATCTCGAGCTTGTCGCGGCTGCCGCCGTGCAGCTCTGCCATGCGGCGCTGGCCCACCGAATCCATGCGCGCGTAGTTTTCCTGGGCGCGGCGGATATCGTCGTCGTCGAGCTTGCTGATCAGGCGCTCAGCGGCGGCCCACGCTTCATCGTTGGTCTCGCGCACGATCACGTGCAGGCGCACGCCAAGCCTGAGCGTGCGCCCGTGGCGCGCCGCCCGCGCGCGGATATCGGCGAACTTCTGCGCTACCGCCTCGGGCGGCTCGCCCCACGTGAGGTAGGCATCCACATGCTTTGCCGCCAGTTCGTGCGCCGCCGGCGACGAGCCGCCGAAATACAGCGGCGGATGCGGCGTCTGCACCGGCGCGTGAAAGTTCTGCGCGCCCTGCACGCGCAAATGCTTGCCCTCGAAGTTCACCGTCTCGCCGCGCAGCAGGTCGCGCCAGATCGAGAGGAATTCGTCGGCGGCTTCGTAGCGCTCGTCGTGCCCGAGAAACACGCCGTCTGCCGCGAGTTCGGTGGCGTCGCCGCCCGGCACGACGTTGAGCAGCAAACGGCCGTTCAACGCCTGGTCGAGCGTGGCCGCCTGGCGCGCCGAAGCGGTGGGACCGCCGAGCGACGTGCGCAGCGCGACGAGCAGCTTGATGCGCTGCGTGACGGGCGCAAGGCTCGCGGCCGTCACCCACGGGTCGAGACAACTGCTGCCGGTGGGAATGAGGAGGCCGTCGTAGCCGAGTTCTTCGGCGGTAACGGCAATCTGGCGCATATAGGCGTTGGTCGGCGCGCGGCCGAAGTCGGATTTGCCGAGGTAGCGGGTGTCGCCGGAAGTCGGCAAGAACCAGAAAATATCGAGGCTCATCAGTGATCCTGCTGCGGGTAAATAAAGGCGCGGGCGACGACTCGAAGCGCGCAGGCTTGCGGCGCAATCGCGCGACTATCGCCGCCCGTGCGTCGAACTCAGTCGCGCCCTCATTGAAACAGCCCGCAGCGCTTTCCCCTACCAGTTAATCCGCAATTGCATATCATGTATTCGGCTAAACGCTTGCCTTTCCACCCATCTCCCCCCTTTGCGCGAGGAACCCAGTCATGGACACACGCACCGTCAAGATTCCCGGCCCCGATCATCCGATCACGGTCGAGCCGGCGCATACGCGCGTGGTGGTGAAAGCAGGCGGGCGCGTCGTTGCCGACACGCGCCGCGCGCTCACGCTGCGCGAGGCGAGCTATCCGGCAGTGTTTTACATCCCGCGGGAAGACGCCGATATGTCGTTGCTCTCACGCACGGAACACAAGAGCTGGTGCCCATACAAGGGCGAGGCTTCGTATTACTCGATCACACCAGGCGGCGCGCGAGCCGTGAACGCGATATGGACCTATGAAACACCCCATGAAGCGGTGGCGACAATCAAGGATCATCTTGCGTTCTACCCGGATCGCGTCGATTCGATCGAAACGTCCGATTGAACGCGCGCCCCGTTTCGAGGGGTAACGCATCGAAACGCGACGTTACCCGCTCAAGTTTTTCCCTGCATCGGCCGTTATGCATGTCGGCTTACTGGACAACGAATCGGCCATCACCGAAGCCGCAGCGGCGTAACATCTGCATCGTCGGCGCCCACCCGGGCCCCAAGGTGTGCCAGGATTCGGTTATTCGTGCGGCGCAGGCCGCCGCGCCCCGCTCCCTTACATCCAACCGACATGCAACAAGGCACCCCGGCCACCGCGGCCAGTTTTGCCAATATGGGCGTCGATTTGCTCGACTTCTTCGACGTCACGCCCACCTCCTTGTGGCTCGAAGACTATAGCCAGCTGCGTGCGCTCTTCGATCGCTGGCGCGCACAAGGCGTGACCAGCCTGCGCCGTTTCCTCGAAGAAGACCCGCGCCGCGTGGCCGAATGCTCGGCCTGCATCCGCGTGCTCAAAGTCAACCGCCATACGCTCGATCTTTACGGCGCACGCGACTATGAAGAACTCGCCGCGCACCTCGCACAGGTGCTGCGCGACGACATGTTTCAGGCACATGTGGGCGAACTCGAGCAGATGTGGGAAGGCCGTAGCACGTTCGAGAGCAAGAGCGTGAACTACACGCTGAGCGGCCGGCGCATGGACATCCTGTTGCGCGGCGTGATCCTGCCGGGCCACGAAGCCGACTGGAGCCGCGTGCTCGTGGCCATCGAAGACGTCTCGGCGCTCGAAGAAGCACGCCATCGTGCGGCCGCGAGCGAGCAATACGCGCTCGGCATTTTCGAGCACGCGCCGGTTTCGCTGTGGGTCGAAAACTTCTCCGCCATTCGCGAGTTGCTCAACGAAGTTCGCGAGCAAGGCATCATCGACTTTCGCACCTTCACGGATGTACACCCCGAATTCGTCGAGCGCTGCATGAGCGAGATCCAGGTGCTCGACGTGAATCACTACACGCTGGGCATGTTTCGCGCGCCGGACAAAGCCACGCTGCTCGCACGCCTGCCCGAAGTGTTCCGCGACGAAATGCGCCCGCATTTCCGCGAGCAATTACTCGATCTATGGGAGGGCCGTCTGTTCCAGCAGCGCGAGGTGGTGAACTACGCGCTCGACGGCAGCGAAGTCAACGTGCACCTGCAGTTTTCAGTGTTACCGGGCCACGAGGCGCAATGGGACCTCGTGCTGCTCGCGCTCACCGACATCACGGCGCGCAAGAAAGCCGAGGCCTACCTCGAATTCCTCGGCAAGCACGACGTGCTCACGAAGCTCAAGAACCGCTCGTTCTATGTGGACGAACTCAATCGTTTGCATCGCAAAGGGCCGTTCCCGGTGAGCGCGATCGTCGTCGATATGGACAACCTGAAGACGGTGAACGACCAGCTTGGCCACGCGGCCGGCGACGCATTGCTGCGCCGCGCGGGCGAAGTGCTCGCGAAAGCAATCCAGAAACCGTATCAGGCTGCGCGTATCGGCGGCGACGAATTTGCCGTGCTGATGCCTGGCGCCGATGCACGCGATGCGGAAACCGTGGCGGACAGCATCACCAAACTCGTGGAGTTGAACAACCAGTTTTACGGCGGACCGAAACTGAGTTTTTCAATGGGCTTCGCGAGCTGCGAGGAAGGCGAAAGCGTGGAAGCGATGCTGCGTGAAGCCGATGCGGCGATGTACGAGGCCAAGCGCCGCCGCAACGAAATGAGCCGCACGTCGATGGAAGCCGACACAGCACGCGATGCGTGAGTTTCGACACGCGAGGCGTGAGAAACAGTTAGGACATCGCAAGAGAATCAGGGAAGAAAAAAGGCCGGCATGTGAGCATGCCGGCTTGCCGAGGGCCTTGCGCCCTCGCTTCACACACTCAGGCGAGCGGCATGAAACCACGTGCCCGAGCGCGTGCCACCGCACTGGCGTGATACCGCGCCGCGCGCCAGCAAGTGAGCCGGCCGCGCGCGTATCCGCCATGGCGGCGGACCTGGCATCACGACGCGTTGACAGCGTCCTTGAATGCCTTGCCGGCGGTGAACTTGACCGTCTTGGCAGCGGCGATCTGGATCTCCGCGCCCGTGGCCGGGTTGCGGCCCACGCGGGCGGCACGCTGGCCAGTCGAGAACGAGCCGAAGCCGACGAGTTGCACGGAGTCACCCGAGGTGACCGCACGCGTGACGACGTCGAGAATCGCGTCGATGGCTGCGCCCGTGGCTGCCTTGGTCTCGCCCGTGCTAGCGGCGACTGCGTCAATGAGTTCCTGTTTGTTCATCTGCTACCTGTGTTGAGTTGAGAAAACCTGCATACCCTACCTCACGCGGGCAAAACAGGCAAATCGCGTTGCATATGGAAACGCCTCGATCGCCCGCCCGGCACGTGTTTTGCGGTTGCCGCGCGTGAGGGCGAAAGCCGAATGAATATCACAACGCGGAGTCACTGTGTAGACAAAATCACGTTAAAAATTGGCAAAAATGCACAAAAACGACATTACGGCGCTTTCAAACCGGTTTACACAGGAACGATTCGTGCAGATGGCCTCCAACGGATAACGCAAATCAACGATTTTTCTGTTTTGGACCCCGCCAGAAAAAAATGCCTTACCGGGACAGCCGTCACTCATTCTTCTCCTGCGGGGACGCCGTCAACCAGGTGTCGGGCGACCCGTGCGTGCGCGCAGCCGGCCGAATCGCATCCTGTCTTTCCATTGCGCGACGTAACACAGCCGGACACCTTTCGCCCGAGGACGTCGTCAAGGCAAAAGCATAGGGGCGCTCACCGATTCATTGCTCAGCCATACTGATTATTTATCGAGTCGTCGCTCAGGTGAAGACCCAAAGCACGCGCGCGGGCAAATCCGTGAGATTGGCATAACGGAAACGGCTGCGCGCCGGCAACTGGAAGCTGTCATTGGCCCGCAGCGTCACGGGCTCAACGCTCCCCTCCAGCCAGACCGTCAGCTCCCCCTCCAGCACAAAGCCGCCCTGCTCGTCGCTGTCGTCCACAGGGCGCTCGCCGCTTGTCGCGCCGGGGTCGAGGCGGCTCTCCAGCATCGAGAAACCCGACGACATGCTGGGCGAAACGAGCACGTCCGTAATGCCGCCGCCGTAGTAGAGCGTGCGCCGCTCGCCCGGCCTCGTGACCCACGGCAGCTCGCGCGGCATGCTCACGCTGTAGAAGTAAGTGGTAGGCGTCTGCAGCGCCTCGCCGATGGCCGTGAGATCCGCCACCGTGGGCCGCGAAAGTCCGCGTTCGACCTGCGAAAGAAAGCCCACCGAGCGGCCGATTTTCCGCGCGAGATCGGCGAGCGTCACCTTCTTGTGTTTGCGCAGATCGCGAATGAGGATCGCGAGGCCTTCTATTTCGTCCTGCCGGTCCATGCGTCTTCCTCTGTCACACGACGTCGCGCAGGCGATACCACAACTTGCCGAGCGCCTCGAGCGGCGCGGCGAAGCGCTCGCCGCCCGGGAAGCGCGGATTATGAATGCGCTCATAGAGCGAAAGCAAGTGCGGCTCGCCGAGGACGGCGTCGGTGACGGCGCGCGCCGCCGCCAGCGTCGGCAGGATGCCGTGCCCGGAAAAACCCTGCAGCCAGTAGCGATTGCGTTCGTGACCGACGTCGGGCGTGCGGCGAATGCTGATGTCGATATGACCGCCCCACGCGTAGTCGAATTCGACGCCGCGCAACTGCGGGAAAGCACGTTCGAGACTCGGGCGGATCGCCGCTCCGATGTCCCTCGGGATACCGCCCAGATAGGTGCACGCACCGCCAAAAAGCAGGCGATCGTCCGGGCTCAGGCGAAAGTAGTCCGGCACGAACTGATTGTCGATCACGCAACTGTTGCGCGGCAGCAGCGAGCGCGCAAGCTCAGGGGCGAGCCTGCGCGTCGCGACCTGCCAGGTGCCCACGGGCAGCACGCGGCCTGCGAGATCGCGATCGAGCCGGTCGATGTAGGCGTTGCAGGCGAGCACCAGCGTGCCGGCGCGCACCGAGCCTTCTCGCGTGTTCGCCACGTAGCCACTCGACGTTTCGCGATAACCGAGCACACGGCTTTGCTCGAAGATGGCGCCGCCCGCGCGCTCGATAGCGCCGGCCAGGCCGAGCGCGAGCTTGAGCGGATCGAGATGCCCCGCCTCCGGATCGTAGAGCGCTGCGCGATAACGGCGGCTGCCGATCCACTCCGGCATTTCCGTCTCGGGAATGAACCGCAGGCGCTCGTAGCCCCATTTTTGCGCGGCCTCGTCGCGCGCGGCTTCCAGCATGGCGACCCGCGAGCGCCGGACCGCCGCCCACAGGCTGCCAGGACGGTAGCCGATGTCGAAGCCGTGCCGCGCAGGCAACTCGCGCACTTCGGCCGCCGCCCAGCGCATGCTGTCCCACAATTCGCGCGCGCCCGCCAAACCCAGCGCCTGCTCGAACGGCGGCATGTCGCACGACCAGCCGAGCAGCGCCTGACCACCGTTGCGCCCCGAAGCGGCCCACGCCACGCGGCTCGCCTCGACGAGCGCCACGCGGCGCCCGGCCAACGCCAGCCGCAACGCCGTGTGCAAACCGCTGAAGCCCGCGCCGACGATCAGAACGTCCGCGCTGTGCTCGCCCGCCAGCGCGGGACGCTCGGGCAGCGCGCCGCTCTCGGCGTAGTGACGTGCGTAATAACTGTCGATATGACGGGTCGATTCGGCGAACATGGGGCGCGTACGTGAAATTTATCATACTGAATTTCATGAAAAATTATCACGTCAATTTCATGCGCGCAACCTGGGTGTAGTGCGCACTGGCGCAGCAGTCCGGCAAACCAAGGTCGCGTGCTTTTGCGCACTTGAAGCTACGGCAGCTTGCGGCGCGCGAGCAGCGCATTCGCGCTCCATTGCAGCGCGCCGCACAGCAGCAGATAAACGAGCCCGACGAACAGGAAGATTTGCGCCGGATACACCAGCAGACGATTGTTGAGCTGATTGGCGAGGAACGTGAATTCCGGCACGCCGACGATATAGGCGAGCGACGTGTCCTTGATCAACGCCACCCACTGATTGACGAACGACGGCATCATCACCCGCACCGCTTGCGGCAGGATGACTTCGCGTAATGCCTGCCAGCGCGTCAAGCCCAGCGAAAGCGCGGCCTGCCGCTGCCCTTCGCCGACCGACGCGATGCCCGCATAGACCGAATGCGAGAGATACGCGCCGCCGATCAGCGCCAGCGCGCACACGACGGTCGCAAGCCCCGGAACGTCGACGTGCAGCAGAATCGGCATCAGGAAGAAGGTCCAGAAAATCAGCATGAGCACGGGTATCGCGCGAAAGAACGCGACACCGGCAGTCAGTGCGAGACGCACGACGCCGCGCGTCATGGCGAGCGCAACGCCAAGCGCGAGGCCGATCAACGCCGCGAGCAGCGCCGACACCACCGAGAGCGCGAGGGTCAGTGCAACGCCGCCCAGCGGTCCCGCCGGAAACGCGCCGAGCAGCAGATAACGCAGTGCAGGCAACCACTCGAATTCGTTCACGCGCGGCCTCGCTGCAAACCACGCAAGCCGCTGCGTTGCCAGAGCACCAGCGCGACCTCGATCACTGCGATGGCCAGCACATAGAAAACGGTGGCCGTGCCGAATGCCTGAAACGTCCTGAAGCTTTCCGTGTCGACCTGTCGCGACATGTACGAGAGCTCCCCCACGCCGATCGCCATCGTCAGCGAAGAGTTCTTTATCACGTTCATGTATTGGCCAGCCAGCGGCGGCGTCGCAATGCGCAACGCCTGAGGGAGGATCACATGGCGCAGGCACGCGTAACGGCTCATGCCGAGCGCCGCGGCCGCGTGCCACTGTGCAGGATTCACGCCGCGCATGCCGGCCAGAAACTCTTCGCCGATAAATGCCGTGGTATAGCAGGTCAGCCCGACCCAGCCCGCGAACAATTCGAAACTCGGCCAGCGCAGCGTAAGCGGCCCGAACGTTGCCAGGTGCGGCGTATTGAGCCAGTTCATCCATCCAGACGGCAGCACGGCCGCCGCGCCAAAATACCAGAACAGCAGTTGAACGAGCAGCGGCGAGTTGCGGAAAACGAACACGTAGAGCGCCGCCCCGCGTGCGACTGCACGGCTACGGGCGGTGCGCGCCACCGCCAGCAGAAAGCCCAGCGGCGTCGCGCACGACGCCGCGCAGGCGGAGAGCATCAACGTAACGAAGAAACCCTGTTCGAGCCACGCGAGATATTTCGGTTCAAGCCAGTTATGCATGAATCGATCGCGGCGCTCAACTGTTCTTTTGCGGGTCGCCGATCTTGAAGAGACGGGGCAGCGGCGCAGCGCTCTTCGGCCCGAACCACTTGTCATAAATCTGCGCGGCTTCGCCGTCGGTTTCCAGATGCGTGAGCGTGCTGTTCACTGCATCGAGCAAACGCGTCTCGCCCTTGGGCACGCCAACGCCTTCGTAATCGTTCGAGATCGTGAACGGGGATATCTCGTAGTTCGCCTTGTCCGGCGCGCGTGCAAGCAGCGCGACGAGCTTCGGACCGTCCTGCGTAATGGCCTGCACATTGCCCGTGCGCAGCGCGGCGAAAGCGAACGGCGTGTCGTCGTAGGCAACGATCGTTGCGTTCGGGAATTTCGCGCGCACCTGCTGCTCGTTGGTCGTGCCTTTGTCTGCGCCAATACGCAGGTCATTGATCTGTTGCTCAGACTTCAGCACCCCCTTCTTCGCAATGAACTGGGTGCCGGAAGCGAAATACGGCGTGCTGAAATCCACTTCCTTCTTGCGATCGTCGGTAATCGTGAAGTTGGCGAACACCAGATCGACCTTGCCCGACTTCAGGAACGCAATGCGATTGGCGGGGTTGGTGGGCTGGATTTCGAGCTTCACGCCAAGGCTTTTGGCCACGGCGCGCGCGTAGTCCACATCGAGCCCGATGATCTGATTGTCTTTCTGATCGACGAAGCCGAACGGCGGGTTGCTGTCGAATGCAGCGACGCGCAATACACCCGCCCGCTTGATATCGTCCAGACGATCCGCATGCGCGGCGGTCGATGCCACCACCAGAAGTGCCGTCAACAGTGCGCCTGGCACGGCGCCCCAGATGCTCTTTTTCATTATCGAGTTTCCTTGCTCTTTTGTTGCCCTTGCGCTGCCGCTGAATATGCGCGCTGGCGAAGTACGCAGCCTATCGGCATGGCGCGCACGAAGGAACCAAGCATTTCTCAGATCGAAAGCGCTGCTGGCGATATGGACCGATAGCACAATCCGGCCGGAGCGGATGCGTTGCTGTATTCGAGGGTTTCTCCGCGTTATAAGCACCGCGATATAGCGACGTAGCCACCCGACGCACTCCACAGGAAGCGGAAGTAATGTTGACGTACACCGCTTCGCAAACGCGACTGGCGTCGCAATTCTTGCTGGGCAAATCGCGTCATTCCGGTAAGGTCGACGATCGCCAATACCATCGATGCGCACTTCTTTCGCGCGTGAAACCTGAATGCGAATACGTTGCGAAGTGCTTACAAATTCAAGGGGTTATCTCCCTTGACCCGGGCACACCGGCTGCTTAGCATCGACGTGGGACTTTGCCTGATGTTCCTCATTGTTGAGTCGATGAGTCGAGTCGATGACTCGGCTTCAGGCCACAGCCATGTTGAGCACAAGGTCCAGTTTGTCTGCACTAGGGGACTTTTATGTCTTACCGCCGCTTGACGTCTCCTGCCGAGACCGCAGAATGGATTATCCTCGTCGGCGCCGCTTTCGCCGTGCTCGGCGGGTGGATACCCTGGATGGGCCACGCGCCTTACTACTTCGTTGCGGGCGTTGCGTTGATCGGCGCTGGCATCCTCATGCTATGGAACCGCTCCGCCGGACTATGGTGGTACTTCGCCATGTTCGCCGCCGCGCTGATCTGGTCGATCTTCAAGGTTGGGCTGGATGGCTGGAGTCTTCTGCCGCGACTCTTCGTGCTCGCCCTCATTGGCATTGGAATAAGCCTCGTCATCCTCATCACCAGCCATTCGACCGCTGGCCGGCCGCTACGTGTAGCGGCAATCGTCACCGCGGTGATCTACGTCGTCGCCATTGCCAGCATGCTCTGGTCCGCCATCGCGTGAGCGCGTTTCGCCGCGAGGCGGGTTTTCACATAGTTGATGATTCAACTGAATAATCAAACGGCAACACATACTGAACATCAAGCGTATTTCCGGATTGGTGCGGTGCGTTTTACCGCAAGCACGCATTCCTCTTACCACGCTTCTTTCACGCATTAGTCGTCCGCCGCCAATTTCAAGCAATCGGAATACTTTCGCACGCTGCGTGTCTTGTTTCGACGGATCATGGGGATATGCCTCCGATGTTCAGACTCATCTTTTTCGGAGTCCATATCGATAACGAGAATGTGAAATTGATACTCCGAAAAATCGGACTACCGGAACAACACAATGCGAAACTCACCCACCGAGACCGCTTTCCTTCCCGACATCGCCTCCCGCGCGAACACGGGGAGTTTTCGTCACGAAATCCGCGTTTGCCGCTCTCTCGCGGACTTCATGAATCTGCGACCTTCCTGGGAAGCCATCTGCGCTGCGTGCCCAGCGTCGCTCCAGTTCACCTACTGCGAACTTTCAGCAACGCGGGCGTTCGCTCGCGGCGCAGTGGTCCATGTCGCGCTGGTCTACCGCGGCGCGGCGCTCGTCGCGCTCTGGCCGCTGCGCGTTGCGCGCGAAGGCGCATGCCGGGTCGCACGCGCACTGGGCTGCGGAAGCAACGAGGAATACGGTGGCCCGCTCGTGGCCGATAGCGGCGAGACGTCCGTCTATGACGCCGCCGTCGAGGCATTGCGCAGCGTCGACGCCGACTTGCTGGAAATCCGCTTCGTCGAGTCCGGGGGCCCCCTTCACGCCGCGCTCTCGTGCGCGTCCCAGTCGTGGGTCCTGCGCGCCCTGCCGGAGCGCTGGCGTCTGCTGTCCGGCTATTGCATGGAGTTGTCCCGCTTCCCCACCTTCGACGCGTTCCTCGCTACGAGACCCGACTCGCTGCGGCGCCCGTTGTGGCGTCTCGCGAGGCGCCTTTCAGAAGATGGCGCAGTCGAATACGGCTGGTGTCAGGACGCCAGCGATGCCCGCGCGGTACTGACCTGGCTGTTTGAAAAAAAGCGCAACTGGGTGCTCGCTCGCGGTCTCGACGCCCCTTATCTGATGCATGACGACGTACGCGATTTCTTCATCGAACTTGCCGGGCGAACAAATCTCGTTACAACGCCTCTGGTTTCGTTCGTCAAGCTGGACGGCGTTGCCATTGCGGCATCCGTCAACCTGGTCGGGCCGCGCAGACTGGAGTATTTCATTACGACCTATGACGAAGCCTACGCCGCCCGCTCCGTGGGCAACCTGCTTGTCGACAGCATGGCGCGGTGGGCGCTCGCGAATGGCCGCGACTTCGACTTCCGGCCATACTTCTCGAGCTACAAGGAGCGCTGGTCAAATCGCAAAGGCTGGTACGAGTCGCATTTCATCGTCCTGACGTGGCGCGGCAGGCTCGTTGAGTTTGCGCTTGCCGCGCAGCAGCTCGGGCGGGTATTTCGCCGGGCGCGCGCGTTCGCCATCGACCCACTGCGGGCGAAGGTCCGCGCCCTCACAGCGGCGCGGTGAATGCCGTGTTCGATCTTTAGTCGTTACGCGGGTTAGCCCAGGCCTTCACATACGCGGGCGCCTCACGCTCCTGCGCAGCAACGTCGGCCACGGGCGGCAATGGTGCGAGCGTGAGCGGCAGCACGCCTGCCCAGACGGGCCGGTTCATGTCCTCTTCGTCGTCCTTCGGGCCGCCCGTGCGGATCTTCGTGACGGACTCCTCGAGCGAAATGCGCATGACCGTGGTCGCCGCCAGCTCCTTGCTGTTGCCCGCGCGCACTTCGTGCCTGCGCCCCGGCGCAATGTGCTCCATGAACGCATCGAGCACGGCGCCCCTGTGCGCCTCGCTCACCACCTCGAATACGCCGTAAATCACCGCGGAACGATAGTTCATCGAATGATTGAACGCAGAGCGCGCGAGCACGAGGCCATCCAGATGCGTAACGGTCACGCAAACCTGCGCGCCTTCGGCGGCGAGGCGCAGCATGCGGCTGCCGTTCGAACCGTGAATGTAGAGATGATCTCGCTCGCGCCAGCATGCGGTGGGAATGCAATGCACGCCGTGCTCGTCGGCGAAGGCGACGTGGCACACGTAGGCTTCGTCAAGAATCGCGTGCAACGTTGCCGCGTCGTAGTGCGCGCGTCGCGCGACCCGGTGCACGCGCGTGCGTGGCGAAGGTGCCGCGCTGGTGTCGGCGGCGGGTTCGTTGACGGCATCGGCGAGGGACATCGTTTGGCTTCCTCTACGGTTCGGGTTGAGATGCCGCCTACGATAGAGAAACCGTGGCCCCATGGGTAGATCCAGACTTCCGCTGAGTTATGGGGCCATGAGATGGCCGAACGGACGTTTTTCGTAGGTAATACATCGTAAACCGTTAAATTCTCAACTTCATCGCCCGCTAATATGCGGCTTTTGAAATTCGTCAGGAAAAAGCTGCAACTTCAGAAAATCTCCTGTACAATCCGGCCTCCTTGATTCCCCGATAGCTCAGTCGGTAGAGCGCCGGACTGTTAATCCGTAGGTCCCTGGTTCGAGCCCAGGTCGGGGAGCCAGACATGCGGGAGTAGCTCAGTTGGTAGAGCGCAACCTTGCCAAGGTTGAGGTCGCGAGTTCGAGACTCGTCTCCCGCTCCAGCACGCAAGCAGGCCATCCGCCTGCGATCAAGCAAAGTCAAGCCAGCAAGTCAGCGCGCTTGCCCTCGCCTCGCGGTAGTGAGAACCGGAAGCACGCCCCATGCCTTCCGGCGCCACGGCAAAATAACTTTCCATTCCGAAACGATTCGAAATGAATCGCCGCGCAACCCTCTCGCACGTCCGCTCTCCCCAATGGGCGCACGCATCGCTGCTGGTGTTGTAAATCATCACACCCGCTATACAAGCGTATGATTCCGCCGGGCGCATTCCGTCATTACTATCAGCGCTGTCGACCCGCGCTGTGGTTCTGTGCCATCGCGCCGTTGCTGTCCAGGAGATCATGCGTGTCCGCCGCTCATCACGTCTGTGTGGTCGACGACGATCAGTCAGTTCGGCTTGCACTTGCCAGCTTGCTTCGTTCGCTCGGCTATGAAGTCGAAACCTTCGAATCGGGGAATGACCTCCTGCGATGGCTTGCGCACCATCGCACCGCGTGCGTCGTCTCCGATCTCCAGATGCCCGGCATGTCCGGCCTTCAAATGTTCGAGGGGATGATCGACATGGGCGTCGACGCGCCGTTCGTGCTGGTCACGGCGTATCCCACCGCGGAAGCCGAGGCGCGGGCCCTGTCGATCGGCGTACGCGCGTTCCTCACCAAACCGGTCAGCGCCCAGGCACTGGCCATGCACGTCAGGCAGGCGGTGAATCGGGCCGACTAATGCTCGAGCGCGACGTTTCCCCCGGCGCTGCAAACGCCGCGGCCAGCGAAAAAACAAAGCGCGCGCCATACGGCGTGTTGGGCTCGAATTGCAGCGTGCCGCCATGCCGCTCGACAATCGAACGGCAGATCGACAAGCCCAGACCCATGCCCGTCGCCTTGGTCGTCACGAACGGCTCGAACAGCGAACCCTCGACGCAGGCTTGCAAGCCGTGTCCCGAGTCGGCCACCGTGATTTCGGCCCGCCCGCCGTCCACATGGCGGCTGGAGAGTTCGAGCACCCGGGCGCGCGAGTCGACGCTGGCCATCGCCTCCACGGCGTTGACAATGAGATTGAGCGCGACCTGCTGAATCTGCACGCGGTCGCCCTTGACGAAAAACCCCGGCACGATGACGTTCACGACTTCGACGTGGTGATGCTCGACTTCCGCGCCCGCCAGCAGCAGCGCTTCGGCAACCGCGCTCCTCAGGTCGAACACGGTTAGCGTGGGCGGCGCGTTCTTCGCCAACTCGCGTATGCCGTGGATGATGCTCGACGCACGCAGGCTCTCGCCCGCCACCAGCGTGAGCATCTTGCGCGCCTCCTCGAGCGCGGGCGGCTCGCGCTCGAGCCAGTGCCCGGCCGCCGAGGCCGACGAATGAATCGCGCTCATGGGCTGACTGATTTCGTGCGCAATGGATGCCACCAGCTGGCCCATGGTCGTGAGGCGCGACACGCGCGCAAGCTCCGCCATGGCGTTGCGCAGCGCTTCCTCCGTGTGCGCAATGCGCTGGTTCTGCTCGACGAGATCCTGGTAGAGGCGCGCGTTTTCGAGCGCGATGGCCGCCTGTGCGCCGAGCACCGAAAGTACCGCGATCTTGTCTTCGGTGAATGCGCTTTCGCTAAGCCGGTTCTCCAGAAAGATCACGCCCACCAGGCCGCCTTGCTTGAGCAGCGGCAGGCAGAGCACCGACTTCGCCTGGGTCCTTCGCACATAGTCGTCGCGCGTATACCCGCCCTCGGTCGCGGCGCTGCCCAGCGCGAGCGGCTGCCCCGTGCGGATCGCCGTGCGCACCAGCGTAAGCGGCAGGTCCTCGCTCGAAATCTCGCGCCGCACGACATTGACTTCGGCGAGTTCGGCGCGCGTCACGGCTTCGGCGTGAATCTGCAAGACGCCCTTGTGGTTCAGCGCGAGCACGCAACGCTGGGCGCCCGCGTGCTCGAGCGTCACGAGCGCGAGCGTTTCGATCAGACGGCTCAGCACGATCTCGCTGGACAGCGCACTCGAAGCCTTGATGATCGCGGCAATATCGAGTTGCTGCGAGGGGTAGTCGAAAGCCGGCATCGGCGCGCCGGCCGACGGCTCCGTTTTGATCCCTCGCTCGGTCATGGCGCGCACCTTGGCATTCGCGCCCCACCATGCATACGCATGCGAGGCATCGCGCAAGTAGGCGTCGGCAATCGCGCCGCGCCCTTGCTGACGATGAAAGCCCGCCGCGAGTTCGCACGCCAGCGCCTCGACATGAAGAATGCGCCGCTCGTGAGCGTGCCGAATGGCCTTGTTGTAAAGGTGCTCCGCTTCGCGGGCGCGGCCGTCGAGCCGCGCGACTTCGGCGTCGACGAGCGCGGCCCGCCCCATGAGATTCGCGGGGCCGACATGCGCCCATGCGGCCAGCGCCGCGCAATGCGCGTCGAGCGCTTCGCGGTGAGCCGCCTGTTCGTGCGCCGTCGCTGCCGTTTCGCACAGCTTCGCTCGCGTGAGTGCGCCAAAGAAGCGATATTCGATCAATTCGAGGAACATTCTCGACGCGCCGATCGATCGCCTCGCCGCCACCTCCGCCTCGAGCGCCGCTTCGAAATCGCCGGAAATAAAGCTCGCCTGCAGCGTGCACGTCCAGTAGGCAAAGCCGACGCTCGTGTTGTTAGCACGCACCGCGTCGATGTCGCGCCGGTATTCCTCGTCGCCGGTCTGATCGGCCGCGTCGCGCCGCCCCGCATCGCCGAGTTGCTCGACTAGCTGGATCTGCGCGCGGAAAACACCCGAATACAGAAAGAAGCGCGACAGCCTCGCGACGTTCAGGCCGTTCTTCGCCTCCGCCATGACTTCGTCCAACGGCCGGCCCGCGAGCAGCAGCACGCTGGCTACATTGCGCGCGCCCGATACGTCGAACACCAGGTCGCCGTCCGCTTTCGCCACCTGCTTCGCTTGCTCGATATAGGGCATGGCGTCCTGGGCGGGCCGGCTCCAGGGAATCACGAGACTGCCAAAGCGCATGTAGATGCGCGCCTTGTAGCGCGAGCGCTTGCAGCGATCGACCACGTCGACGGCCAGTTGCGCGAACTCGTAGCCTGTCCTGTAGTCGCCGTAGCGCTCAGCGAACACGAGATTCAGACAAACGAAGCCATATGCCGCGGAATCGGAAAGACCGTGCCGCAAACTCAGCAAGGTCAGGTTCAGCAAAATCACGTCGAGCAGATTGGCGTTGAAAAACAGCGCAGGCGGAATGAGATCGGCAAGCACATCGAGCGCGCAGCGCCACACCGGGTCTTCGACCCAAGCGTTTTCGGCAAGCTGCGCAACCGATCGTTCGCCCAGTTCGCGACGCAATTGCCCGTAAAGGCGATCGACCTCGCTGTCCGAAGGACGCTCTTCGATATTGACGCCGAGCCGCACCAGAAAATCGAGCCCCGTGGTGATTGCCTGGATCTGCCGGTTCTGGGCGGTTTGCAGGCTCGCCGTCAAGCGCGTCAACTCCGCGCGCAACGCCATGCTCACCGGCTTGCGCCCGAGCGCCACGAGCCGTGCCTCGGCGGGCGCGAGCGTGCCGATCAGGCATTCCACGTCGGCGCGATGAAACTCTGTCCACTGCGCCGTGTCTTCGTCCGTGCTTTCGTCGATCAGCGCCGCCGCCGTTTCGAAATAGACCAGCGCCGACGTATATGCGGTCGCCGCCTTCGCGCGTTCCCCCGCGAGCAGATTGAGGTAGGCAAAGCGCTTGCGCTCCTCCAGCGAAACGATCCGCGAAGCCCCGCGATTGATCTGATTCGCAACGACGAAAATCTCGTCGCTCGGCTCGTCCTCGCGCAAGCGCATGGCGAGCCTGCGTCCGATGTCGAGGTGCAGCGCCGCCTGTTCGCTTTCGCCCATCGACGCGTAGGCGGCTTCGCGAATGCGGTCGTGCGTAAAGCGCAGCATGTCCGCGTCGCGGTCGATCAGCGAAGCATTGATCGCCTCGCGCAGGCTGGCCTCCAGCCCATGCTTCGTGAGGCTTGCTGCCGCCGCGAGATCCGCGCTCTTCGCAGCGCCTCCGAGACTGGCAAAGACCTGCAATGCGTAGCGCGCGGCCTCGCCGAGGCGTGCGAAGCGCAGCAGCATGAGGTCCGCCACGTTGTCCGAATACAGCTTGGCGCGAATGCGATCGACGTCCCGCAGGCGCAACGCGCCCTTTTCCTCGAACTCAATCAGCCCTTCGCTCGCGAGTTCCGCGGCCAGTTGAATCGTGAAAAACGGATTGCCGCCCGTCTTCTCCCTAATGATGTCGACGACCGGCAACGACGCGTCGAGCTTGCAGCCCAGCGTATCGCCAACGAGGCGCGCCATGTCGCCGCGTTCGAGCGGCTCGACGGCAATCATCTGGTGGCGGTCTTTCGCCTCGGCAATCAGCCGGGCGAGCGCGTGCCCCGGTGTCACTTCGTTGCTGCGAAACGCCGCAATGAGCATGACATGCGAGAGTTCGCCGTCGCGGGTCAGATAGTCGAGCACCGTTAGCGTGCCTTCGTCGACCCATTGCATGTCGTCGAAGAACAGCACGAGCGGGCGCGCGGGCTGCAACACCCCTTTGAGCAGATCGGCGATCGTGCGCAAATAGAGCGCTCTGTCGACGTTGAATTGCGCTTCGTCGTCGCTCGACAGATCGCCCAATATCAGTTTCAGGTCGGGCAGGAGGCCGTAGAGAATTTCCGCGCGCTCGCCCATGCGCGCGCACAGGCGTGTGCGCGTCGCGGTAAAGCTCGCGTCTTCCTGACCGAGGATCGGGCGAATGAGCCGCTCGAGCGCGCGGGCCAGCGCGCCATAGGGTTGGGTCGAATCGAGCTGTTCGCACACGCCCCGCGCATACGAGATCGACGTGGTGCCGATTGCGCTCGCCCATTGATCGACCAGCGCGGACTTTCCGCTGCCCGAATAGCCGGCGACGAACACCAGTTCGACCGCGCCGCTCGTGCTCACGCGGCGCAAGGTTGCGTCGAGCGCGTCCAGCTGGCCGCGGCGGCCATAGAGCGCCCCGGCGTGGCGGCTGATCGCGACACTCGCGTGGAGGTCCAGCGGAAACGCGGCGGCAGCGTGGCGCTCGGTTCCGGCATTCAGGCACCGCGTCAAATCGGCCTGCAGCCCCGCCGCCGACTGGTAGCGGTCGTTGGGATTCTTGGCGAGCAGTTTCATGACGATCGCTTCGACCTGGCGCGGCAAGCCAAGCGCATAGGCGGAAGGACGCATGGGCTGCTTGGCGAGCTGCGCATGCGCGAGCGCCATTCTGTCGACACCCGTGAACGGCAGCACGCCGGTGAGCATTTCGTAGAACAGGCAGCCCAGCGAATAGAGGTCGGCGCGAGCGTCGAGCATCCGCTCCATGCGCCCGCAAAGCTCCGGCGCCATGTATTCGATCGACCCGCTGCAGGCGCGATGCAGATTCGCTTCACGATCCGAACGATCGGCCATCATCGCGCGGCCAAAGCCAAGCAGGCACGCCGACTCGTCGGCATTGTCGAGCAGAATATGCTCGGGATTCAGGTCGCAGTGGATCAACCCGGCTTCATGCAGCGATTCCACGGCGGCGGCTATCGCAATCGCGGCGCGCAGAAAGCGTTCGAGCTTTGGCGGCGAACGCCAGCGCGCACGCAGAAGCGTGCCGCCGGGGTCGCGCAACGCCAGCGCGAAGCAGCCGTTTTCCCGCAATAGCGCGTGAGGCCTTGCCGCCCACGGCGCCGCAAGACGCGCGCGCAAAGCATAGGCGTGTTCCAGCTGCGCGCGCCGCTCATGCTCCTTCGGGCCGTCCTCCATCACCACAAACAGCGCGCGTGCGCCTTCCTTGTTCACACCGCGATAGAGCGCCGGAGGCCCCGCGACCAGTTGCGTGACATCGTAGTCGGCCAGCTGGTCGAGAATGGGCACGGAATGGCTCATGCGGCCATCCCGTTCGCACGAGCCGCGACAGCGCCTTCGGCGCCGCTTCCCGCTGCGCGAAGCTCGAAGCAGAACGTCGCGCCCCCGTCCTGATTGTTGAACGCCCAGATCGACCCGCGATGTTCCTCGATGATCGAGCGGCAAATGGACAGGCCCAGCCCCATGCCATCCGATTTCGTCGTGAAGAACGGCTCGAATAGCCGGTCCACGATCTCGGCGGCGATCCCCGTGCCCGAATCGCACACGCACACGCGCACGGCGTCCTCGCCTGCGAGTTCAGCCGAGATTTTCAGGACCCGCGTGCTGCCCGGGCACTTCAGGATCGAATGCATGCCATTGAAGATCAGGTTCATGACCACCTGCTGAATCTGGATCTTGTCGGCGGCCACCTTGGGCAACCTGTCTTCCGACACGACACGCAGGCGAATCGTGTTTTTTTCCATTTCCTGCCGGACGAGCGCAACCACTTCACTGACGGTTTGCGTCAAATCGATCGCGGCTCGATTCGGGCGCTCCTTGCGCGCGAGCGCGCGCAGGCGGTTGATCACTTGGCTCGCGCGGTCCGCGTCGCTCACGATGCGCGCGAGATTGTTGCGCGCTTCGGCCACCGAAGGCACGGCGCGGTCGAGCCAGCGCATCCCCGCCTCGCCGTGCGTGATGATCGCCATGAGCGGCTGCTTGAGGTCGTGCGCGAGCGACGCTGTCAATTCGCCCAGCGTCGACACGCGCGTCACGTGCGTGAGTTCCGCCTGCGCACGCAGCAGCGCATTTTGCGCCTGGTGAATTTCGGTCATGTCCGCAAGCGCGCCGACGTACTCGACGGCCCGGCTGGCTGACGCAATCGGGCTTGCCACCATGCGCAGATACTTCACCGTGCCCGCTTCCACGCGCACGCGATACTCGGCCTCGATAATCGACGCACCCGCCTCCGCCTCGCGCAGCGCGCGCCTCACCTGATCGACGTCGTCGGGATGAATGCGCTCCAGCATGAGGTCCAGATGCGGCTGCCCGGGCGCTTCCATTTCGAGGATCCGGTACGTTTGCGCGGAGCACGTCATGTCGCGCGATTCGACGTTCCAGCCAATACTGCCGATATTGCTCAGGCGCTGGGCTTCGGAGAGATACATCTCGCCGCGCCGCAAGGCGTCTTCGAACGCGCGCCGGTCCGTGACATCGATCGTCGCGCCGATATACTCGCGCGCGCCGCTCTCGTCGCTCGACCACGGGCGGAAAATCACCTGCAAGCGGCGCACGCTGCCGTCGCGCCGCCGCGTCGAGAACTCGTGGCTGTGCATGCCGTCTTCGCAAATCGCGTTGACGAAGACCTCCTTGAAACGCAGCCGGTCTTCCTCCAGCACACACTCGAGGCACATTTCGATGGTTGGCCGCTCGCAGGTGATGTCCACGCCCCACAGCTCGTAATTCTCGCGCGACCACAGCAATCGCCCCGAGGTCGTATTCCAGATCCACGTGCCGGTCTTGCTGATGCGCTGGCCCTCTTCGAGGAACGCCTCGCTGCGCCTGAGCCGTGCTTCGGTCTGGCGGCGCTCGACGTTCTCGCGCTTGAGCGCGGAATAGAGCCGCGCGTTCTCGATGGAAATGGCGGCCTGGGCGGCGAGCATGTTCATCAGGTTGATGCGCGCGACATCGAACACATACGGGGTGACGCCGTTCTCCATATACAGCACGCCAACGAGCCCCGCATGGCGCAACAACGGCAGGCAGAGCAGCGAACGGCAGCGGCCCGTGCTGAGGTAGCGATCGTCGCGGAAGTCGTTAGGCTCCGCGCCGTCGTCGATAACGACATTCTCGTGCACCCGCATCACATGTCGAATCACGGTGAGCGGCACCTCGGACTCGCACAGGCCCATGTCGCTGGCTTCCACCGTAATGCCGTTCTCCCTGGAACCGGCCTGGGCCACGATACGAAAGCTCTCGCCCGACCACAGAATGAGCAGCGCGCGTTGCGCGCCGCTGTGGCGCACGGCGATATGCATGAACGCTTGCACCAGCTTGTCGAGGTCGATCTCGCTTGAAACGGCCTGGGACAACTGGACCATCGCGGCGACGTCGACCGTGCCCTGTGGCGCCGCGTGAGCGCCCGGGCCGCGCGCGGCGGGTGCATTGTCACGCAGATGGTGAAAGGCCTGCTCGAGGCTGCGCACCTTGGCGTCGGCGCCCCAGCGCGCATAAGCGTCGCGAGCCGAGCGCAGGCACGACTGGGCCACCGAAGTCAAACCGCGTTGCTGGTAAAAGTGAGCCGAACATTCGCGCGCCATCGCCTCGTAATGCGGCTGCCCGTTCTCGCGCGCCAGTTCGATCGCGCGCTCGTATTCCTGCTGCGCCTGCACGTAATCGCCCACGAGACGCGCATATTCGGCCATGACGAGCGCACAGCGGCTGCCGAAGTTCTCGGGCGCGCTATGCGCCCACGCTTTGAGCCGCTCGATGGCGCCGATGAGTTCGCGCTCCATCAATTCGCGCGCGGCTTCCTGGCCAGCTTCCTGCCGCACTTCGTCGATCACGCGCACGAGCGCAAGCGCGCGCAAGCAGTAATACGTCACCTCGATCGGCATGGCCATGACCGCGCCAAGCAACGGTTCGGTCTCTCGCGCACGCGCAATCGTGGCGGCGAAGCGGCCGTGCAGGAAGTCCAGCTTCATTTCCATGATCGCCGCATAGGCGATACCGCAGCCGAACTGGCTCTCGCGCACGAACGAAACGAGTGCTTCGTGCGTGGATGCGATGCCCTGGTCCGCTGCATCGACGCCCTGCAAGCGCAGCAGGAACATCAATTCGAGTTCGATCGTGACGCTAATCGTCTTGTTGCGCAGCTCGTTCGCAAAGCGCAGATTCTCGCGGCACAGGTTAGTCACCTCATTGAGGTGCTCGCCGCGTTCATAGGCCTGCCAGATGCTCTCGAACGCGATATAGCCCGCGTAGATGAAGTCGCCCGCTTCCACGCACTGGCTCATCGCGCGGCCCAGCACCGGAATCGCCGCGCGAAATGGCCGCCGCCAGATCAGGATGTGGTCGCCGTGCAGGTGCAGTAGCGTGCCGGTCAAACGCGGCTCGCCATAACGCTCGTTCACCGCGAGCGCAAGCTCCGAAAAGCGCAGGGCGAGATCGAAGTCGCGCGTGGTCCCGACCAGCAGCAGCGCGTAGATGGCGTAGACATAGCCCGCCAGCCGCGTGTTGCCGTGCGCGAGACACAGTTCGGCGGCCTTGAGAACGAGAATCGGGAACAACTTCTGCACGCCGATATACGCACTCGGAATCGCGTCGATGATGAGGCCGATCACGGCCTCGTGCATGGGGTCGTCGAGGCAGCCGCGCGAAAGGAGCGCGGCGACCTGGTGCGGCGGGCACACCTCACGCAACGCCGCGAGCTTGTGCGCGACCAGCGCATCGTCGATGCCTTCGCCCTGCACCTCGACGTTCAGCAGCGAAAGCGCCCTGAGCGTCGTGTCCACCGCCAGCCGATAGTCGCCCGACGCCTGGTGAATGCGGATTTCCATGCGCAACGCGTGAGCGCGTTTGAGCAGTCCACCCGCGCAGCCGCACGCTTTACGCGCCGTTTCCAGCGCCTGGCTGAAATCGCCCGTGAGGTACTCGCATTCCGCCATGTCGAGCAGCAGCCGGAATACGTCGATACGCGCCTCGCTCACGCCGTACTGCACGATGAGCTTTTCCGCCTGGGCGAAATACTCGCGGGCGGAGCTCCACGCGGCCGCCGCTTTCGCCGCGTTGCCCGCCAGCACATCGAGTTCGGCAAGCCGCGTGCGGTCGGGCTGCGAAAGAATACGCTGCGCGCGGTTCAGGTGGCCGACCACCTCGAACACTTCCGCCGTATTCGGCGCCGTTGGCATGGCAAACAGCAGGTTAGTGCCGATCTGCGCGTGCGCGAGTTCACGCGCGGTTTCGCCGAGCATCGCATACGAAGCCTCCTGCACACGGTCGTGCGCGAAGCGGTAGGCCTCTCCCTTGCTCGACACGAGGCCCGCCGTCTGCGCCTCGCGCATCGTCGCCAGCACGCGGCGGCTATCGGTGCCGAGCACGCGGGCGAGCGCCCCCACGCGCGCCGTTCCCCCTACGCACGCGAAGACCGCCAGAACATGCTTCGTTTCGTCGTTCAGGCGCGTGAGACGCAGCGTGAGCAAATCGACCACGTTGTCGGTGTAGCCCTTGTCGCGAATCTTGTCGATGTCCCACGTCCAGCCCACACCGTATGAGTCCGGCACGATGAGCCGGTCCTGCATCAATTCGCGCAGGAACTCGATCGTGAAGAACGGATTGCCGCCCGTCCTTTCGAACATCACCGCAGCGAGCGGCGCCACGGCCTCGGGCGGCTCGACCAGTGTCTCGGCGATCAGCGTCACGATGTCCGCGAGCGTGAGCGGCAACAGGCCGATCTTTTCGGTCACCTTCCTGCCGAAGAGAATGCCGTTGAGCCGTTCGCTCGCCACCCGCGAGCGGCCCAGATCGATGCTGCGGTGTGCGAGCACGAGCAGCAGGTGCTTCAGTTCGGCATCGGTTGCAAGGCCATCGATGATTTCCAGCGTACCGGAATCGAGCCATTGCACGTCGTCCAGAAAGAGCACGAGCGGTCGCTGCTTGTCAGAAAACAGCATGAGAAAGCGCTTGACGACCAGCAGAAAGCGGTTGGTCGCTTCCTGCGGCGGCAAGGTTTCGATTGCGGGCTGCGCCCCGACCATGGCGCCGATCTCCGGCACCAGATTGACGATCAGCTGGCCGCTCTTGCCCACGGCTTCTTCGAAGCGCCCCTTCCAGAGTGCGATTTCCGGGCCTGTCTTTCTGAGGAGCGGACGCACGAGCCCGCGCAGCACCTGGACAAACGCCGCGTACGGCACATTGTCGTTGTACTGATCGAATTTGCCGAGCGTGAAATGAACGCCGGCCGAACCGATCGTGCGCTTGAATTCCTCGATGAAAAACGTCTTGCCGACACCGGGCTCGCCCTCGACGATCACCGCCATGGCGTCGCCGGACTGGCGCACACGTTCCAGCGCGCCGTGCAGCTGTTCGAGTTCGCGCTGCCGCCCATACGCGCGCACAGGAAACACGGCCTGCAATTGACGATCGCTCCGGCCGAGCAGCGCGGGTGAAATCTGCGCGCCGTGGCTCAATTCATCGAGACAGAGCTGCAGGTCGGCCTCGACGCCCGCGGCACTTTGATAGCGGTCGCCGGCGGCTTTCGCCAGCAACTTGTTGATGACGAATTCGATCTCGGGACGGATGTCGGGCACGAGACCGCGCAACGGCCGCGGCGTGCTCACGAGATGCGAATAGACCCATTCCTCGCGCTCGCGCGCATCGAACGGCATTTGCCCGCTGAGCAGCTGATAGAGCAGCACACCGAGCGCATACAGGTCGCTGCGCGGATCGTTACGCTGGCTCACGGCGCTGGTGCGCTCGGGCGCGAGATACGGCAGATGGCTCACGGGCACGACGCCGATTTCGCCGCCCGTATGGTTGCCCTCGATACCGCAAGCGCTGCCGAAGCCCGTGATCCACACGCGCTGTTCCCGATCCACGAACAGGTTGGAGGGGCTCAGATTATGATGGACGAGCCCATGCGCGTGCATGCCCTTGAGCGCCGATGCCAGCGACACCGCGAGCGAAAGAAAGCGGCGCGGCGAGCGGCGTTGCGCCATCTCGCCGCTGAGCGATACGCCGTCGCAATTGTGCAGCGTGAGCAGAAACTGGCCGCCCGAGCGCAACAGCTCGCGCGGACGAATGCCCCATTGGGCGTCGATCGCGTCGCGCAGGCCGTATTCTTTCTCGAACGACGCGAGGAGTTCGCGCGACGCGCGCGCCTCGAACGGCGCTTTCACGATGAGCGGCTGATCGCACGCGTCGGTGCTCACGCGGTAGATCACCAGGTCGCCTTCGCGATGGAGCCGTTGCGCGCGGGTGATGCGCCCGTGAATCTCCGCGGCGCCTGTAGCATCCCAACCCGGGATATCGGCGATCGCGTGCCGGCCCGCATTAGCTGCCATGCTTCTCCCCATCCATATCGTGCCGGCGCACCCTCATTTGCGCGCGTGCCCCGCGGCGCCGATGATCTCCATCTTCCTCACGAGGTCGGCGACCGACTGCGCTTCGAGCTTGCGCATGGCGGAGCTGCGGTGAATCTTGATCGTGATCTCGCTCAGCTTCAACTCACCCGCAATCTGCTTGTTCAGAAGGCCCTCCACCACGTACGACACGACCTCGCGCTCACGCGCGGTCAACTGATCGTAGCGCGCGATCAGCGTCGCCTCCGAGCGGGCGCGTTCGCGCCATACGGCATGGCGCGCGATGGCGGTCGTTACGGCGTCGATCACGCGTTGCTCGCGCACGGGCTTGGTGAGAAAGTCGATCGCCCCCGCCTTCATGGCGCGCACCGACATTTCAATGTCGCCGTGCGCCGTCATGAATATAATCGGCATGTCCACTTCGTAGCGATGCGCACTCTGCTGAAAGGTCAGTCCGCTCTCGCCGCGCAGGCGCACGTCGAGCAGCAAACAGCCCGGCACGTCCTCTTTCGGCGCCAGCAGGAATGCGTCGATGCGCGTGAACGTGCGCGTGGCGAAGCCGGACGAGCGCAGCAGGCTGGAAAGCGCCGCGCAAATCGACTCGTCGTCGTCGATCACGTAGACGACCGCCCCCTCCACCCCTGGCGCAATCCGAACCGCGTTTTTCTCCATTACCGTTCCCCTGCAGCCATGCACGTTATCTCCGGCGCATCGTTCAACCATCGCGGCGAGGCGGATCGGCTATCGACCCGGCATCGCCTTCGATCTGCAGCGTCCGGATTTTTCGCACCAGGTCCGCCGTCGTGCGCGCGGCAAGTTTCTTCATTGCTCGCGCGCGGTAAATCTTCACGGTCATCTCGCTGAGTTCCAGCTTGCTTGCCGCCGCCTTGTTCATATACCCCGCCGCCACGAGCACGGCGATATCGCGCTCTCGCGGCGTCAAGGTCGAAAACTGCTCCCTGAGCGTGCTCGACTGGCTCAGCTTCGCCAAACGCGCCGCGTCGCGCTGCAACGCTTCGGTCACGGACTCGATCATGTCCTGCTCGCGAAACGGCTTGGTCAAAAAGTTGACGGCGCCGCCTTTCATGGCGCGCACCGACATTTCGATATCGCCATATCCGCTCATGAAAATAATCGGCATGACGATTTCATTTTCCGCCGCCCACTCCTGAAACTCGAGACCGCTTTCGCCTTTCAATCGCACATCGAGTATCAGGCAGCTCGGAATAGCGGTCTGCACGCGCTCGCAAAACTGCGCCGTGGACGGGAAGGTCTCGACGTGGAATCCCACCGATTCGAGCAGGCTCTGGAGTCCTTCCCTGAGCTTTTCGTCGTCGTCGACGACAAAGACTTTCGATGCGGCGTCAGGCGCGCAAGCTCGGCTCGCCTCCACAGACCCGCGCTCGCCACGCTCGCTCTCGATTTGGTGCATGCCAGACTCCACCGGTTGCTGATTTCAGGCGTCAACCCAAAGGGAATGCCGCGCGCGAGGCGCGCGTTTGCGCAATGATTGTGTAAGCGTTGTGTGCTCGGCGAGGGGTCGTGCGGTGGGTGAACCCTCATATCCCTCTTGGATCTTACCTACGGATTGCGGCAAACCCTATCTATACCTCCGTATGATTTCGACGGCTGGAGGTCTCCTGTAAGCTTATGCGGCGTACACGCGACGGATGACAGCCATACCGCCTCCAGCACGCCACGGGAGATATTCATTGTGTACGCCACAAGTCATCTGGGTGGTTGACGACGACCCTTCGGTCCGCTCCGGCCTTTCCAGCTTGCTACGCTCACTCGACTACGACGTCGTGACATTCGAATCCGGCATGGATCTGCTGGCCGCCGTGGGTGGGCGGCACCCGCGCTGCATCATTTCGGATGTCCAGATGCCCGGCATGACCGGCGTCGACATGTATTTGCGCCTGATTGGCGCGGGCATTCGCATACCCACGATTTTCATCACCGCCTACCCCATGCCCGAACTCCAGAGTCTGGCGCTGGACAATGGCGCGAGCGCTTTCCTCATCAAGCCGGTCAGGGCGCGGGATCTCGCCGCCGCCGTCGCCGTGGCGGTCGGTCCCGTAGCGTAAAAAGCGTGGCGGATCGCCGGAGTATCCCAAGGTATAGCGCACCGTTGCCATTCGTATAGGGCGAACCACCGAAGGTCTGATAGAGCCAGGACGGCAAGCGGTCTATGCTTCCCACCGGGCAAGACCCGCATTGACCACTCCTCGTTCATTCTCAACGTCAACAGGTGATTCCATGACGCTTCGCTCCAAGGCGCTTACGGCCGCACTGGCCGTGCTGCTCTCTTCCGCCGCTCTCGCACAAACCACGACGACCGGCGACACGCCTGCGCTGACCAAGCAGCAGATCCGCGCCCAAATGCATGCCGACCGCGCCGCCAACCACGCCCTGGCGAAAAAAGTTCGCGAAGCCCTTTACAAGAACCATGACCTGAACGACACGGACATCGCCGTGTTCGCCAATACGCGCACGGGCAAGGTCATCCTGGCAGGCACGATTCTGGACGAATCGCAAGACCAGGTCGCGCAGGACGTCGCCTCGAAAGTGGCGGGCGTGCAGTCGGTCGAGACCAAGCTGACGCTCTACGCAGCGCCCTGACGCCGCCGGTTTCACCGTAAGCGAGTGCGCCGGCCATGCCGGCGCACGCAACATCAGGCGGCCACGGCCTCGTTCAGTACGGCGCTCACTTCATCGAGCAATCCAGGCATGGCCGTATAGCTGGCCTGTGTCAGCCGCAACACCCCGCCTTGCGTGCACACGCCCACGACCTGATCGTCCGCGAAGCCCGAACTCACGATCGGCCCCCACAGCGCCTTCAGCGCGAAACCTTCGTAGACCGAAGCGACGGGTTCGCGCCCCAGGTTCGAAAGCAGCACGTCGAACGCCAGCATGTGCGAAAGAAAGCCCGCTGCGTCGTCAACGGAGGGATTCGACGACATGAACGCATCCAGCGCCTTCGTTTCCTGCACGACCGAGGCGTGCGTTTGCGCGGGTGCGAGCAGCGCCTTGACCTCGCGGGCCGCATCCCAGAACGGCGCGCCTTGCGCACGATCGTCGACCGTCACGTTCTGCGTGATGTACACGCCATTGGCCTGGCCCATGCCCCCCACGGTTCGGCGCACGTCGATCGGCGAAACGGTACGCACGGGCCGCTCGCGCCACGCCCGCGACAAGCGCCGCCCCGCTTCATGGACCGCTGCCGCGACCGCGCCGTGCACCGTCGTGCGCTCGATGCGCGCGCGCTGCGCAACGGCCTGCGTGAGTTGCGCGCTGAGCGCCAGCGCGGCGACCTCGGCGCGTGCGCCCGAAGCCGCGCGAAACACCTTGGTCTCGGGCGCTGGCGCCATCGCGCCAGGTACGCTGGCCGAGGCCATTTGCGCTCTCAACAGGTCTTCCAGCGGCTGCACGAGGGGCAGGCTCATGAGCGAGCCGCCGCCGAGCGCGCACAGCAGGTCTTCAATCACATAGGCGCCCCCCATGCCGTCGAGCACAGAGTGATGCGCAGAGAGAATGATCGTCGAATCTCCTTCGCCCTGCAGCAAGCTTGCACGCACCAGCGGCGCAGTCGACCAGTCGAAAGGCGTGTTCATTTCGCGCGCCGCCTCGACTTGCCACGAAGCTCGCGCATTCTCCACTACGCGCAGCGGAATTCGCGCATCGGGATCGCGATAAAACGCCGGCGCCCCTTCAGGGCCAGCGACGATGCGCGTGGAGAGCAACGGATGCCGCTGCTGGAGCGCAAGCAATGCCGCGTGCCACGCACTGGGTTCGAACACGCGGTCGATTTGCGCGACCAGTGCGAAATGAATCGCGCGATTGCGGTCGAGCAGCCAGAACAAGTGCTCCGTACCGCCAAGCGCCCGTACCAAAGCGTGCTCCTGTTTCAGGTTGTTTTCGATATCCGCTTGCTGATTTTGCATGTGATTTCCGTGTTCTTCTAAAAGGGGGGAACGTTGAACGCAACGGCTTCCCCAACGAGAACACCCGTAACACACGCTGCATTCCACCGTGCATGCGCCAATCGGCACAACGTTTTGTGTCGCAATGTGTATGGCTTCCGGCATGGATACAAATATTTTCAATAATCCGTTGGCCGGAAATATGACAGATACCGTGTCTGGTTTTAATGCGCTTTGTCTCCTGCCCGCGCGGCGTGCGGTTCGTCACGAAGATGAAGACGGCCGGCTTTTATCCAGCGCGTAGGGAATATCGTTCGCCCATCAGGTGTTCTGGTCAAGGCGATGGTTTCGCCGCTTAACCCTATCGTCGATACATGAACGCTACCAAGACGATGACTGCCGCCGAATTGTCCGCACTCCTGCCTTCCTTGCTGCCACGATTGTGGGCATTCGCGCTGCGCATTTCCGGCGATCAGCATGATGCCGAAGACCTCGTGCAGCGCTCGTGCGTGCGCGCACTCGAACGTGCGCATCAACTCGAACCCGGAACGGCGCCACTGAGCTGGATGTTCTCGATTGTTCAGTCCACATGGCTCAACGAACTGCGCGCCCGCAACGTGCGCAACCGCGCGGGCATGGAATGGGATGACGGGTTTCTCGAAACCGTTCCCGATCCCGCTGCCAGGACGCCGGAAGAACAGGTCATGAACGGGCAAATCATTCGCGCCGTTCAGCAATTGCCCGAGGCACAGCGCATTGTCATGCTGCTTGTCGCGGTGGAGGGGTTAAGCTACAGCGAAGCCGCCGAGGTGCTGGACGTGCCGATCGGCACGATCATGAGCCGGCTTTCGCGGGCACGCCAGGCGATCGGCGCCCTGTTCAACGATCAGAAAAAAGAAAAACGCGCGAAAAACGCGGAGCACAGCAAGGAAATGGGGGCATGACTATGGATGACATCCTGCTCATGGCTTATGTCGACGGCGAACTCACGCCGCGTGAGCGCGAAGACGTGGAGAAGACAATCAGCGTGTCGCCCGAGATCGCGGAGCGCCTGGCGCGATTCGCCGCGTCGGCGCTGCGGTATCAGCACGCTTTTGCGCACCAGAAGCTGCCGCCCGTTCCGGAGCGGCTCACGCTCGAGATCGAGCAGATGAGCCGCGCGTATTCCGGCCCGCCTGAGTCAGCGGACACCGCACGCGGCAGCGCCACGGGACCTGGCTGGTTTGCGCGGCTGCGCTCGCACTTGCCGCTTCGTTTCGCGCTGAATCTGTCACTGCCGGGTCTCGCCATGACATTCGCCGCGGGTGCACTAAGCTGCGCGCTCGTGTTGCGCTACGCGACGCAAGGGCTACGCGGCGACCGCGGTGCAGGCGCCAGCGCGCTGCACACCGCGGCTGCGAGCGTCTCGCCTTGGGTCGCCGCCGCAGTGAACTACCAGCAGCTTTACACACGCGACACCGTTGCCTTCGACGCGCTCACGCCGGAAGTGGCCTCGCAGATCGTCGCGCAGATTCACAGAGACGACGGCGTACCGATACGCGTGCCGGACCTGCGCCCGGCGGGACTCACCTTTACGCGCATTCAGCGGCTGCGTTTTCACAACAGACCGCTCGTGCAGATCGTGTATCTACCCAAAACGGGTTTGCCCGTTGCCCTGTGCGTGATGAAGGACGAAAAGCCGGACGCGGGCATGACGCACGAGCATGTCGAAAACATGAATGTCTTGATGTGGCGGCGCGCCAAGCTCAGTTACGCGTTGATTGCATCGCTCGACGACGACCAGCTGCTCGCAATCGGCAAGCAAATTGCCAAGGGCCAGACGGACGAAACCGTAGGCCAGGCGGCGCCGAAGGGAAACGCAGCAGGTTGACGGATTGCACATCTCGCCATTTAATATGGATGCCGAAATATATTCGTCGTGACGGGAACATCGCGGCTTAACGCGAACGAGCCCCACGGGAATAAACACCGATAGCGGACTGTTCTGATTGCGCGACCAGACAACTCACCCTCCGGGAGACATGCGCTGGCCGACCTTCATGTTCATTCAGGCGCCGCCAGCGGCTCCGTTACGTTATCGGCATACCATGTCTTCCTTTTCCCGCATGCTGCTTGTGTACGACGGCACGAGCGAATCTCAGGCCGCTCTGCAACGCTGCTCGCAGCTCTCGCTCGCCTTGTGCGCGCCCGTCGACGTGGTCGCCGTCGTCGACGCCGAAAGCGTGAACGCGAGCTGCGGCGGCCTGCTTGGCGACGTGGCTTATACCCACCTCGAGGAAATGGCCCGCAGCACGCTCGGCGACGCCGTCGCGCAACTCGCCAATATTGGCATTACCGCGAATGGCTACGTCAAATACGGGCGAATCGCCGATGTCGTGGCGCGTCACGCGCAAACGTTCAACCCCGACCTCATCGTGCTCGGCCACCGTGCGCGAGCCGGCCGCTCGCGGTGGTGGCGCGTACGTCCCGCTCATGTCGATCTCGCCGAGCGCTTGTGCGGAACGACCATCGTCACCGTGACTGTGGGTCTGCCTGATGATGCGTAACGCCGCGCCGTTAGCCCGGCGGCGCGACTGGCCAGCCTCACGCGGCCGCCAACGGCAGCGTAAGGCGCGCTTCGAGGCCACCCGTGCGCCGGTTTTCGAGCTCCAGTTCGCCGCGCATGGCGAGCGTGAGGCGGCGCGCTATCGCGAGCCCAAGACCCGAGCCCGATGCGAACGCCGCTGTTTCGGGCGCGCGATACCACGCGGCGAATACCGTTTCCAGACGGGCGGGAACGATGCCTGGCCCCGAATCGAGTACAGCCAGCACGAGACGCTGCGCCTCGACCCTCACGCTGAGACGGACATCCACGCCATAGCGCAGCGCATTGTCGATGAGATTCACCAGCACGCGGCGCAGCGCATGAGGACACGTCACCACGGGGCGCCCCACCTGCCCTTCGAGTTCGACGGTGCGCCCGGCGTCGCGATAGTCGGCAATCAGCGCACGGAGCAAACTGTCCGCATCGACGCAACGCATGGGCTCGTGGGCGCTGCACTGCATGCGTGCGCAGGAAAGACTGCCCTCGACCAGTTCGCTCATCTCGGCGAGATCGCGGGCGAGCGCGTCTCTTATCGCCGCTTCCTCTACGAGTTCCGAACGCATGGTCATCCGCGTGAGCGGCGTGCGCAAGTCGTGCGCATAGGCGGCAAGCACGTGAAGCAACTCGGCCTGGCGCCGCGCGCGATGGCGCGTGCACCCATTGAACGCGCGCGCGAGGCGCGCAACGAGAGCGGGCCCTGTGTCTTCGGGCAGGAATGGTTGAGCCTCTACGCCGAGGCTGCGCTCGACCATGACCGCTATGCGCCGAACGGACACATGCAACTCGACGAACCTCAATGCGATGAGCGCCGCCACTAGCACGACGGGCAGCGCCAGCGGCAAGCCGAAGCGCACAAGCCCCTGCCACGGCAGTGCATGCGTTGCGTACGAAGCGTAGGCGCAGGCCGCCGCCAGCAGCACCCATAAGGGCCGCGACCACGCCTCGAAAGACCGCCACGCGCCGCGAGGTGCAAAAGCGCCTGCACGCGGAGAAACGTTAGGGGTACTCGATGGGTCGATGGCGCGCGCGTTCATATCCGCTCTCCTGTACTGGCCTGTTCGCTTTGCACCACAGGGGAACGCGCATTCGACAGACAGCCGGCATGCCGCCCGGAAACATCTGCTTCGTGGTACGCCCTGGGCAGCGCCAGAATAGGCCAACTCAGGCTTACGGCACCATTATATGAACGTATATGTTCAAACCTACGGATGGGTAAAATCGCGCGGTTCGCGCCCCGCACTCGAAAGGCCGCGAGCGTGCGGAACGCGACGGCCATTACGCGAGCTTGCGCATCGGCCTGAAGCCGGCGCGAACCTCCTGTGCGAACAGTAGCGGTTCTTCCCACGCCGCGAAATGGCCGCCCTTGTCGACCGTGTTGAAATAGACGAGATTGTGATAGCTGCGCTCGGCCCAACTACGCGGCGCCTGATAAATCTCACCCGGAAACACGGTAATCGCGGCCGGCAAGCCGATATCGACCGCATTGAAGTTGTTCGAGTGATCCTCCCAATAGATCTGGGCCGACGACGTCGCGCTATTGGTGAGCCAGTAGAGCGAAATATCGTCGAGGATCTCGTCGCGGGTTAGCGAACGCTCGGGAATGCCACCGCTATAGGTCCATTGCGAAATCTTGTCGTACATCCACGCTGCCTGGCCCACGGGCGAATCGGCGAGGGCGTAACCCACCGTCTGCGGACGCGTCACCATCATGGCCGAATAGCCGCAGTTGTCGCGATAGAAAACATTCAGCTTTTCGTACGCGCGTTTCTCGTCCGGGGAAAGGCTCGCGGGCGCGGGCTCGCCGAGCGCGAGCAGCCGCGCGATATCCGGCGGCACGGTTGCCGGCATGTTCACGTGAATGCCAATCAAGCCTTTGACGTGCTGCATGGCCATACGGTGTGAGACGACCGAGCCGCAATCGCCGCCTTGGGAGACGAAACGTGCGTAGCCAAGGCGCGCCATCAGTTCGCCCCAGGCCCGCGCGATATGATCGGAGCCCCAGCCCGGCGTGGTCGGTTTGCCAGAAAAGCCGAAGCCGGGCAAGGACGGCACGACCACATGGAAAGCGTCGTCGGCGCTGCCGCCGAAAGCGGTGGGATCGGTCAACGGCTTGATGGCCTTGGTCAGTTCGAGGATCGAGCCGGGCCACCCGTGCGTCATGATCATCGGCAACGCATTCTCGTGTTTCGAGCGGACATGAATGAACTGAATATCGAGCCCGTCTATTTCCGTCACGAACATGGGAAATTCATTGAGTTTCGCCTCGCCCTTGCGCCAGTCATAATCGCTACCCCAATACTGGACCAACTGCTGCATGCGCGCGAGGCGAACGCCTTGCGATTCGTCGGCCACGGTTTCCTTTCCGGGCCAACGCGAATTGGCAAGACGCCGCCGCAAATCGACGAGCGCGGCATCGGGAATATTCGCCTTGAATGGACGGATTTTCGCGCTCTCGGTGTCGGCGTAAATCACCTTGGGAAAGAGCGCAAATGCGCCAACCGCCGCCGATGCGGCAAGCAGGTGACGTCGCATCGGGGAAAAATCATTCGAAGACATGGCTGGCATCCTGTTCATGAGGGATAGGAAAATTAACGCGGCGACACGGCAACGCGTAGCTTTGCGCGCTGACGATCGTTTCCCGAAAGTCGCCCTCATTAAAAGCAGGCAATGTATCTCGTGTATGTCGGCAATGTAATCTTTCGTAAGCCGTAAATAAATGCCGCCCCCACGGTTATATTCTTCGTTACGGCGAAATATCCTTATACGAAGGTATGTGGCAACCTATCCGTAAACATCTGCCCACTCATTCCAGAATGGCATGGTCCGATCGTTTGCATGCGGTTACGCTGCTGGCAGCGGTAGATAGGCGCCGCTGTTCCGCTTATGACGATCATGGAAAAAATCGATCACATACTGGTTGTTGACGACGACCGCGGCATACGCGAACTGGTTGCCGGTTATCTCGAGCGAAACGGCATGCAGGTCACGACCGCGTGCAACGGAAGGGAGATGCATGAGTATCTGGGCAGGCATACACCCGACCTCATCCTGCTCGACCTGATTCTGCCCGGCGAAGACGGTCTCGCGCTCTATCGCGGGCTGCGCGAAAGTCGCCACCGCGCGCTGCCTGTCGTCATGCTCACTGCGCGCTGCGATGTCACCGACCGCATCGTCGGGCTCGAAATGGGTGCGGACGACTATATGGCCAAGCCATTTCAGGCCCGCGAGCTGCTCGCCCGCATCCGCGCGGTGCTGCGCCGCACGCGCATGCTGCCGCCCGACCTGCAGCCCGTGGACGACACGCCGGTTCTCGGTTTCGGAGACTGGCGGCTCGACACCACCGCGCGCCATCTGCTCGAATCCGACGACACGGTCGTCGCGCTCAGCGGCGCCGAATATCGCTTGCTGCGTGTGTTTCTCGACCACGCGCAACGCGTACTGACGCGCGATCAGTTGCTCAACCTCACGCAGCGCCGCAACGCCGACCCGTTCGACCGTTCGATCGATTTGCTGGTGAGCCGGCTCAGGCAGAAATTGAACGACACCGCACGCGCGGCCCGTTACATCAAGACGCTGCGCAACGAGGGCTATATTCTTTCCACGCCAGTCACCGTTCACCACGACGCGCGCGAAGCCGCGCCCGGCAGCCGTGCAAGCGTTGAAAACGAAGTGCTCTGTCTTTAGCGGCACCGGCCTCCCGGCGTCTGTGCACACGGACTTTTTGTAGCGCAATGTATCGAGCGGGCGCGGCGAAACAACGGCTTACAAACCGCCCGATTCCGGAAACATGCCCGATACGTGCGCGGCTTCTAATGACTCCATGCAACGGCGATTCAAAACCGCTGCCAGGATTGCCCCGACCCTTTGGAGAAAAGTCATGAAGCTCGTTCGCGCCCTCTTCGTCTCGGCTCTCGTCGCCGCCCCCGCACTCGCCTTCGCACAATCGCCGGGCACCGCCGTCACGCGCGCATCGGTACGCGCGGAAGTGGTGCAATTGCAACAGGCCGGCTACAACCCGGCCAGCGACACCACGCAATATCCGAAGAATATCGAAGCCGCCCAGATGCGCCTCGACGCGCAGCAAACCGCGGCATACGGCGGCGTGCCCGCCAATGGCGCGGCATCGGGTTCGCGCAATGAAACGGCACAAACGCCGGCTGTGCAGCAGGATGTTGTCGGACTCGAGCCGATTTACGCGCACTCCTGATCAACACTGTGCCCGGTGCGAACGCGGTAGGGAATAAACGCACGATTTCGCGTGTTCCAGAAAGATCAGCGCATTCGGGCGCAATGGGAGACAGGATGCGGTTTGCGGTTCTCGGTGCCGGCGCGGTCGGCTGCTATTACGGCGGCATGCTCGCGCGCCACGGTCACGACGTTGTCTTTATCGGCCGCCCGTCACACGTGGCTGCGATGAACCAGGACGGCTTGCGCATGCAATCGCAAGCATTCGATGTACGCCTGCCCGTGCGCGCCGCGACGCAGATCGAGGCCGCCGCCAGCGCCGACGTCATGCTTGTGTGCGTGAAATCGACCGATACCGCCGAAGCGGCACGCACGCTCGGCCAGGTGCTCGCGCCTCACGCCCTCGTGGTGAGCCTGCAAAACGGCGTCGATAACGCGGCGCTGCTGCGTGCCGGCATCGCGCAGGCGGTGATCTGCGCGGCCGTCTATGTCGCGAGCGAAATGGCCGGTCCCGGGCATCTGCTGCATCATGGCCGGGGCGACCTCGCCATCGAGGCGTCGCCGCACAGCGAGGCCCTGGCCAGCGTGCTGCGCGCCGCGCAAATTCCCACCCAGATCGCCGCCGACGTGAACGCGACGCTTTGGCAAAAGCTCATTCTCAACTGCGCCTTCAACGCGGTCTCCGCCATCGTCCAGTTGCCGCTCGGCGCCATGGCGCACCGCGACGCGCTGCGCGAGACCATGCGCGAAGTGGTCGCCGAATGCCTCGCGGTCGCCGCCGCCGAAGGCGTGCGTTTCGAGGACGACGCCGCGCGCTTCGTCGAGCAAATCGAAGCCACGATTCCGGGCGGACAATATTCGTCCACCGCTCAGGATCTGGCGCGCGGCAAACACAGCGAAATCGATTTTCTCAACGGGGCGATCGTGCGGCGCGGTATGATCGCGGGCATCGCGACGCCGGCCAACCGCACACTCCACACGCTCGTCAAGCTGCTCGAAGCGAAGCCCGCCGCTTACGCCTGACCACCTCTCACACTCATGCAATTCTCCGACTTCGCCTCGCCCGCCTTCTTCGCCAATCCCTATCCCCTGTATGAAAAGATTCGTGCAGCGGGGCCGATTTTGCCGGTTGGGCCCAAGGCCTTCGTGACCGGGCGCTTCGCGATCGTCGACGCCCTGCTGCGCGACCCGCGCATGGGCAAGACGTATCTGCAAAGCGTGGCTGCGCGCTATGGTGACGAGGCGCCGGCACGGCCGGTGTTCCAGTCGTTGAGCCGCACCTTGCTGATGATGAATCCGCCCGCGCATACACGATTGCGTGCTTTGCTGATGAAGACGTTCAACGCGCGCAGCATCGAGAAGCTGACTTCGATTGTCGAGGCGACGACGCATGAACTGCTCGAACGCGCGGCCTCGCGCGCCGAGTTCGATCTGGTCAGCGACTACGCGTTGCCGTTGCCCGTGCAGATCATCTGCCGGCTGCTCGACGTAAGCGTGGCCGACGCGACCACGCTGGGTGACGCGGCAAGCCAGCTCGTCGCGGCATTCGATCTCGCGCCGCTCGACGAGGACGGCTTGCGCGCGGCCGACGAAGCCGCGCTCTCGCTCGAATGTTACTTTCACGGCGTGGTCGAGCAGCGCCGCGCGCAACCCGGCGACGATCTGATTTCCGCCATGCTCAGCGTGGAAGACGAAGGTTCGCGGCTAACGGACGAAGAAGTCGTGTCGAATGCCGTGCTGCTCTTCATTGCTGGGCACGAAACGACGTCGAACATGATCGGCAATATGATGATCGCGCTCTTTCGCCATCCTCAGCAAATGGAGGCGTTAAAGCACGAACCGAAGCTGTTGCCGCGTGCGATCGCGGAGTGCATGCGTTACGACGGCGCGGTCCAGATGCTGGTCCGCACGGCGCTCGAAGACATCACGCTTGGGGACGCTACGCTCGCGCGCGGCTCCGTCGTGTTCATGTTGATCGGGTCGGCGAACCGCGATCCAGCCGCGTTTCCCGCGCCCGACACGCTGGACTTCGCGCGCAGCACGGGCACGCCAGCGGTCGCGTTCGGCGCGGGCATTCACTATTGTCTCGGCGCGCGGCTCGCCGCACTCGAACTGGATGTCGCGATGCGCGCGCTGCTCGCCCGTTTCCCGGAGATCCGCCCTGTGGATCTGGACGCACTGGTCTGGCATCGCCGCAATAACCTGCGCGGCGTGACGTCGTTGCGCGTGCGCATGCGTTGACGGCACACCGCCGGGTCAGGTTCTTCATGCCCATGCCCACGCGCTACAGATGCTGGACTTGCAGCACGGCATCCGCAAACGCCTTCGGGGCTTCTTGCGGCAGATTGTGGCCAATGCCGCCGCTGATGTCGCGATGCTGGTATTTGCCCGTGAACTTTCCGGCATAAGCCGCCGGCGGCGGATGCGGCGCACCGTTGGCATCCCCTTCCATCGTGATCGTGGGGACCGAAATGGTCGGCGACTGCGCCAGCTTCTTTTCGATGTCGTCGTATTTCGCCTCGCCTTGCACGAGACCCAGCCGCCAGCGATAGTTGTGAATCACCACCGCGACATGATCGGGGTTTTCGAAGGAAGCCGCCGTGCGATCGTAAGTGGCGTCGTCGAAATGCCATTGCGGCGAAGCGAGGCGCCAGATCAGCTTGTTGAAATCGTGGCGATTCTGCTCGTAGCCCGCCACGCCGCGCGCCGTGGCGAAGTAGAACTGATACCACCAGGCCAGCTCGGCCTGCGGCGGCAACGGCTTCGCGTTGGCGGCCTGACTGCCGATCAGATAACCGCTCACGGAAACGAGCGCCTTGCAGCGTTCGGGCCACAGCGCCGCAATGATGTTGGCGGTGCGCGCGCCCCAGTCGAATGCGCCCATCACGGCCTGCTTGACCTTCAGTGCGTCCATGAACGCGACGATATCGGCGGCGACAACGGCTTGTTGTCCGTTGCGCGGCGTATCGGCGGAGAGAAAGCGCGTCGAGCCATAACCGCGCAAATACGGCACCAGCACGCGATGCCCCGCCGCCGCGAGTATCGGCGCGACCTCGGCAAAGCTGTAGATATCGTAGGGCCAGCCGTGCAGAAGAACCACAGGCGTGCCGTCCTTCGGCCCGGCATCGACGTAACCGATGCTCAAGCCGTTTGCCTGAACCTGCTTGATCTCGCCGAATGAAGCGGCGCCGGACGCCGGCTGCGCGCGCACCCGTTCGCTCAAACCCGTTCCCGCCAGCGCAGCGCCCGCGAGGCCCGTGCCGAGGATACGCCGACGGCGTTCGTTGATCTGTTCCGACATGATCGCTTTCCTCCTGATAATCGACGTCAATTGAAAAATCATGCGCATTCAACGCAGATTCGCCGATCGGCGGCGCATTCACGAATCTTTCGTTATCCGCAATAACTGCCTTAAGCACGCGCGCGCAGCGCAGCTTGAAACGGGGAAACAGGAGACGCAATAGCGTACCATCGCGGGAAAAGACAGCGCCATACGGCAATCGGTTTAGCGCACTATACGCAGGTATATCCGCGCGGATCGATGGCTAACGCTTGCGATCGCGCGGCGGCGCCAAGCGGAGCTTCGCCGCCATATTCACGAGTTCAGGCAGCGACCCGGCGCTCATCTTCTGCATGACCTTGCCCCGGTGCATCTTCACGGTGATTTCGCTGATGCCGAGTTCGCCGCCTATCTGCTTGTTCAGCAACCCCGAAACCACGAGCGCCATGACCTCCTGCTCGCGCGGCGTGAGCGTTTCATGGCGATCGCGAAGCGCGCTCCGCTCCATCTGACTTTCCAGGGTTGCGCGGCTCCGCTCGATGGCCTCGTGAATGGCCTCGAGCAAGGCCTCGTCGTTGAACGGTTTGGTCAAGAATTCGACTGCACCGGCCTTCATCGCTTTCACGGTCATGGGCACGTCCCCATGACCGGTGATGAAGATAATCGGCATATCGGGGCGGTCGGCGGCAATGCGCTGCTGCAGTTCCAGACCGTTTACCTGTGGCAGCGATACGTCCAGAACCAGACAGGTGGGCGCGAAAACGCGCGGGTGAGCGAGAAAATCTTCGGCGCCGGCGAATAGCTGCGCGCGCAGACCTGCACTGCGCAGCAACCCTTCCAGCGCTTCGCGCACGGAGATGTCGTCGTCGACAACAAAGACAACCGGCTCGGCTTGCGAACCGCTCTGTGGCATCGCGCCCTGACCTGCTCCACCCGTGTGATCTTGAGGCACGTTATTCCCTTTTATCGCCCCGAAGCACGGCACCGCGCTCAGTTCTCGCCCAACGCCGCCTTGAGCGACGCGAGCAGCGCCGTATCGCTAAAGGGCTTGAACAGACAATCGCACGCGCCCTGCGCGATCAGGCGATCGCGAACGGCTGCGTCTTTGTGAGCGGTAATGAAAACGACCGGCACGTTCTTGCCAAGACGCTTCAACTCGCGAAAAAGCGCCAGGCCGCCCATACCGGGCATGTTGATGTCGAGGACCAGACAATCGGTTTGATCGACGATTGCGGACGCGAGAAAAGCCTCGGCGGAAGAGAACACGCTCACGGCATAGCCGAACACGCTCACCAGATCGGGAAGCGACTCCCGCACTGCTTCGTCATCATCGACCAACGTTACCAGCATGATTGCCCGCAATCAAGTCTCGTTGAGACCCCTACCCGCATCCCCTGAGAATGCACCAGGCCGGGTGGGGAAGCTACGATACCTTGGTATCACTCGCATAAGAAAACTGTCCGCAAGCATGGCTAAAACGCACCACGCACCGCGTCAAAGCCGCGCTGAGGCGACGGACACCGACCAACGGCCCTTTGCACGCGCACCACCGGGCTGCCACGGCGCCTCGGCCTGCGGGCAAACCTTCGCGGCCATCATCACGAGTTCCGGCAAGGATCCCGCTGCCATTTTTTCCATCAGCCGGCCGCGATGCCCCTTGACCGTGATCTCGCTGATGCCAAGCTCCGCCGCGACCTGCTTGTTGAGCAATCCGCGCACCACGAGCGCCATCACTTCCCGTTCGCGCGGCGTGAGCGCGGCATAGCGCGCCTCGAGCACGCGGTTCTCGCTTTGCGTGTCGAGCGCCTCGCGGCTGCGCTCGATGCCGTCGCGAATGGCGTCCAGCAACGCTTCACCGTTGAACGGCTTGGTGAAGAATTCAATGGCCCCGGCTTTCATGGCCCGCACTGTCACGGGTACGTCGGGGTGGCCAGTGATAAAAATGATCGGCATGTCCGCACGCTCGGCCACGATCTGGCGCTGCAGATCCAGACCGTGCAGATCGGGAAGCGCAACATCGAGCAGCAGGCAACTTGGCCCGCCAACGCGAGGGTGAGCGAGAAATGCCTGCGCGGCGCCGAATACCTGCGGCTGCCATCCCGCGCTGCGAATGAGCAATTCGAGCGATTCGCGCACGGACACGTCGTCGTCCACCACGAACACGACAGGAAGCGCCTGCGAGACATTCGCGCACACCTGTCCTTGCGTTTCGCCAGGTCTTTGCATGGCCTACCTCGCTAATATCCGCAACCCATACACATAAAGGCGCCGGACGCCCCTCGAACAAACACCGCACGATGCCCGATCCCGTCGCGCGCGTCCATCATACGGAGGTATGTATACGCGCCGCGCGAGGGGCGCGTGTGCGTCATTCATGCGCCATAGACAGGCAGCGAGAACGAAAAAATCGCGCCGGGACCGTCCGCGGGGATCTCGGCCCAAAGACGCCCGTTCTGGCTCTCGATGATCGAGCGGCTAATCGCGAGACCCATGCCCATACCGTCTTGTCTCGTCGTATAAAAGGCATCGAAAAGCCGTTGCGCGTCTTGCGGGTCGAAGCCGATTCCCGAGTCCCGCACGCTCAAGCGAACCGTTTCGTCCGGCCCGGCTTCGGTTGTCACGGTCACGCGCCGGGGCCGGTCGTCCACCGTGCGCATGGCGTCCGCCGCGTTGCGCAACAGGTTCATGATGACCTGCTGCACCTGCACGCGGTCGCAGCCCGCGAAAGGCAGCCCGTCCGCGAACGCCATGCGCATGACGACGCGCGCGCGGTCGAGATCGCTCTGCATGAGGGCAATGATGTCGCGCGCCGTGTGAGCGAGATCGACCGGCTCGATCGTGGCGCTACGGCGCGTAAAGAGCGCGCGCAGCCGCGTGATGACGTCGGCGGCGCGGTTGCCGTCGCGGATCGTGCGCCGCGCCGTTTCCTGCGCGCCTTCGATATTGGGCGGCACGGCCGCCAGCATGCGCAGGCAGGTGCTCGCGTTGGTCACGATACCCGCAAGCGGCTGATTGACTTCATGGGCAATCGAAGCGGTCAACGCGCCGAGGCTCATCACGCGCGCGACATGCGAAAGCTCCGCGCGTGCGCGGTCGAGCGCCTCTTCCGAACTGCGGCGCTGGCTGATATCGAGCGTCGTGCCGCTATATTCCTTGCGGCCCGGGCGGTCCGCGGCACGATGCGCGATCAGATGCAGATGCTTGATGCGCTGGTCCGGCATCAATAGCCGGTGCTGACATTCGATATCGCTTTCGCCGCGACGCCCCTCTTCGATGAACTGCGCGACGAACCCCGCATCCTCCGGGTGAGACCGCTCGGCGATGCGCTCCAACGTCACGGGCGTGCCCGGCTCGAACTCGAAGATGTGGTAGATCTGCTCCGACCAGGCAATCTCATCCGTATCGGCATCCCACGTGAAGTTGCCCATTCTGGCCAGCGCCTGACCTTCGGCGAGAAAGGCCTCGCTGCGCCGCAGTTCTTCCTCGGCGCGCTTGCGATCGTCGATGTCGATGTTGATGCCATACCATTTGACGACCGTTCCATCCTGGTCGCGCAATGGGCTCGTGCGAAACAGAAACCATCGGTACTGGCCGTCGTAGCGCTGCATGCGCGCTTCCGCGGCGCCCGGCAGGCGGCTCGCCATGATGTCGGTCCACGCGGCCATGAGCCCCGGCAGGTCGTCCGGATGGACCGCCTTGGTCCACTCGTGGTCCTTCACCTGCGAGAGGGTTCGCCCGAGATAGTCGAGATAGTACTGGTTATAAAATTCGCCGGTACCGTCCGGGCGCGCCGACCAGACGAGCGCAGGAAGTGCGTTAATGGTCTCGTTGAGGTGGCGCTCGCTCTCCGCGAGCGTGATCTCGGCGCGTTTCCGGTCTTCGATATCGATGCACAGGAGAAACCAGCGCAGAATACTGCCGGTGCGATCGCGCAGTGGAAATCCGCGCACGTTGACCCAGCGATAAACGCCGTCCGCGCGACGATGGCGGCTTTCGACGTTGTACGTTTTGCCGCTGGCAAGCGAGGCTTCCTGCGCCGCAATCGCCTCGTCGAGATCGTCCGGATGAACGATTTCGTGATTGCGCCAGTCTTTGAGTTCTTCGAACGACTTTCCGAAATAATCGAGCGTGAGCTGGTTTTGACCTTCGACCTCGCCGGTCGGCGACGTCACGGTGACCGGTACAGGAATGCACTCAACGACCAATTGCAGGTCGAGCGCCTGCCGGTCGAGCGCTTGCTGCGCGCGCCGCAAGTCGTCGATATCGCTGCACGTCGCGCACCAGCGAATCATCCGGCCTTCGGCGTCGCGAAGCGGACTGACTTGAATATCGAACCAGCGATGCTGGCCGTCGAAGCGACGCAGGCGGGCTGCGAATCCCCCGGGCTCGCCGGAAGCGAGAATCGCGCCGTGGCGCTCGAGCAGTGCCGGCAGATCGTCGGCGCTTACCGCATCCTGCCACTGCGAGCCGGATGACGCCCCGAGGCCGAGGCCCGTGTATTCGGACCATTTCCGGTTGACGAAGTCGACCTGGCCGTCGGGCAGCGCAGTCCATGCCATAACAGACAGCGCGTCCAGCACGAGGCCGGAATCAAGGGCCGATCCCATCATTTTTCTGATATTTGCGAGCAGGCGTCAGCGTTTCAAACATGCACAAAAACCCGCATTCACGAATGTTTTTCGTGGGTTATCCGGTCTGACCAGAGAATTTTGGCATTATTGCATGTGAAAACAGGCGTCGCAACCGCACATTGTTTCGGGAAAGCCGCCTAATTTCGTTGCGCACGCATCGGACCGCTGCCACGCCTCCCGGCGCAGCAACGGGCACGTTGGGACTGACTGCAAATAGATAACGGCAAAGGCTGGAAATCAACGCTAGATCATTGGGTGAAGAATGCATCCCAAAGATTGGGGGGAAATAAACCGCGATAAAACCTTACTCCCCGCACGGTTCGACCCCGAGGGCCACGATTTTGCGCACCAGCTCGGCAACGGAGCGCACATTCATTTTGCGCATGGCCTGTCCGCGGTGGATCTTGACCGTGACCTCCGCGATGCACATTTTCGAAGCAATCTGCTTGTTCATCAGCCCCGCCGCGACGTTGACCAGCACCTCGCGCTCGCGCGGCGTCAGCGCGTTCCAGTGCTCGCGCGCTTCCATGAGCGAGCTGTCGGCCTCCAGACGTTGCGCGTCGCGCTGCAACGCGGCGACCACGGCGTCGATCATGTCCTGATCGCGAAAGGGCTTCGTGAGGAAGTCGATGGCACCCGCCTTCATCGCCTCGACCGTCATGGCAATGTCACCGTAGCCTGTCATGAAAACGACCGGCATCGGCGAGCGCTCTTGCATCAGGAGGGACTTCTGCAGCGCGAGGCCGCTTTGACCGCGCAAGCGCACGTCAAGCACGAGACACGATGGCCCCGGGCGCTTGGGTGCCGCAAGGAACGCTTCGGCTGAGTGAAAGGCATGGACTTCCAGGTCGATCGAGCGCAGCAGGCTCGTGAGTGCGTCGCGCACCGAATCGTCGTCGTCCACGATATAGACGACGCCGGCAGCGGGATGGGCGCAAGGGGTAGCCGACCGGTCGGTCACAGTGTTAAGCATCTACGATAGTCTTCTGCAGTGTTACGTTGTGCGAATTGAACCATCGTGGACACTCCCAATACCCATGGGGTGCGAATGGCCGACTCACCCGCTCAAGCAGCCAGCCGCCCGGCCGGATGCCGAGGTCTGCCGATAATCCTTGCAGCGCCAAGCCTGAAGCTTACATCGCGCGATCATACGAGGCTGTAGTACTTTGGTATTGGGAGCGTCCGGCTGCGTCGATGCAGCCCGATCGTTTGGCGGGAGAAATCAAAGGGACGAGGAAATCCCAAATAATGATCTTTAGGCGCCTGATTTTGATATTTTTACGGCGCGATGACGGGCTAATTGAGGTTATTCGGGATCGGCCAGGCGAGCGCCCCACGCTTCCAGCGACACGGCCAGTATCATTGCCCCCGAATTCAAAGGGATCTTGTAGCGGCGTGCCAACGGACGAAAAACGGCGTCGCCACGCTTGATGCGCTCGCCAGAAAGCACGCAGATACCCGATTTTCTGGCGATTGCCCGTTTCCAGACCTGTTCGCGGTAGCTGCAGCGCGTTGGGTCGCTCCACGAGAGCGTGAACGAAGCATTGGCCAGTCGTTCTTCAATGGTGACCGTGCAGCTTGCGTAGGTATTGTCGTCCGCGGGCCGCAGGTCGCTGCGCGTGCGCGTGGCGGGTGCGCGGCGCGAAACACTCGTTCGCGAAGCCGGTGAGGCAAGCAGGCCCGAGACCACGTGCGCCCACGGATTGTGCGGGCAATCCGGCGTTGCCGCGTCCACGCCATCGCGCGGCGCGTGTGTTGCATCGCTGGCGTCATTGACACCACGGGGGCGCGCCAGGTGCATGCTTTCGCCAGGGCCGCCGCCATCGAGTGCGCCTCCCGCGTATGTCGACCTCCACGAATCCAATCTCACCACGGCTAACTCCCATGTTCTGGATGAGCGTGACCGTCACGCGTGCCCCGTCTCGCGAAGCCGGAGTGTCCTGGGTATTGCGCCCACAGATTGCCAATGACTGAAGCTTAAGGAGAAGCGCGGCAACCAGGTATTCTCCCCGCGCATAGACTTATTGACGCTTTGGGATGGCGACCTCATACCTTGGTATACATTCGATATTCAATACGCACTGAATACGCACTGAGTTCCGCAAACGCTGCCGCCCGTGCCTGAACCGCTGCGCCCGGGCATCGAGGAAATGGTGCGCGCGCAACCTTATGCGCCTGTGAGAGCGCGCCTGTGCCGCGTGCCGGTCTGGCTCGCGGCGGCATGCCTGGCGGGTGTGTTCGTGGGTCGGCTTACCGATAAAAGCGGTAAGTCGCGATATAGGGCGAACTGCCCGACTCATGCTCGGCTGTGCATGGCGCAGCCGGCTTGACGCCGCCAACCGTCCTCACCCGCTGCACGTAGCGCACGGAGTCGAGCACGCCCTGCGCGCCTGTGGAGTGTGTCGCGAGCAGAAGTTGCGGCACGCTATCCGGCGTGTCGCTGGGCATCTGGGCGACGACTTTCCCTTCTATGCGGCTGCCGTCGCGCGCTTGCCACGAGGGTCCGGCCGAATGCTCGATCACCGCCGCTCCATGGGCGTCGTAGAGCGTTGCACGCGGCTGCTGGAAGACCCAGCCGAGCGTGTGATCCGCACCGTACTCGCAAGCGTAGATCTGCACGCCCGCTGCGGTCGTGGTCAATAAAAGCTGTGCGCCCGGTATATCGAGTGACTGCGCGAGTGACTGCGCTTGCGCTGCGCCCATCAGCGAAACCAGCCCCGCTCCGATTGCAATCCGCATCCCGCGTAAGAGGTGATTCATGGAGAGGCTCCTTTAGGCTGCCCGTTCGGTCCCGTTCGATTCGCGCTTCCTCAACGGCCCGGCGCCCAAAACGATTCCATCGCTATTGCGTGGGGCTTTGGGGCGCATCGCGTGAGTTTGATTTGTATCCCAGTGTATATAAGGCCCTTTTTGATACGCAAGATTGCACCAGCCACTTTTCTCGACACATGCGCGATACGTCCGGCAGTTCTAATGCACTGCACGCAGATCACGCTTTCCCAAGGTCATTTCACGGAACACGTTTGTCCAACCCCAACGTCAAGAGGTACACCATGAACCTTCGCAACAAGGCCCTCACGGGCGTATTCGCAGTGCTGCTTTCTTCTTCCGTTCTCGCGCAGACCGCGGCGCCCGCGGCTCCCACGAAGGAGCAGGTTCACGCGCAAATGAAGGCCGACAAAGCGGCGAACAAGGCGTTCTCCAAGACCGTCTGGCAGGCCGTCTACAAGACGAAGGGGCTGGAAGACACGGACATCGCTGTGTTTTCCGAAGCTCGCACGGGCAAGGTCATCCTCGCGGGCATGATCATGGACGCCTCGCAGGAACAGATCGCGCAGGACGCCGCGGCGAAGGTGCCTGGCGTTCAGTCGGTCACGAGCAAGCTGACCGTGTACGAAGCGCACTAAGTGGCCACTGAGCGACGCACGCCGAATCCGGCGGTCCTTCACGCTTGCCCGGCGGGCAATGACCTATTGGATGCGCCGGGCGCGTGTGGCCGTGCCCTCTGCGCGGCGCCTTGAGGGCCAGCCATATTCGGCGGCCTGCCAGGCAAGCAGCCCGGGCAAATAGAACATCAGGTCGCGTACGCGCCTTACGCCCGCGAGCGCGAGGCAGGTGGGCGCGTCGAAGCCGAGCAGTCCGCCTATTACGACGAAACCACCCTCTTGCACACCCAGCCCCGCGGGAACGAGAAACGCGATGCTGCTCAGCATCTGGATCAGGGCTTCGATCACGAACGCCTGCATGAAGGTCGCATCCGTGCCGAGCACACGCAACGCAATCCAGATTTCAAGCGCGTAGCCGAGGCATTGAAGCGTCTGCCAGATGAGCACGTAGCGCACGACCACGCCGGTCTGCCGCCAGATCAGCTTGAGCGATAAATCGACGCGCACGGACTTGCCCACGAGGTCCACGACCTTGCCGCTCGTGACGCGGTTGAGCGTGCGTGCCGCCCGTTCGAACGGCCGCGCGTGCTGCACGAGCGCGAACAGCACGAGCAGCGGTATGAATCCCGCGAGGCCCCATGCGAGACGCCCCACGAAGCGTGCGGTATCGGAAGAGGAATGTTCGAGCAGATAGCCTGCGGCGACCAGCGCAAAAAGAACCTGACTGATCAGTGTGAGCTGCATGTCGGCGATCAGGCTCGCGACCGCCGTGGCCGGCCGCACGCCCGCACGCCCGAGCAGACGAAACGAAACGAGTTCTCCGCCCACCCGCGCAACGGGCAGCAAGCCGTTGATCGACTCGCGAATCCATACGAGCTTGAGCATCGCCGCGAACGACGGGCGCTGCGCCGCGCGAATCAGGCTGCGCCAGTCCCATGCATTCGCGCACATCGGCAGGATATGCACGGCGGCGGCCAGCACGAGGCCCATGCCCGCGCCGCGCAACAGTTGCAGCACCGCTGCGGGATGTTCGCGCCATACGAGCCATACGGCGATCGCGAGACCAACCAGGGCGGCGATACGTCCTATGTGCTTCATCTGCGGGTGCTCTCTAGTGCCTGCTCCCGTCTCATTGTGCCCCCATCAACTGTGACGCTCAGGTCTCGTGGACTGGCGAAAGCATGCCATTCCTGTCGACGCGAAAGCGCGTGCCGCGCCAAACGACGCCAGACGAACAAAAGCTCGCGACATAGATCGCGAACTGGACCATTTCCCAAAGGGGTAAGCATAACAGTCCGCCGGACTTGTCGCCGGTGGCGCGATCGGTTCTCAAGATCAGCCACGCGCGCGCGCAGAGCGCCACGGCGGCCAGTATCCACGCCGGCGCGGCGCCGCCAGACAACGCCACGGCCAGCATGGCAAGCGCGAACGGATGCATCAGCACGGCGCCCAGATGCCCCGAGCGGTCCGCCGCACGCACGGTGCGGCTCCAGCGCAATTCGTGCACAAAGAGCTGGCCAAACGTATTCTCCACGCACGCGTGCCGCACGAGAATGGGCGGCACGGAAACTTCCGCACCGGCGCGTCGCACAGCTTCGCCAATCGCGTGATCTTCGGCCAGATGATGCGCGAATTGGGCAAGACCGCCAATGCGGTCGAGCATGTCGCGCGTCATGACAATGGACTGACCGAAACACGGCCGCGCGCGCCCGATTGCGAGCCCCGTGACAACGCCGGGCAGGAAATGATAGTTCGTCAACGCCGACGCCACGCGAGGCCAGAACCCGGGCGCGCACAGGCCGCGATAAACGGCGGTCACGAGACCGACGCCGGGTTGCTGCAGCGCGCCGACCACCTGGCGCAGATAGTTTTTATCGACGAGCACGTCGCTATCGGCAAAACACAGCACGTCGTGCTCGGCCTGTTCCAGCATGTTCACGAGATTCGCGATCTTGCGGTTGGGACCGTACAGGCGCGAGTCGGCGACGACCGTGATGTGCGCATCGGGATAGCGCACGCGTAGCCGCTCGATGGCGTTGAGCGCTGCGTCACGCGCATCGTGAACACCGAAGAGATACTGGACTTGTCCAGGATAGTCCTGCTCGAAGAAGCTGGCGAGGTGCTCCTCGAGATGCCATTCGTCGCCGTGCAGCGGCTTGGCGAGTGTGATTGCCGGAAAATGCCGCGGCGCCGCCACCTCGCGCGCGAAGAAACGGCCGACCAGCGCGCTGGCCGTGAAGGTATAGATAATGCCGAGCGTCGCGCACAAACCGATTGCCACTGCTAACGAATCGAAGAGCAGATGCGAGAACGCGGGTAGTTCGACGCGCATCGCTTCAATCGCCGCCGCGGCAACGGCAAGCGCCGTCACGGCCATCGCAACGATGGCGCCCGTTCGCCCCGTCGCGTGCGCGCGGTCCATCATGCCTCGTGCGCGCGCAGGAAGCGGAAGAACTCCACGCCTTCGCGCAGACGCCGCTTCATCATGTCCCAGCTCGTGAGCATCTCGCGCACGATCTCCCAGATCTTCGAAGGCCGGAAATAGAACTGGCGATAGAACTGCTCCAGGTGGTGATAGATCTCCTCGCGCGGCAGGTTCGGATAGCCGATCGCCGCGAGCTGCACGCCCTCCTTGCTCACCAGGTTGATCGTCTTGTTCTCTTCCATCCAGCCGTTTTCCACCGCCTGCTTGTACAGCGTCGTGCCCGGATACGGCGCGGCCAGCGACACCTGAATCGTGTGCGGATTGATTTCCTTCGCGTACTCGATCGTCTTCCTGATCGTGTCCTGCGTTTCGCCCGGCAGCCCCAGAATGAAGGTGCCGTGAATCTTGATGCCAAGATTCTTGCAGTCGGCGCTAAAGCGGCGCGCGAAGTCCGTGCGCACGCCCTTCTTGATGTTCACGAGAATCTGGTCATCGCCCGACTCGAAACCCACGAGCAGCAGACGCAGACCGTTTTCCTTCATGACCTTCAGCGTCTTGTACGGCACGTTCGCCTTGGCGTTGCACGACCACGTCATGCCGAGCTTGCCAAGGCCGATCGCAATCGCTTCGGCGCGCGGCAGGTCGTCGGTGAAGGTGTCGTCGTCGAACATCAGCTCCTTGACTTCGGGCATGTTGTCGCGGATCCACTTCGCTTCCGCCAGCACGTTCTCGACCGAGCGCGTGCGGTAACGGTGACCGCTCACCGTCTGCGGCCACAGGCAGAACGTGCAGCGCGACTTGCAGCCGCGACCCGTGTAGATCGACACATACGGGTAGTTCAGATAGCCGATGAAATAGTTGTCGATCTTCAGGTCGCGCTTGTAGATGGGCGCGACGAACGGCAGCTCGTCCATGTTCTCGAGAATCGGCCGCGCTTCGTTGTGCTCGATCGAGCCGTCCTTCGCGCGCCAGCTCAAGCCCTTGATCTCGGGGAACGGACGGCCTTCGGCGATTTCCTTGCAGGTGTAATCGAATTCCTCGCGGCAGACGAAATCGATCGCCTCAGTGGCCGTGAGCGAATTGTGCGGATCGACCATCACCTTCGCGCCGACCATGCCGACGATGAGCGACGGCTTGCGCTTTTTCAGGTCCTCGGCGAAGAGCGCGTCAGTCGGGAACGACGGCGTGCTCGTATGGATGATCACGAGGTCGTAGTCCATCGCGATCTTCAGCGTGGCTTCCACGCCGATGCCGTCGGCCGGCGCGTCGAGCACGCGGCTGTCGGGCACGAGGGCCGCGGGCTGCGCAAGCCACGTGGGATACCAGAACGAGCGGATCTCGCGCTTTGCCTGGTAGCGCGAGCCCGCGCCACCGTCGAAGCCGTCATACGACGGGGCCTGCAGAAACAGCGTTTTCATATTCCTCGATTGTCCGCGCAGTGGGGTGAAACCCGGTTTGCAATCTCGTACGCTTCGTGAATTCCCTCGAAACGCATTACGCAAAACATTCGATTGGCATTCCGGCTCACATGTTTGTTATCGAATTGAAGGCATGAGCGCCACAGCTCAACTTCACGATACTAAGCTGAAAATCTGATGGTGACCTTAAGCGCTTTCCCTTCTTCCGATGTATTGAAACACGCGAAAGCGCCATTGTGACAAATCGATGTGACAGTTTTCATCCCATTGCCGCAATTGACGGAAATGGTGATGACAGTTGGTTACAAGCCGGGGTTACCAACCGGGGCCACGCACCAGGCACAACCCGTGCTTTGCCATGCGGGAGGCGTGAAATGATCTGATCGATGCAAGCCGCGTGCCATTCCCGATGCGCACCGTTCGATCCGCTGGAAATAATGTCCGGTGGGTTTTCATTCGGTTTGCATCGACTCCGCCATATCGGACAAGTTTTCGCTGATCGCCGACATTGCGTAAAAACGCCACACAATCGGGTTACGATGCTCCAAACGGAGTGACTGCGGGTCCTCGCCGCGAATGTGCCAGCGGCGTGGCGCAGCGAACGCTGCCCGGCAGGTCAGGACGACTGCCCGGGATTTCATGCTGGCCAGGCACCGTTGCGGTGCGTTGCCTGCTCAACCAAGCGCCACCGTGAGCCGTCATTGTCCATGCGCATTCTCTTCGTCATCGGCAACCTGGGCGACTACCACGTCCCTCGCTACGAGGCGCTCGTTAGCGCGGCCGCCGGCCGCGGCCATCAGGTGGCGCTTCTCGAAGTCTTTGCGCGCTCCGGCGTCTACGGCTTCCCGCAGGAACGCCGTGCCGCATTCTTTGCGAACCGCCCGCGAATGGCGGAGACGTTGGTGAAAGACGGCGCGGACAGTGACGGCCTCGGCGCGCGCGACACCGCGCGTCTCATTGCGAAGGTACGCAACTTCATGCCCGACGTGGTCATCACGCTCGGCTACAACACCGGCTATTCGGCGGTGCTCTGTTTCCTCAGGCATCTCACGCGGCGCTTCAAGCTCATCTACATGTCGGACTCGAAGGCCGACGACGGACTGCGCCAGCGCACCAAGGAGCGGCTCAAGCGTTTCATCGTGAGCCGCTTCGACGGCGCGCTCGTCGCGGGCGAGAAACATCGCCGCTATGCGCAATCGCTTGGTATTCCGAAGGAACGTTCGCGCATCGGCTTCGATGTGATCGATGTCGACTATTTTTCGGATCTCGCGCAGGCCGCGAGCGACAACCCCGAAGCCGTGCGGTCCCGCTTCGGACTGCCGCAGCGCTACGTGTTGTGCGTGAGCCGGTTCGTCGCACGCAAGAACGTCGATGTACTGATCGACGCCTACCGTAAATCCGGCGTGTACAACGAGAATATCGGCCTCGTTCTGGTGGGTCAGGGTCCGCTCGAAGCGCAATTGCGTGCGCGCATCGCGTCGCTCGGCCTCACGCCGCATGTGACGATACTGAACTCACTCGCCAACCAGGAGATGCCGAATCTTTATGCGCTCGCGGAATTCGTCGTATTGGCGAGCGAGTTCGATCAATGGGGTTTGTGCGTGAACGAAGCGTTTGCTGCCGGGTGTCCCGCCATCGTCACACGCACCTGCGGCGTGGCTGGCGAAGTGGTGATAGACGGCGTGAACGGTTTTGTGGTCGAACCGCGCGACGTATCGACGCTCGCGCAACGTATCGGCGAACTGGGCAGCGAGCCCGCGCTGCGCGAGCGCTTTGCCGCCGGCGCGCAAAGTACGATCCGGCGCTGGACGCCACTGCTCTTCGCATCGAGCGCGCTGGAGCTTGCCGAGGTCACGACCCGCAGCGCAAGCGACCCCGCCCGGCACGAACTCGTTTAACGCGCGACGCAGCTCGCCGCCGCTCAGAGATTGGGTGCGAAAACCCGCCCTGGCGCGAACTTGCGCTTGAGCGTACGCATCAGCAAATACACCGTGCCGTGGCGCTCGACGCCCAGCCGCTGCGTGAGCGTCGCACCGAACCCATTGAGAAAGCTGAAGGTCGACGGGCTCGAAAAACCGTCGAAGTCGAACGTGAGCTTGCGCTCCAGCGCGCGGCCAATGCCGCTCCACAGCAGCAGGCTGATCGAGCCGCTGTGCGCGTCCTGTGCGCGCGACGAAAGCAGGTAATACATCGTCTGATGGTCCCAGACGAGGCCAACCGCCGCCACGAGTTTCCCATTCTGCCCATACGCGCCAAGCAGCATCCCGGCCTTACGGTCGACGAACGCGTGGACGAGGTCGCGCATGACCGCATCTCCGTACGCATTGGTACGCGAGCGCGCCGCGAGATTCGCTTCGTAGAACGCAATGAACTCGTCGGGCGTGAGGTCCGGCACGACAGTCAATTCACGCGAGGCGCTGCGGATCACGTTGCGCGTCTTGCTGTTCAGACGCTGCCACGCCTCGTCTGCCGTGGTATTGCGGTCGATGCGGAACGTGTAACGCGCCGACACCGTAAAGCCATGCAGCGCGAACGCAAGCGCGTCGTCAATGCGCGGGTCGAGTACCTGGAAAAAGCTGTCGCAGTCGGGCAACTGCTCGATCAGCTTGCCGGTGACGTCGAGTTCATGATGCAGTTGGCGGGCCTCGCTGCCGGTCACGCACTTGATCACCGGACCGAGCGTGCGCGTAAGCGGCGGCAGGTGCGAGACACGCCACAGCCTCGTGCGCTGCATCGCGTACGGCATCTCGCCGATGACCTCGTCGTTCTGCTTCACCACCGCAAGCTTCCATTCGCCTTGCGTGGCGATATCGAGCCACCAGCGCTCGTGAAAGATCGAAGGCGCCGCGCGTACCGGCACCGGCGCAACTGTCTCAGCCGGTGCCTCGATAACGGGCAACGTCCGGTCGTTTATGGTCGTCATCAATCACCGGTATATTCTGTCTGCAAGCGCCGCGGGTGACACACGCGCTTTACCTCCCCCCCGGCGCCCACGCTCCTCAACCGCTTCTAGTCGGCATGGCAACGGCGTGTACGCAATATGACGGTTCACGCGGCAGGCGGCTTTTTTCGCTCCCGGGTCTCGCGGGACTACGTGCAAGACGGCGCTTCGAGCGCTTCTATTTTCGTTTCCGGGCTTACCTGCTCGCGCTGCGATGGACCGCAAAGCGCCATCGCGGCGAACTGCATTCGTACATCGCCTCCAGTCTACGAACCGCCCCCTGCCCGTTTACGCCAAAACCAAGACGTATGCGGCTGGGTTATCCCCCTGGATGATTTTCGTCCGATCATACTGCTCGATTTCGCATTGCAGCATTGTGTCAACCGGCAGACCGCTTGCGCACCGATGCGCACAGCATGCCTAACGAGAACGATTCGCGATTAAAACGTTTAGTTAGGAATCCACGTTACCCGGCGTCTCCCGGCCCATCGTCGTTCAAGCCAATGGTTGCGTCGTCATCGCTCGCGTGAGGCCATGCATGGGGCGGCGCACCGCCACGTCGAACGGGTTCGTTTGCGGCCCGATGATCTCGGCCTGACGCCTGAGCAGTTCGACGATCGTGGGCAGCCGGTCTTCCGTGAGGCGCGCAGCCAGCGTGCCCACGCTCAGCGCGCCCACGGCGCAGCCGTTCTGGTCCAGAATCGGCACGGCCACGCCCGCCATGCCCTCCAGCACGCCGGTATTGCGCCCCGCGTAGCCGAGCTTGCGCACGCGCTCGATCTCCGTGCGCAAATACACCTCGTCCAGCACGCCATAGCTGCGCAGGCGCGGCACGTTGAAGCGAATGATTTCTTCGCGCTCGGCCTCGGGCTGGAACGCGAGAATGGCAAGACTGCCCTGGCCCACGCCGAGCGCCACGCGCCCGCCGATATCGCCCGTGAACGAACGGATCGGAAAGGGACCTTCGCACATATCGAGGCAAACCGCGTCGAAGCTGCTCTTCACGAGCAGGAAAATGGTGTCGCCAAGGCTTGCGCACAGGCGCAGCAACGCGGGCCGGCACAGCGTGCGCATGCCGCTGGGGTTGCCCGCCTGCGCCGCGAGCGCAAAGAAGTCCACGCTCAGCCGATAGCGTTTGGTGCCTTCGTCCTGCTCGACCACCCCTTCGGCGATCAACCCCTGCAGCAGCCGATGCACGGTGGCCTGCGTCAGCCCCACGGCCTTGGCGAGCGCAGTGACGCGGCTGCCTTCCGCCTGGCTCGCGCCCAGCGCGCGGATCACCGCGAATGCGCGCTGCAACACACCCGCGCCGCGCGCGTCGTCGGCTGGCGTTCCACTTTTCTCTTCCACTGCCGTCATATCGACCTCGATTTATTTCATTCAGCGGAATCTCCGCGGAATGCTCGTACAAATGCGCGTGCTGCTCGAATCGTTGCGCCGTCATAGGGCTGCCCGCCTGTGACGGATGATTCAGGGATTTCCCGAAGTCCATCGAATGAAATCGCCGATAGATTCGCGCCGGATCAAATTCCGTAGAACGGAATATAAGCCAGATTTCTATCACTCGATGGAATTTTAAATTGACGACCCAAAATTTGGCTGGCTACAGTCGGCTCAACGTCACGCACCGCAGTTCGCTCAGCGAGTGCCGGCGCAACCCATGTACTGGAAGGCCACACCATGTCGTTCCTCACCCTGACCGATGTGTCGAAATCGTTCGGCGACCTGCAAGCGGTCACCGGCGTCAACTTGTCGGTGGAAAAAGGCGAGTTCGTCTCGCTGCTCGGCCCCTCGGGCTGCGGGAAAACCACGACGCTGCAGATGATCGCCGGCTTCGTGGAAACCACGCGCGGCCGCATCACGCTCGACGGGCGCGACATCACGCATATGCCGCCGAACAAGCGCGGCCTCGGCATCGTGTTCCAGAGCTATGCGCTCTTTCCGCACATGAGCGTGGAGCAGAACGTGAGCTTCGGCCTCGAAATGCGCGGCGTGGACAAAGCCGAGCGCCGGGACCGCATTCGCGAGGCGCTCGCGCTCGTGCGCCTCGACGCCTACGCGCACCGCTTTCCGCGCGAGCTATCGGGCGGCCAGCGCCAGCGCGTGGCGATCGCGCGCGCCATTGTGATCGCGCCGCCCGTGCTGCTGCTCGACGAGCCGATGTCCAATCTCGACGCCAAGCTGCGCGAAGACATGCAGTTCGAACTGCGTGCGATCCAGCGCAAGATCGGCACGACCACGCTGATGGTCACGCACGATCAGTCGGAGGCGCTCTCGATCAGCGACCGCGTGGTCGTGATGGAAAGCGGCCGCATCACCCAGGTCGACACGCCTTATCGCGCGTATGAGCGGCCGGAGAACGATTTCGTCTCGCAGTTCATCGGCAAGGCCAACATGCTCGCGGGCCGCATTGTCGCGCGCGAGGGCGACACGATCCGCGTGGATCTCGGCCACGACCTCGCGGAAACGGGGTCGACTGCGCAACTGCCCGAACGCGGCCGCGCAGTGGGGGTGGGCGACGCGATCACGCTGTGCATTCGCCCGGAGAAACTCAAGTTGTGCGCGAGCGGCACGGGCCGTCTTGCAGGACGTGTGACAAGCCGTTTCTTCCTGGGCAGCCAATGGCTGTACCGCCTCGACAGCCGTGCGGGCGAGATGCTGGTGTGCTGCCAGAACGAGGGCAAGGAGCCGCTTGCCGAAGGCGAGCAGGTGGGCATCGACTGGCATAGCGACGCGATCCGCTTCATTCACCAGGAGGGCGCTCGTGTCCAGCACGCTTGACGCTTCACCACGCGCGCCGCGTGCCACGATGCGCGCGGGCTGGCAGGCCTACATGCCGCTCTGGCTCATGAGCGCGCCCGCGATGCTGCTGTTCGCCGCGCTGGTGCTCGTGCCGCTCGCCATGACCTTTGCGCTCACGTTCTACCGCTTCGATCCGATGAGCGGCCCGATCGCCGCATTCGATCTGCATAACTACGTAGAAGTGCTGGGCTCGTCGTACTTTCACACCATCTTTTTGCGCACCTTCGGCATTGCGGCGCTTACCACGCTGCTATGCGTCGTGATCGGCACGCCCGAGGCATACATCCTTTCGCGCATGCGCGACCCGTGGCGTTCGCTGTTCCTGCTCGTGATCCTCGCCCCGCTGCTGGTTTCCGTGGTGGTGCGCGCGTTCGGCTGGAGCATGCTGCTCAACACGAACGGCCTCGTGAACCAGTTCTTCGGCCTGTTCGGCGCGGGCCCCTTCAAGCTCGAATACACGACGTTCGCCATCGTCATCGCACTGGTGCATGTGATGCTGCCGTTCATGGTGATCCCGGTGTGGACCGCGCTGCAAAGGCTCGATCCGCAAACCGAGAACGCGGCGCTCTCGCTGATGGCGTCGCCCTTCACCACCCTGCGCCGCATCGTGCTGCCGCAGCTCATGCCCGGCATTCTCTCGGGCAGCCTCATGGTGTTCGGCCTCTCCGCGAGCGCCTTTGCGATTCCGGGCCTGCTGGGCGGCCGGCGTCTGAAAGTGGCGGCCACCGCCGTGTACGACCAGTTTCTCAGTTCGATGAACTGGCCGCTCGGCGCGACCATTGCCGTGCTGCTGCTCGTCGCGAATCTCGTGGTGATGCTCACCTACTACCGCGTGCTCGAACGGCGCTACGCGCGCAGCATGGGCTAAGGAAAAAACATCATGCGCAAAAACGGACCGCTCGCCCTCACGTTCCACAGCTTCGTCATTCTGTTCGTGCTGGCGCCGCTCGTCATTGTCATTCTCGTGGCCTTCACGCCCGACGAAACGCTGACGCTTCCCACGCACGGCCTCTCGCTGCGCTGGTTCCGCGCGATTCTCGACTACCCCGACTTCATCACCGCGTTCTTCAACAGCCTCAAGCTCGCGTTCGCTTCGGCCACGCTTTCGCTCGCTATCGCGTTGCCCGCCGGTCTGGCAATTGGCCGCGCGCGCTTTCCGGGCCGAGGCTTTCTCAACGCGCTGCTGCTTTCGCCGCTCGTGATTCCGGGGCTCGTGCTCGGCATCGCACTGCTGCGCTTCTTCGCGCTGATCGGTGCAACCGGCTCGTTCGCGTGGCTGATCCTCGCGCACATGATCGTCATCACGCCGTTCGTCATGCGGCTCGTGCTGGCCTCGGTCAGCGGCCTCGACCGCAGCATCGAGCATGCGGCCGCCTCGCTCGGCGCGAACGCGTGGACCACCTTCCGCCGCGTCACGCTGCCGATGATCGTGCCCGGCATCACGGGCGGCTGGCTGCTCGCGTTCATCAACAGCTTCGACGAACTGACGATGTCGATCTTCGTGACCTCTCCGCAAACCGTCACGCTGCCCGTGCGCATGTACATGTACGCGACCGAGTCGATCGACCCGATGATGGCTTCCGTTTCCGCGCTCGTCATTTTCATCACGGCCGGCGCGATGTTCCTGCTCGACCGTGTGTACGGGCTCAACCGCATTCTGATCGGGCAGCACTGAACGCCGCCCGCCTCTTCCGATTCCTGCTGCCGCGCCACTGATCTTTCATGAGCACCGTCACGCCGCTTTCCCCTGCCCAGTTCGTCCGCGTTGCCGAAACCGCGCGCGCGAGCGTTTCCTTCGTTTTAGACGGCGTCGAAGTCAAGGCGCTCGCGGGCGATACGCTGCTCACCGCGATCCTCACACACCAGCGGCATGTACGCCGCAGCGAGTTCAGCGCGGAACCGCGCGCGGGCTTCTGCCTGATCGGCGCTTGCCAGGATTGCTGGGTGCGCAGCGAGGACGGCACACGCCTGCGCGCCTGCTCCACGCCGCTGCGTGAAGGCATGCGCGTGCTGACGCGCATCGATTCGGATGCCGAAGTGTTTGAAGGGGGTGCGCAATGAGCACGGGTAAGCCTCCCCGCATCGTCATCGTCGGTGCAGGACCCGCTGGCATTCGCGCCGCGCAAACGCTCGTGGCTGCGGGACTGCGCCCCACCGTGATCGACGAGAACACGCGCTGGGGCGGCCAGATCTATCGCCAACCCGCAGCCGGTGCGGGCTTCGCGCGCACGAAGGCCGCGCTCTACGGCTTCGAGGCGAAGAAAGCCGATGCCGTCCATCGCGCCATGGCCGGCCTCCTTACGAAGATCGACTATCGCCCCGACACGCTCGCCTGGTCGTGCGAGCCGGGACGGCTCGACACCCTGCGCGAGGGCCGCGAGGCCAGCGTGCCGTGGTCGCATCTGATCATCGCGAGCGGCGCGACTGACCGCATCGTGCCGATGCCCGGCTGGACGCTGCCCGGCGTGTATACGCTCGGCGGCGCGCAGGTCGCGTTGAAGGCGCAGGGCTGCGCCATTGGTCAGCGCACGGTGTTCGCCGGCACCGGGCCGCTGCTCTATCTCGTCGCCTACCAATATGCCAAAGCGGGCGCGCAAGTGGCCGCCGTGCTCGACACGAGCCCGTTCGCGCGCCAGGCCGCCGCTGCCCCGAAACTGCTCAACCAGCCGGGCACCTTCGCGAAGGGCGTTTATTACGTCGCGTGGCTCAAGGCGCACGGCGTGCGCATGGAGCACGGCGCTTCGCTCGCGGCCATCGAAGGCGAAGAAGCGGTGCAATACATCCGCTGGCACGCGGCCGATGGGAAAGAGCACGCGCTGGCTTGCGACGCGGTCGGCCTCGGCTACGGCTTGCGGCCCGAAACGCAGCTCGCCGATCTCGCGGGCTGCCGCTTCGCCTTCGACGCGCTCAACCGCTGCTGGCTGCCCGAGCGCGATGCGGCGGGCCGCAGCTCCGTGCCAGGCGTTTATCTCGCTGGCGATGGCGCAGGTATCGCGGGCGCCGATGCCGCCGAACTCGCGGGACGACGCGCGGCACTCGCGGTGCTCGAAGACATCGGCGCCGAAGCGCCACCGCACGGCGCCGGATTGCCCGACGCAGCGACGATCGAAAAGCGCCTCGAACGCATCACGCGCTTTCGCGTGGGCATCGAGCAGGCGTTCGCGCCTCCGGCCCACTGCGCCGCCAACTGGCCTGACGACCTGACCGTCTGCCGCTGCGAGGAAGTCGATGCGGGCACGCTGCGCAGTTGCATCCGCAACGGTCTCGGCACTGAAGTCAATCGCCTGAAGGCGCTCACACGCATCGGCATGGGGCGCTGCCAGGGGCGCATGTGCGGCGAATCCGCCATGGCGCTCCTCAGCGCCGAAACCGGCAATCCGCTGCACGAAGTGGGCCGCTTGCGCAGCCAGGCGCCCATCAAGCCGATTCCCATTTCACCCATGCTGTTCGACGACGGCGTGCAGGTCATCGAAGAGGAAGCCCACGATGAGTGACACGCGCCACTTCCAGGTTGTGATTGCGGGCGGCGGGCTCGTCGGCGCTTCGGCAGCGCTCGCGCTCGCGCGCAATGGCGTGAGCGTCGGCTTGTTCGAACGGCGCTTTTGCGGCGCGCAGGCAAGCGGCGTGAACTACGGCGGCGTGCGCACGCACGGCCGCAGCGCCGAGCAACTGCCGCTCGCGATGCGCGCCCGGCGTGTGTGGAGCCGCTTGCCCGAACTGATCGGCATCGACGGCGAATTCGTCGTTTCGGGGCACCTGCGCCTCGCGCGCCGCGACAGCGACCTCGAAGCGCTGCACGCATGGTCCGCCATGGCGCTCGAGTTCGGCGTGGAGTCGCTCGTCATGCACGGCGACGCCTTTCGCCGCCGCTACCCGTGGCTCGGCAAGGCCGCCATCGGCGGCGCGCTCTGCGCGAGCGACGGCCATGCGAATCCGCGTCTCGTCTCGCCCGGCTTCGCGGCGGCGGCGCGGCGCGCCGGTGCGCACGTGCAGGAGCAGACCGCGCTCAGCGACCTGAGCTTCGACGGCAGGCGATTCCAGATGCGCGCGGGCAGCGAGCGCATCAGCGCCGACTGGCTCATCAACTCGGCGGGCGCGTGGGCCAACACGGTAGCGGGCGCATTCGGCGAAACCGTACCGATGAAGCCGATCTACCCGAACATGTGGGTGACCGAGCCGCTGCCGCGCTTTATCGAGCACAACCTCGGCGTGTATGGCGGCGGCGTCTACGCACGGCAGGTCGAACGCGGCAACTGCGTGATAGGCGGCGGCCGCGGACACGGCGACGGCGAATACGCGCAGCCTTCGACCGCCACCACGCGCGCTGTCATGCGCGACGCCTGCGCGCTGCTGCCCGGCCTGCGAGACGCCCTGCTCATCCGCACGTGGAGCGGCGTGGAAGGCGAAACGCCGGACAACAACCCCATCATCGGTTTGAGCAACACCACGCCGCGCCTTTTGCACGCGTTCGGCTTTTCCGGCGGCGGCTTTTTGCTGGCGCCGGGCGTAGGCGAAGTCCTCGCCGAACTCGTGACCGACGGCGCGACGAGCACCCCCATCGAAGCGTTCGCTATCGGCCGCTTCACGCAGTCTTCCGTTCATGCCGCTCTCCCAATCAAATAAGGAGTCCCCACGATGAAATTCACACGCACACTGGTCTCGCTCGCCGCACTCTTTGCCGTTGGCTTCTCCGCCAGCGCCTGGTCGCAAACGAAGACGATCTACATCGGCATGAACGGCGGTCCGATGGAGAAGGCCTACACGAGCCAGGTCCTGCCCGACTTCGAAAAGGCCAACAACGTGAAGGTGGTGGTCGTGCCCGGCACCTCCTCCGATGTGCTCGCGAAGCTCCTCGCCAACCGCAACAGCCCGCAGATGCATGTCGCCTTTCTCGACGACGGCGTGATGGCGCGCGCGGTGAGCATGGGCGTGTGCGAGAAGCTCGACGATTCGCCCGTGCTCAAGGAACTCTATCCGTTCGCGCGCATGAAGGGCGACGTGGGCGCAGGCGTGCAGCTCGGCATGACGGGCATTGGCTACAACACGAAGCTGTTCGCGGATAAAGGCTGGGCGCCGCCCACCTCGTGGCTCGATTTCGCCAATCCCAAGTACAAGGGCAAGGTGGTGTTCCAGTCGGCTTCGAGCAGCACCTTTGGCCTGCACGGCTTTCTCGCCATCAACCGCCTGATGGGCGGCAGCGAGACCAATGTCGAGCCGGGCTTCACGAAGTGGGCGAGCACGGTGGGGCCGAACGTCGTCGAATACATTCCGAACTCGGCCAAGCTCTCGGAAATGATCCAGACCGGCGAGGCCGGCATCTTCCCGCTCACGCCCACGGCCGTGGGCGACCTGAAGGACAAGGGCCTGCCCGTGGCCTACGCCAACCCGAAGGAAGGCGCCGTGCTGCTGCTCGTCGATCTGTGCGTGGTGAAGAACAATCCGGACCCGCAACTCGCGCAAAAGCTCGCGCAGTTCCTGCTTTCAGCGCCTGCGCAAAGCAAGGCGGCCGCCGCCGGCAAGCAGATTCCGACCAACCAGAACGCGACCATGCCGCCCGACATGCAAAAGAGCCTGGGCAATCTCGATCAGCTCGTGAAGAAGGTGACGGTAGTGGACTGGGACGTCATCAACGAACACCGCGCGCAATGGGATTCGCGCTGGAACCGGCAGATCGAGCAATGAGTGTTTGATTCGCGGGCAACGTGCCGCGCTGCGCCAACAAGGCGGCAATAGTCGATCATGTCGGCGCAGTGCAGGAACCGGTCCGTTTGACCTTGAGCGACAGAGCCCCGCCGATCCCGGGCTCTGATCGGCACCCCGGCGAACCCGCCCGCGAGTTCGCCGGGGCGTTGCCATCTAGACCCATGCAGTCATGTCGCAGTCTGAAGCGATCAAGCGCGGCGGCGGATCGCACTGGCATTTGCAGATGTCGAATTCCAGCGCTGGTTGCTTGCCCCCTCCAAGATCGTCTTTGGGACGACTTCCAGACGGTGCGATAAAGCCGTCTGTCTTGCATATGTAACATCGGACTTTCGCGAAAAGGTAGCTCAATTCTTTCCCCAGGTTTTCTGTCCCCTCGATGCCATCGAGTACGAATCCGCCATTCGTCGTGCGGTCGCCTTGCCGGATATATCCACGTCTTTCCATGTCATGCTCCTAGCCAATACCAGGAAGCGTATGGCACCTCGTTAGCACCGTAGGCGATGACGGGCGGCATGATTTCACCCGCTCTGAATGTGCGTTTTTCGTGGATCATGTATTCATCGGGTGTGTTGAAACTGTGGCCGAATCTGCCTCCGGCCCAGATTCCTTCGCGAGGGCATGGCTCGCCAGGTGAGCAAAGCGTACTGCGCGCGAGATCGGCTTCCCATTGCCATACAGGAAGCGGTCGAAGAGGGAATGGCTCGCCTTTGGAATCGTAAATGCGCTCCGATCTGTGACTCTGCCCGCCTTGGTTGAACGGATACACCCAACGGCTACGCTGGCCGGTTTCCGATATCAGCCGGTAGTAGCCGTCTTCGGCTACTGCGTTCCCAGGTAAAATGACATGTTCGGACAGCCTGGCGCGCTGTCGCGATTCGTAATCCTTCCATTCGTCCGGCGTAGAGGGAAAGTCCCTGTCGAAGGTGATGGGCGCTGATTCTTCGTCACCAAGAAAATTGACAGTGCCGCCAGCGCCGTTCACACCTGTAACGGTAATGCTTGCGTAGACCAGGGTTCCGAATTTGTATTGGCCCTTCGGCACTTTGCCCGTAGGGACGGCAAGGAACTTGTACGTGACGGTTTCGCCGGGTGGAATTTTCACCGTCGTTATCGACTTCCCCATTGTGGTCACTGTTTCGACAGGATAGTCGCTTTTGTTAATGATTGACTGACCCGCCAGATCCGCACGCCACTCTCCACCGCCACCAACGCGGAATCCGCTGATATCAAGGCGTTGCCCCCATAACCTGTCCCAGTTGTCCGGTGTGATCATCTGAACGGGATACCGGCCGCTATTCACAAAGGCAACGGCAACAGCAAACTTGTCCTTTTCCCGATGGACGTCGGGAACCCGCACGTCAAATTTGACGATAGAACGTCCCTTGTCCGCATAGTTGGCCAGTATGTCCTGCTGAAACTTGCTTGAGAGAAACCACTCCTTCTTCGTTAGATCGCGAAACTGGCCGTGATAGGCCGCTAGCTTCCCGTCTTGCATGCAGCGCAACGAATAGGTCATCTCGGGGTCGGTTTCGATGTCGGTTTCAGGCTTGGCGATTGCAGCTTTGCAGAGCTCGTCGTGTACTTCTCTGGCTCTCGCGAAGTCACTTGGCGAAAGCTGAGTTTCAACGAGACCGACACCTCTATATTTCATGTCCGTTGTTCTTGACAAACCGAGGCGAACTATAACGACCGTTTCCGGTTCGAGTCCAAAGTGAAAGCCGGTTACCCCTGGTCCAGCGAACGGCTTGGCAAGCCGCATCGGACAGCTTTCCAGCCCCTTTACGCGTTCATCGCGGTCAGTGTGAAGGTGGACGATGTAGCGTCCCTGGTCGTCAAGGTACGGGCCTTCATAGTCCTTTGTCGCTGCGATCGTTCCGGTTATCACGCCCGGGATGCGCGGCCAGGTATGCTCAAGCAGCGGCATACGGTACTGGCGATCGGCCGGTATTGCCGCAAATGCCACCTTGTAGCCTTCCTTGCGGGAAGCGCTACACGTCATCGCCGTTATCAGAATGCCATGCGCGGCATCGGGCAAGGTCCTGTTCGATAACTGGACTACGCACGCCGGTGCGATATCCAGCATGTCGCACGTACCCGTGTAGATGACCTGCGCCGCGCGTGCGGCCTCGTGGCGTAGCGTGACTTCTTCTTTCGCGGCTTGCGCATCGCTGTATGGGATGCCCCATGCGTACGCTTCGCCGTACGTCGTGCGGTCGGCGACCCAGTCCTTACCCTTTCGCACACGCTCGCTTTCCCGTTCGGCCTCGATCGGCAAGCCTAACGGCTCATCCGGGCTGAAACTGCGCACGACCTGGCTCGCCGCCATCGTCGCGCTACGCGTGACCAGCGACTTCACGGATTCCCTGCCGCTCGTAAGCAATCCGCCTGGGTCGTGATACGGTCGCTCGAATCGCTCCCGGTCGCGCGTGTATTTCGAGAAGTCGTCCCCGAAGCGCACGCGGCCGCATAGCTTGCCTTCTTCACAGACAAACCAGATACCGCTTCGGCGGCATAGTCGCTGGATGAACGCCAGGTCATCCTCGCCCCACTGCATGACGATCGGCCGCTTCCGGTATTCGCGATAGAGGTCGAATACGGTCTCTGCGAATATCTGGTTGAATTCATGTTCCTTCAAAATCTGCTGGATGATTTCGGGGTCTTTCTTGTCCAGAAAGTGGCGATAACGTGGCGTATTGCGCAGGAGAGCCAGGCGCGATTCAAGCGTGATTTCGTATGTCGTTTGATCTGGCGAGCCGGGAAACTGGGCGAATGCCGTAATGACGCCCTGAACACGGCGCGGAGCTTCGGGCTCGCTCCAGCGGGTAGGCGGCGGCGGCTGAATGACGAACGCGGCCATGTGATTGAGGAAGTCCGAGCGCGAGAGGTCGGGGCTCGTGTGCGTGAACTGGATCGTGTACTTGTCCGGCTCACCTATGGCGCGGTGGCCGGTGAAGGAAAAGATATCGGCTCTGGCAGCTTCGGCCACATGCGGCATGTCGAGGGTGTAGAACTGGTGAACGTCGATGCCAGGACGCACCAGCGGATCGCGTGAATTCAAGCAACACTCCTGATCTACGGCGGTGATTTAGCCCAAATGAGCAATCTTCTTCGCCTGATCAAGCGATATTCACGCGTAGCGTCTGCGCGGGATATGGGAGTGATCCGAAAATGCCTTTCAAATCTGGGCACAACGATTCGCAGCGCATTTGAGTTCGCAACGATTTGATATTCGCCAAATCCTGGCTAATCTGGTGATTCACCTTGACCGCCTGCCCCCCTCGCCTGTCCTGCGGGTCTTCTCTCTTTTTGCTTTGCACCGCGGCGCGTCCTGTATGATCCGCGGGTTGTCGAACCGCCCGCTCGCCCATGCGCTCCACCCTCGTTTCTTCGATTCGCCTTTCCGCGTTCGCCCATGATCCGCGCATGCGCATCCTCGCACTCGCGCTAGCCGCAGCGTGCGTGCTGCCAGGGTGCGCAACCGGGCCGGGTTCACAAAACCAGGCCGGCCAGCCGTTCCCGCCCGACACAGTCACGCTCTTCCCCATCGAGCATTACGACCAGAACGTCGATCACTGGATCGATCCGGCCAGCGCCGATTACGACAAGCCCTTCCTTTCCCCCGAAGTCCAGCGCGCGCAATTCGATGCGCTCGTTGCGCGCTATTTCGGTGCGGGTCCGAACGACCCGTCGCCGTGGAATCGCGCGTTTGTCGAGCAGCGCATGTATCGCGACGGCGGCAGCGACATCGCCGCCCTGCAAACGCGCCGCCTCGCCTACTTCGACAACACGGACAAGGAGGCCCGGCGCATCGGCTACGGCATGAACTTCCGGCCGCACACGAAGGCGTGGATCGACGCCATCGAGCGCAACGCCAACGTCAACCAGTTCGAACAGGCCAGCGGCTTCGACGCCACGCGCCGCGCCATCGCCACGACCGCGCTGTACGTGCGTGAACTGCCCACCATCGATCCGTCGTTCTATTCACACCGCATTGCGGGCGAAGGCTATCCGTTCGACAACCTGCAGGTGAGCGCCGTGCGCCCGGGCACGCCGCTCTACGTGCTCGGCACGAGCGTGGACGGCGCCTGGCGCTACGTGCAGACGCCGGACGTGCAAGGCTGGGTGCGCAGCGACGGCGTGGCGAGCGTAGACGACGCCTTCGTTTCGGCGTGGCGCGCGGCGGCGCACCGGTCGCTCGGCGTCGTGGTGGTGGCCTCGGCGGCGCTGCGCGACGACGGCGGCGTGTTCCGCTTCGAAGCGCCCGCCGGTACGCTGCTGCCGCTGCGGCCCGCTTCCGGCGCGACGCCGGGCGAAGTGCTCGTGCCGGCCCGCGACATTAACGGCCACGCGGCGATCCGCACGGCGGCGCTCGATTCCAACGTCATCGTGCCCGCGCCGCTCGCGGCCACGCCGCGCCACCTCGCACAGTTGATGAAGGCGCTGATCGGCCGCCCCTACGGTTGGGGCAACACGAACTTCGACAACGACTGCTCGGCCGAACTGCAAAGCATTTTCGCGGCGTTCGGCGTGTGGCTGCCGCGCCATTCGTCCACGCAGATGACCGCCGGGGAGATGACCGATCTTTCGGCCTCCACGCCCGCGCAACGCCTCGACTGGCTCGTGCAGCACGGCGCGCCCATGCGCACGATCATCTATATTGGCGGCCACGTAATGCTCTATCTCGGCAACACGCAGCGCAACGGCAAGACCGTGCCGCTCGTTTATCAGGACGTATGGGGCCTGCGCCCCGCCGACAACAGCCGCCGCGCCGTGATCGGCGGCTCGGTGATCCTGCCGCTGCTGCTCGCCTATCCCGAAGACCCAGGCCTCCAGTCGCTTGCTGGCACGCCGGTTTTCCAGGTCAGCATTCTGGGCGTGCCCGCCGGAGTCGCGCCGCCTCAGGAGGAGGAAAATCCGGCCGGGTAAGGCGAGGAAAGGGCGTTGTTCCCACGCAAAGTGTGATCGTTTCTCCCAGGATGACAGATTCCGCACGGTCGTACAAAAATACCTCCCATCGAACGTAGCATTCCGTCAACGTTGCACACCTCTCGTCTGGGGAGAAGCGATCGGTGAACGCGCATTCAATCCGGCTCATGCCTTCCAGCAAGCCCACGATGACCACGCGCTCGTCCACGCTGCTCCTGCGCGAGCGAGAGGACCCCGGCCGCCGCGCCAGAGCGCCGTACACAGAGTAGTTCTCCGGGCAGCACCCCCTGCATTCCCATTCGAGCGGTTCCGCGAGGAACCCCGGCCTCCTGTTGCCTGACGTTTTCACTGCGGTTTTTACTGCGGTTTTCCCTGGAGCATTGCCTGAAGCGCCCGTAGCACCTTGTCAGCACCGATCTCAATCCACAAATAACACTAAGGATGACGAAATGTCACAACGCGACAACCTCGGCATGAAATGGCTGGTGCGCTGCCTTGCGGCGGCCGGTTTGATGAGCGCGGCAGGGGTCGCGAGCGCGCAGAGCACCGTCACGCTGTATGGCATCGTCGACGGGTCGATTCTCTATACGAGCCATACGATGAACATGGCGACCGGCCAGAACGCCGGTCATCAGTTCTCGTTCACGGACAGCGGCATGTCCGGCTCGAACTTCGGTATGCGCGGCGCCGAGGACCTGGGCGGCGGCATGCGCGCGGTGTTCGCGCTTGAAAGCGGCATTAGCATCGCGAACGGCCAGTTCAGCAATTCCAACGGCAACTTCTTCGGGCGGCAGGCGTGGGTCGGCATGGAAAGCCCCTACGGTACGGTCAAGGCTGGTTTGCAGTACTCACCGTTCTTCCTCTCGCTTTACCAGACCGACCCGCGCGGCATGTCGTACTTCGGCAGCGGCCTCGTGAGCTATGTGAATAACGTGTACGTGACCGGCCTCTTCAACAGCAATGCCATCACGTATACGTCGCCGGAAATCGCCGGCATCCAGGCGATGGGCATGTTCGCGATGGGCGGCGCAGCGGGCAACTTCCAGGCGGGACGCCAGTATTCGGCGAGCCTGCGCTACCACATCGCAGGCTTCACGCTCACGGGCGCGCTCTATAGCGGCAACGCCGGAGGCAGCGCGACCTCCACGCCGGTGCCGAGCACCGTGGAGTTCGTGGGCCGCACGATCGGCGCGAGCTATCGCTTCCCGAACTCGCTCACGATCTCCGCTTCCTATGCGCTCTACAAGGTTGCGCAGTCGTTCGACAACAGCGTCTACTCGGGCGGCCTTAGCTACATGATCACGCCTTACCTCGACGTCGATGCTGGCGTCTGGTACACGCGCGACGGCAACGACGGCAGCAACCACTCGCTGCTGGCGTCGACCGGCGTGCAGTTCTACCTTTCCAAACGCACGACGCTTTACGGCCAGTTTGGCTACGTGAACAATCACGGACGCATGGACACGGGCCTGTCGATCAACAACGCGCTCTTTGAAGTCTCCGGCTCGACGGTGGGCGCAAGCATCGGCATACGGCATCTGTTCTGATGCACGGCGGTGTTCCGCGGGCGCGTAGCGCGACGCGGAACACCGCCCCTGCGTCAGCCTGCTCGCCACGCGCACACTTCGCCTCGCGCAAGCTCACGCGTGCCCAGCACGAACTCCGCTCCCTCGGGGGCCGGAGCCTGCGAGCGTTGCTCCCCAAAGTTGAAGGCGAAACACAATCCGCCGCGCCGGCTTACGCGCAACCCTTGCGGCAGGCGCTGCGTTGCGAGGCCCGCGCCGCGGGCGGCTCCTTCGAGCATGGCGAGATGCAGTTCGCGCGTGAACCATGCGGCGGCGTAACGCACGCGGCCATGTGAGAGCAATGCAGGCCAGCCGTCCTCGAATTGCGCCTGAATCCGTGTGGCGCCGTTCGCGCGCACGTGATCCCGCCAATGCACCGCCGCGCCCTGCGCGCCGCCTACCGTGACCGCTGGCGCCAGCGTTGGCCGCAGCGATTCAGCCTCGATCACCTGCAAGGGCAGCACGCGCTGCAATGCACCGGGCGGCAAATCGCCGGGAATGGCAAAGTGCGCGGTCTTCGAACCGCTGCGCGGCCCGAACACCCAGAGGCCATCGCTGCGCTCGATCTGATCGACGAAGCCATCGTCGATCACCGCCAGCGACGGCACCACCACGAGCCGGTATGCCGAGAGATCCGCATGCCGCGAGACGATTTCGACATCGAGGCCGAGCTCGCGCAGCGCGCTGTAGTAGTCGAACGCGAGCGCCTGATAGTCGAAGCTCGCGCCATGGCGCTGGATCTCGAACATCCACTGTGTTTCGTAATCGAACACGAGCGCCACCTGGGCTCGCCCCGCCGGCGCGAGCGTGCGCAAAACCTCGCTCGCCGCGATTTCGCGCGCGGCCTGTTCCACTTCGCGCCCGCCTGGAGACAGTTCGTTGTTCGGCAGATTGAGGCCCGAATGCATCTGTTCCTGCGCATACGGGCACTGCCGCCAGCGGAAATATGAAACGAGTTCGGCGCCGTGCGCGAACGCTTCGTAGGCCCACAGGCGCACCATGCCAGGAGCCGGCACCGGGTTCCACGGCGCCCAGTTCACCGGCCCCGCCTGCTGCTCCATCACCCAGAAGCGGCCGCCGCCAATCGTGCGGTAACGGTCGTGGTCGAATGAGGAGACATCGGGGTGCGCGGTGCGCGCGTAGCGGGCCTTCTCCGCTTCCGGCAGCCCGATCACTTCGGTACGCGCGATCGGATAGCTGTCCCACGTCGCCACGTCGATGGCCTTGTCCGCCGCGAACTGGTAGTGATCGAAGGTCGTGAAAAAGCCCATGAAGTTGTGCAGCACATCCGCATTCGGCGCGTAGCGGCGCAGCACCTCCGCCTGCTCGCGATGAAAGCTGGCAACTTCGTCGGACAGGTAACGGCGAAAATCCAGATGATGCGCGGGGTTGGCGTCGGTCGGCGTGCGCACCGGCAGCCCCACCGCTTCGAACGACGGGTACTCCATGCTCCAGAATACGTTGCCCCATGCCTCGTTGAGCGATTCGATCGTGCCGTAGCGCTTCGCGAGCCACGCCTGGAAGCGGCGCTGCGCGGCGTTCGACCAGCTCGGCACGGTGTCGTGGCAGCCCAGCTCGTTGTCGGTCTGCCATGCGACGACCGCCGGATGCGCGCCGTAGCGCTGCGCCATCGCCTCTGTAATGCGCACGCAATGCGCGCGATACGCCTCGCTCGCAATGTCGTAGTGGCGGCGCGAGCCATAGTTCCAGGGCGTGCCGTCCGCGCGCACGGGGAGCATGTCGGGCGTTGCATCGACGAGCCACTTCGGCGGCGATGCCGTGGGTGTGCCAAGCACGATCTTCAGGCCACGCGCCGCCAGCGTTTCGATCGCGTCGTCGAGCCAGGCCCATTCATACACGCCCGCGCGCGGTTCCATGCGGCTCCAGGCGAATTCGCCAATGCGCACGTGCGTGATGCCGAATTCGGCCATGCGGCGCGCGTCGTCGGCCCACATCGTGCGCGGCCATTGTTCGGGGTAGTAGCAAACACCGATTTGCATGAGTGACAATCCGCCTCGGAATAACGTCGGGATAACGAATCAGATGAAAAAGGACCTTCGGCTGCGGCTGGGCGCGATCAGCCCTTGCTCGCGCCGAAGGTAAGCCCCGCGACAAAATGTTTCTGCATGGCGAAGAACATCAGCACCGAAGGCAGCGCCGCCAGCACCGAACCCGCCGCCACGAGATTCCACGCCGTGGTCCACTGCCCCTTGAGCGCCGCCACGCCCACGGTGATCGGCGCGGCGTCGTCGCCTTGCGTGAGACACAGCGCCCAGAAGTAGTCGTTCCAGACGAACGTGAACACGAGAATGCCGAGCGCCGCGAGCGCAGGCCGCACGAGCGGCATGACGATGCGCCAGTAAATCGCCCATTCGCTCGCGCCTTCCACGCGCGCGGCCTCGATCAACTCGAACGGCAACTGCTTGATGAAATTGCGCAGGAACAGCGTGCAAAAGCCGGTCTGGAACGACACGTGAAAAATGATGAGCGCCCACACGGTGTTGTAGAGCCCCACACGCAGCGCCATGTCGCGCACCGGAATCATGAGGATCTGGATCGGCACGAAATTGCCCGCGACGAAGGCGAACAGCACTGCCGTGTTGCCGCGAAACCGGTACGTGGAGAGCGCAAAGCCCGCCATCGAAGCCAGTGCGATGGCGCCGATCACCGAAGGCACCGTAATTAACACACTGTTCGCGAAGTAATGGAGCATGGGCGTTTGCGTGAGCGCCGCGCCGTAGTTTTCCAGCAAGGCGAAATGCTTAGGCAAGCCCCAGTAGTCGCCCTGCTGCAATTCCTCAGTAGACCGGATCGACGTGACGAGCACCGCGAGCATGGGCAGTAGCCAGATGACGAGCGCAATCGGCAGCGAGATTTTGTAGAGCGCGCGATTCGCGGGTTTCCAGCGATCGACGGGAAGCGGATACATAAGCGGCAACTCCGTGAAAATCAGCGTTCTTCGCGCAGCATGCGGCGCAAATGGAACACGATATAAACGAGCATGATGGCGAACAGCACGACGGCAATCGCCGCCGAATAGCCTTCGCGGTAATACTTGATCGCCTGGTCGTACATGAAATACGCGAGCACGGTGGAGCTATCGAACGGGCCGCCGCCGCTCATCACCGCGATCAGGTCGAAACTGCGCAGCGCGCCGATCACCGTGAGCACGATGGCCATGAACGTGGCCGGGCGAAGCTGCGGGAGCACCACGTGCCAGAACAGCCGCCAACCCTTCGCGCCTTCCATGCGCGCGGCTTCCACGATTTCCGGGTTGATGCCCGTGAGGCCCGTGAGATACAGAATCATGCAGAACGGCGTTTGTGGCCACAGCGCCGCGAAGATGATGCCGAACGTCACGAGCTTCGGGTCGCCCAGCACGGGAATGCCGTGCCCGACGATCATCTTCAGGAGACCGAAGGTCGGGTCGTAGAACCACGAGAACACGAGGCCCACCACCACGCCCGAGAGCACGAACGGCGCGAAGAACAGCGACTTCACCGCGCGTATGCCGCGCACGTGCTGGTTCAGATAGAGCGCGAACACGAGACCGAGCGGCGGCGCGAGCAGGAACAGCACGAGCCACAGCAAGTTGTTCTTGAGCGCGGTATAGAACGTGTCGGTCTGGAACAGCTCGACGTAGTTAGCAAAGCCGACGAAGGTCTTCGCGGTCATGCCGTCCCAGTTATAGAAGCTCAGCGTAATGCTGCTGAAAATCGGATAGATCACGCACAGCGTGAAGAGCACGCAGCCCGGCAGCAGAAAAAACAGCGCGGCACGATTCTGCCGCCGCCGCACAGTAGAGACGCGACGCGGCCGCGCCGCCCCAATGGGGCGCGCCAGGGTATCGGACATGGTGAAGTCTCGCCGGTGATTGCGGAAGGGTGCGGCCGGCGGCACGATGCGCCGGCCGCACCGCGGCTTTACTTGTGGTAAATGCGCTGACGCGTCGTTTCGAGGCGCGCAAGCAGCGTGTCGAGCTGCGACGGGTCGCTATAGAACTGCTGCATGGCCTTCATGCCTTCGTCGGCCATTTCCTTTTGCATGTCGCGGTCGTAGAACTGCGCAATGCCGCCGCGCGTGCTTGCGAGCGTCTGGAAGCCCACCTTGGAGATGGGATCGTCAGGCTCCGCGGCCTTGTTGTTCGAAGGCAGCTGGCCCCAGCCGTGCGCGAGATCGGCGTTGATCGCCGGTGTTTCCATGAACGCGAGCAGCCGGCGCGCATCGGCCTTGTTCTTCGCCTTCGCCGGAATGAGCAGCACGTTCACGGGACCGTCTTCAGCCGTCGGCACATTGGCGTCGATGATCGGGAAGCGGAAGAAGCCCACGTCCTGCTTCATGTTCGCCGGGAAGCTGGCCGAGAAGAACGTGCCCATCAGCATCATCGCCGCCTTGCCGTTCACGAGTACCGGCGCGATCGAATCCACGTCGTAGGACAGCGCGTTCTCCATGAAGCAATGGTTGTCCATCATCGTCTTCCACGTGGTGTACACCTTCTTCACACGCGGATCGGTATAGGGAATCTGACCGGCCATCAACTGCTGATGGAATTCGTTGCCGTTGATGCGCAGGTCCAGGTAGTCGAACCACGCAGCCAGCGTCCAACTATCGCGCGCGGCCACGGCAATGGGCTGCACGCCAATGGCGTTGAGCTTCTTGCAGCTTTCCAGCAGTTCGTCGAAGGTCTTGGGCTCGGACTTGATGCCGGCCTTGGCGAACAGGTCCTTGCGATAGAAGAAGCCGTAGGCGTCATAGCCGAGCGGCGCGGCATATTGCTTGCCGTTCCAGGTGGATGCGCTCTTCACCGAAGCGTACTGCTCGTTCCAGCCGTTTTTCGCCCAATCAGGCGACAGGTCTTCCAGCAGGCCGCGTTCGGCGTAATAGGCCATGCGTTCGCCGTCGTGCCACGACACCACATCGGGCGGATCGGTCGCGAGCCAGCCGCCCATCTGCACCTTGTAGGCCTCCTCCGTGATATAGGAGACCTTGAGGGTGACATCGGGATTGGCCTTCTGGAACTTGTCGAAGGCGTCTTGCCATGTCGAGCGCTGGTTCGCGCGCGCCGAGACGTTGACGGTCAGCGTCCCGGCATTGGCGGCCATGCTCGTGAACGCCGTGGCCGCAACGATCGCAACGGCCGCCGAGGCGCGGGCCAGTGAACCGAACGTTTTCAAGCGATTAGAAAACATCTGTTGTCTCCTGTTCCAACATGCTGTTGGACTGCCTTTGTCGACTGGCGGCACGCGCGCCGCCAGACCTGTTGACCCGCTCTACCGGCGGGGTATAACGAATTCAGGCCAGTGCCGGCGCGTGCGCCATCGCGAGCCGGGGTAACGCAACGCCTTCGGCGTCGAACAGATGGCACGCTCGCGGCGGCACGTGTACGCGGATGCGTTCGCCCACGCCAATGGGCGAATCGCCCGGCGCTTTGGCGACCAGTGTGCCCGCCGCATGATCCGCGTGCAGATAGCTATGTTCGCCCAGGCGTTCGGCCATGACCGTTGCGCACGCAATCGATTGATCGTCACCACTCAGCCGCAGATGCTCGGGCCGTACGCCCAGCGTGACCGTCTGGCCGCGTTGCAATGCGCGGCCGTCCACGCAAGCGAGCAGCGTCTCGCCGCCCTTGAGCGTGATGCGCACACCCTCATCCTCTACCGTGTCGACGCTCGCATCGATGAAGTTCATGCGCGGCGAGCCGATGAATCCGGCCACGAAGCGCGACTTCGGATGGTGATAGAGGTCGAGCGGCGCGCCGCTTTGCGCCACGCTGCCGTGGCGCTCCATGTCGGCGCCCGCGTGCAGCAGCACGATGCGGTCGGCGAGCGTCATCGCCTCGACCTGATCGTGCGTGACGTACACCACGCTCGCATCCGTGAAACGCTGGTGCAGGCGCGCGATCTCCACACGCGTGTGGCTGCGCAACGCGGCGTCGAGGTTGGAAAGCGGCTCGTCGAACAGGAACACGCCGGGCTCGCGCACAATGGCGCGGCCGATGGCAACGCGCTGGCGCTGCCCGCCTGAGAGCGCCTTGGGATGCCGGTCGAGCAGCGCCTCCAGTTGCAGGCTGCGCGCGGCATCGCGCACGCGGCGCTCGATCTCGGCTTTCGGCACCTTCGCGATCTTCAGCCCGAACGCGATGTTGTCGAATACCGTCATGTGCGGAAAGAGCGCGTAGCTCTGGAACACCATCGCCACGCCGCGCTCGGCGGCGGGCATGTCCGTTACCACGCGTGAGCCAATGCGCAGCTCGCCTTCGCTCAATTCTTCGAGACCCGCGATCATGCGCAGCAGCGTGGACTTGCCGCAGCCGGAAGGCCCGAGGAACACGCAAAACTCGTGATGTCCAATGTCGAGATCGACGCGCCGGACCACCGGCGGGTGATCGCCGTAGCGTTTGCCGACGCCCGAGAGCTGTATCGTCGCCATGTTCTCGCCTCGAAATTTAAGCGCTTAAATTTTTATGCTGAAAACAGCGCGCAGCCCTTGCACAGCGGGCATTTAACCGCTTAAATTCGAATCCGGCATACTCGCGCATGCGTTGTCTCCGTTGATGTTGTGGGAGAAAAGTAGCAAACCCCGCCGCAGCATTGCAACATTTGAATCATCTTCCCTGAATGTGGGAAAGGTCCTCCATGGTCACCTTGTCAGAAGTCGCGCGCCGCGCACGCGTCACCGCGGCGACCGTCTCGAACGTGCTGCGCAACCGCGAGAAGGTCCGCCCCGAAACAGCCGAGCGCGTGCTGCAGGCCATCGCCGAACTGGGCTACCGGCCCAACCTCAATGCGCGCGCGCTCGCGCAGGGCCGCTCCTCCACGCTCGCGCTCATGCTCTCGAATATCTCCAACCCGTTCTACCCCGAGTTCGTGCTCGCGGCCGAACGCGCCGCGCGCAAGGCGGGCCACTTTCTCATGGTCTGCAACACCGACGACGACGCGCAAATTGGCCGTGCCTACCTGAACCAGATCGCGGGCACCTTCGCGGACGGCGTGCTCGTGATGAACACCGACATCGCCATGAACGAGCTGTGCATTTCGGCCATGCACAACGGCCCGATTCTGCTGGCGATGTGGGAGCACCCCGAGAATCCGCCCGTGCTGCCGTGCGTGGCCGTGGACTTCGCGCGCGCCGGTGCGCTCGCCGCACAGCATCTGCTTGAGTTGGGACACCGAAATATCGCCATGCTGATCGGCGACGGCTGCGGCGGCCTCCAGGATGCGCGTTCGGAAGGATTCCGAACGGCCTTGCGCGAAGGCGGCGTGGATCCCGCGAGCGTGGCGCAGATGCAGGTGCGCGACTCGATCGACTCCGGCTACGCGGCCTGCCAGGCATTGCTGGCGCAGCACCCGAGAGTGAGCGCGATCTTCGCGACCAACGACCTGCTCGCCATTGGCGCGATTCAGGCGCTCGTCAGCATGGGGCGCGCCGTGCCCGACGACGTGTCCGTGATCGGCATCACCGACATTCAGCTCGCTCATCAGATGCGCCCCGCGCTCACCACGGTCGCGATCCAGACCGAGGCCGTGGCGGAATTGTCGATCCGCAGCCTGATCCGGCTGATCGACGAACCGGCGCAGCAGCCGCCCATGGTGCTCGGGCCGCCGCCGGAACTTGTCACGCGCATGTCCACCGGGCCGCGCAAGCGGCGCGCGCGGGCCTGAATGCGGTGTGGCGAAACCGCCACTGCGCCGAAAACTGAGACGCACGGTCAAGCCACCCGCGCAAAGCACGCTAAATTTGCGCCACGGCGAGACCAGTCTGCCCGCTCCTGCGGCGACCGGCCCGTCTGATGGACCGGATTCCTGCGTTCCGCATTGCCATGCCTGCCGGGGGAGAGGCAAGCCGTGCGCGGCATTTCATATGCCAGGAACGCCACGATCCGGGCCGTGCAGCCACAAAGGCGACCTGAGAGAACCCAAAAAGAAAATGAGCACCCTGGCCAAACACGTGCCTCCGAAGATCGCGGGGCTACTACCCGCCGCGCTGGCCGACACGCAGCTCGACCATGTCGAGCGCATGGTCCAGTACTACGCCCATCATGGCGACGCCGCCGGGAGCGGCTTCGACTACGCCTACTGGCGCAAGCGCCTGCGAGCCGTGGCCGAAACCTACGATCTGGTTGCGACCCAGCGCAAGCGCATCGTCGGGCTGCTCGACCGGCTCGAACGCGACGCCCTCCTCAGTCTGCCGCCGCACGAGCGGGTCTGAGCCGGCACGCGCGCGGCTTCGCTCGACAGGTGCGTGCGAAGCGCCGACAATAAATGCCCTTTACGTGCGCCCGGTCCCGATGTTCGGGGCCGGGCGCACAAACGTTCGCGCGCGGTCGCGCGCACGGGGCACGCATGCAGGACAACAACGTAAGCAATCGCCATTTCGACACGATCATCGTCGGCGCCGGCTCGATGGGCATGGCGGCCGGCTATTACCTGAGCCGTCTCGGCAACAAGGTGCTGCTGCTCGACGCCGGCGATCCGCCTCACGATCAGGGCGCGCATCACGGCGCCACGCGCCTCATTCGCCACGCCTATGGCGAAGGCGCCGCCTACGTGCCGCTCGCCTTGCGCGCCCAGCAGCTTTGGGAAGACCTCGAGCAGCAAACACAAACGGCGCTTTTCGTGCGGACGGGCGTGGTCAATATCGGCTCGCCTGGCGACGCGTTTCTGCGCGAGGTCCAGGCAAGCGCGGCCAGCCACGACATTGCGCTGGAAACGCTCGACGCAGCCTCGGCCCGCCAGCGCTGGCCCGCATGGCGCCTGAAGCCTGAGCAGATCGCGAGCTTCGAGCCCGGCGCGGGCGTGCTCTATTGCGAGCGCGCGATCAGCGCGTATCGCGAGATCGCGGTCGCGCTCGGTGCGACGCTCGGCACGACGATGCGGGTCACGCGCATCGAGTGCCATGGGCGGGAGAGCGTGAACGTCTGGACCGGCACCCACGAGAAGTTCACCGCGCGCGATCTGATCGTCTGCGCCGGCAAATCGACGCGCGACCTGCTCGCGCCGCTGGGCCTCGAGGTTCCGGTCACGCGCGTGCGCAAGAGCTTCGCGTGGTTCGAGGGCGAGCCGGGCCTCTTCGCGCCGGAACGCTTTCCGGGCTTTTCCGTCGCCTCCGAAGTGGGCACCTTTTACGGCTTTCCCGATCTCGACGGCAGCGGCCTGAAACTGGGCCGCCACGACGGCGGCGAGCCCGTGGCGCCGGACGCCGCGCTCGCGCCATTCGGCGCGCAGGCGTCCGATCTCGGCGATCTGCAAGCCTTTCTGGAGCGCTATTTGCCTCGCGCGGGCAAACTGCGCGTGGGACGCGCATGCGAATACGACATGACGCCGGACGAGCATTTCATCATCGACCGGGTGCCCACCTGTCCGAACGTGCACGTCGCAACCGGCTTTTCCGGGCACGGCTTCAAGTTCGCCAGCGCGATAGGCGAGGCGCTGGCCGAGCGGATCACGCAAGGCGAAAGCCGCATCGACCTTGCGATGTTCGCGCGCAAGCGCTTTGCATGACGACGCGGGCCTAGTTCGCGGGAATCGTCACGACGGGCGCCTTGCTGCTCGTGTCGGCTTCCGCGAGCGCCATGAGGTTTTGCAGCACCGTGAACGCGTATTTCGAATCGAAATCGGCGCGTTCGACCCAGTACGCCGTGCCGTCATAGTCGATCGCGACATACGCGTCGGCAGGCGCCTTCGGCCCCGCGTGCACGATGATGATCGGACGCGTTTCTCCGCCTATCAGCCCGACGGTCGGTTTGGTCGCACCGCTTTGCACCTGGGCGTCTGGCACCTGGACCTGCGCGCCGATATTCGTGAGGATGCCGAGCACCGAGCGCGTCACCATCGGAATACGATTGCCACCCTGCGCCGAAGGCCCGTAGACGATCTCGTAAGTGCGCGTGTCCGCCGCGAGATGAAGCAGTTCGCGCACGCGCGCGAGGTCCGCCGAAACCTGCGGCGACTGCGCGCTGTTCGTCGCGCCAAGCGCGAGAAATACGCTGTTCTTACCGTTCTCGCTGCGCGACTCCACGTTCAGTTCGCCGGCCAGTTGCAGGCGGCGCAGTGTCTGCAGCAGTTGGAAGAAACCGGCCGAGCCCGCGCTGCCGTCTCCACCCAGCGCGCTGCCGTTTTGCAGCCCGCCGATCGACTGCGCGCTGATACGCAGCAGCAGATCGACCGGCATGCCGCCTTCGGCGAGCGGCATGATCAGTTCCGGCGCAAGCGGCCGGATGTACGCGGAGGCGAACGCTTCGCCCGTGGTCGGCGAGAACGTGAAGGTCGGGCGATTCGACCAGGAAACGCTGCCGGTCGCGAGCGCGTAGTTCGGCTGCGAGCCCGAGCCGATATTGCCGGTCGCGCCCGCCGTCGAATCGAACTGATATGCGGCGATGATCGAACTCACCGTGAGGAAGGCGGGCGCGTCGCCGAAACGCAATCCGATCACCGCTGCGAGTATTTCGCGCTTTTTTGCATCGCCGAGCGCCCTTGCGTAATCGACCTGATCGGCACGCAAGCGCGTCGGGCCGAGATGCACACATGCCGTGCCCAGCAAGGCCGAGCACGATACCGCCAGAATCGTCGCTTTTGAAATCATCGGAAGCTTGCGCGGCTCGCCGCGCAAAGAGAGTGGGTCCGCGCGCACAGGTAGCAAGCGTTGTGCCCCGATATTTCATCGGCGCAAGGCGGCCCCGCCCGGCGCTTCGCGCGCTATGTGCGCGTCGCGCAGGCCTGCGCCCTTGCCAGCAGCACTTCGCGGTCGCGCTCGTTTTGCGTGAGCGCGGCTGCGCGCTCGAATTCGGTGCGCGCTTGCGCATGGCGCGCAAGCTTTTCGAGCAGGTCGCCGCGTGCGGCCGGCAGCCATGGGTAGTGGCGCAGCGCGGGCTCTTCGCACAGCGCATCGACGAGGTCGAGCGCCACCTGCGGCCCGTGCGCCATACCCACCGCCACGGCGCGATTCAGGCGCACGACGGGCGAGGCGTCGAGTTGCAGAAGTGCGTCGTAGATCGACACGATCTGCGCCCAGTCGGTCGCCGCCGCACTCGGCGCGCGCGCGTGGCAAGCCGCGAGCGCGGCCTGCAGCGCGTACGGACCCGGCGCACCCGCGCAAGCCGCGCCGCGCGCGATCGCGGCAAGCCCGCGCCGGATCAATAGCGCGTCCCAGCGGCTGCGGTCCTGATCGGCGAGCAGCACGGCGCGCCCTGCGCGGTCCACGCGCGCGGGCAGGCGCGAAGCCTGCAGTTCCATCAGCGCAACGAGACCGTGCGCCTCGCCCTCGCGCGGAACGAGTTCGGCCAGCATGCGGCCAAGCCGCAGCGCTTCTTCGCAGAGCGCGGGCCGTGTCCAGTCCGGGCCCGCCGTGGCCGCATAGCCTTCGTTGAAGATCAGGTAAATCACTTCGAACACCGAAGCAAGACGCGGCTCGAGGTCGGCGAGGCGCGGCACTTCGAACGGGACCTTTGCCGCCGCGAGCGTGCGCTTGGCCCGCACGATGCGCTGTGCGACGGTTGCCTCGGGCACGAGAAACGCGCGCGCGATCTCGGCCGTGGTGAGGCCGCCGAGCAGGCGCAGCGTGAGCGCAGCGCGCCCCTCCTTCGGCAGCACGGGATGGCACGCCACGAACACGAGCCGCAGCAGGTCGTCGCCGATTTCGTCGTCGCGCGCCGCGTCGAGCGCCTCGACGAAGTCGGGCGCGAAGTGCGCTTCGAGCGCTTCCAGATCCGCGCCCATCGCCTCGTGCGCGCGGGCGTGCGAAGCCGCGCGACGCAGCCGGTCGAGCGCGCGATGTTTCGCGGCGGTCATGAGCCACGCTCCGGGGTTCTCGGGAATGCCACTCGCGGGCCAGCTTTCCAGCGCGGCGACGAATGCGTCCTGCGCGACTTCTTCGGCCACGCCCACGTCGCGCACGATGCGCGCGGCGTGGGCGATCACCTTCGCCGACTCGATGCGCCACACGGCCTCGACCGCGCGGTGCGTCGCTGCGAAGGCTTTCCCCTTGTCGCCGGGACCGCTCACGAACCGTGCGCGCCCTTTTCGATCGCCGCCGGCGACATGTACATCAGTTCCCAGATGTGGCCGTCGGGGTCTTCGAAGCTGCGCCCGTACATATCGGCGCCTCCATCCATCGGCGGACGCTTCGAGGTGCCGCCCGCCGCGAGCGCCTTGTCCACGAGCGTGTCCACTTCCTCGCGCGACACGCACGAGAGGCACGTCAGCACCTCGGTGCTTTCGCGGGCGTCCACGAGCGCCTTGTCGGTGAAAGTGCGCATGAAGCCGGTGGTGAGCAGCATGGCGTAGATGTTCTCGCCGAGCACCATGCAGGCGGCCTGGTCGTTGGTGAATTTCGGGTCGAACGTGAAACCGAGCTGGCCGAAGAAGTCCATCGAGCGCTTGAGATCGCGCACGCCCAGATTGACGAAGATGTGCTTATGCATGTGTTTATTCCCGCAGCGATGGATGAAAATACTCAGGATGCCTTACGTTGTTCCTGCAGCTGGCGAAAACTCTCGACGCCCTCGCACTGGGGAAGCTCGTCGAGTTCGTAGAGCTGCCGCACTTCGACCTCGCATTCCGCGTTGCCGAACGGCGACGGGAAGCGGCGGGCCCATTCGAGCGCTTCGTCGCGCGAGCGCACCTGGATCAGCGTATAGCCGGCAATCAGTTCCTTCGTTTCGGCGAACGGTCCGTCGACGATCGTGGGCTTGCGGTTCGTGTAGTGCACACGAAAGCCGCGTGAACTGGGCTGCAGGCCCGAGGCGTCGAGCAGCACGCCCGCCTTCGCGAGTTCTTCGTGATAGCGGGCCATCTCGGCGAATATTTCCACGTCGTCGGGCGGCTCGCCTGCTTCGGTCAGCGCGTTGGCGCGCACCATGATCATGAATCGCATTGTCTTCTCCTGAATGTGAGGTTCGGGAATGTTCGAAGGCACCGGTTAGTGCGCTCATGAACACGACGCTCGGCGCGTACGGAAATCGACAACGGACGGCGAAATTTTTTACGTGCCTGGGGAAACTACCTGGAGAGACGCCGTTTCAGCGGAAGCACGGACCGGTCTCGCGCACCTCGACGCTCGCCCATTGCGCCGCGGGACAGCGCCGCGCGATGGCGAGCGCCTCGTCGCGCGTGGCGCAATCGACGAGAAAAAAGCCGCCGATCATCTCCTTCGCTTCGGCAAACGGGCCGTCGACGATGCTCGTGCGGCCTTCGCGCACCTGCACGCGCGCGCCGTTCGTGTCGGCGGTGAGCGCGTGCGCGTCGATCAGCTTGCCCTCGGCGGAGAGTTCACCCGCGAACGCGACCATGCACGCGTAGAGCGCCTCGCCTACGGATTGCGCACGCGCTTCGCGCTGGCCGCGCGGTTCGGCGATGAGCAGCATGAATGGCATGAAGTTGTCCTCTCAGTCGGCCTGCGATCCTGAAAGGCAAGAGTCTATGTCAGAAAGACGCTTGAGCGTCGTGGCTGGGTACGCGTGCAGGCGCTCACGCGTAGCGCGCGAGGAAGAGATCGGCGGACGATTCGGCAACCTGGCGCTGTTGCGCCTCGTCGAGCGGCGGCTGGCCCATCGCGACCTGCGGCCAGAAGGCGAAGGCCTTTACGAGGCCGTGCAGCTGCTGCGCGGCGAACGCCGGGTCGGCCGCCTTCAGGCGGCCATCGGCGGCGGCGGCGCGCACCCAGATCGTGAGGTCCTCTTCGCGCTCGCCAATGCGCGCCACCATGTCGCGCGCGCGTTCGGGCGAGTGGATGCCCGCGGCGATCGCCACGCGTGCGAGCTTGAAAAACGCTTCATCGTTCAAGAGCCGCAGCTTGCGCATCAGCAACTCGATGAGCTGCGCGCGCAGCGGCTCGCCGGCGCGATAGGCCGGCGCGTCGCCGGTCGCGCTCGCGTCCCAGAGCTGGCACAGGATCGACGCGAACAGCACTTCCTTGCTCGGGAAATGGTTGTAGACCGTGCGCTTCGAGACGCTCGCGCGCGCGGCAATGCGGTCCATGCTCGTGGCTTCGAAGCCGGAGGCCAGGAATTCGTCGATGGCGGCCGCGACAATGGCGGCGCGCTTGCGGTCGGTCAGGCGTTGAGGGGCGGCGGTGCAATCCATTTCACAATCTTACACCAGGCAGTTTACTTTTCGCCAGAATAAACTACACTGTGCAGTCTACTTCTCGTTTCCAAAGGCAGCCGCCGCCATGACCTCGCCTTTCGCATCGCTGAGCCGTACCTTGGGCCTGAGCGCCGCACAACGCGGCCGCGAGCTCTCGCACACTTCGCCGCAGCACGACGGCGAGCGCTTTCGCAATGTGCGCCCGCGCCCGGCCGAGGGACTGGGCAAGACGCTGAAGATCATGTGGAACATGATCTTTCACAAGCCGAGCGGCACCCTGCCCGCCGGCGCGCTGCCTGTCCAGACGCTCACGCGCGAGCAGCTCGAAGCCGCGCCCGACCGCAGCGTCTACCGGCTCGGCCATTCCACGCTGCTTTTCAAACTGCGCGGCCAGTTCTGGCTCACCGACCCCGTGTTCGCCGAGCGCGCCTCGCCGTTTCAGAACCTCGGGCCGAAGCGCTTTCACGCGCCGCCCATCGCGCTGGCCGACCTGCCGCCGCTACGCGGCGTGATCCTCTCGCACGACCACTACGACCACCTCGACCGCGAAACCGTGCTCGCGCTCGCCGCCACGACGGGCGTCTTTCTTACGCCGCTCGGCGTGGGCGACCGCCTGATCGAATGGGGTATCGACGGTGCGAAGGTGCGCCAGTTCGACTGGTGGCAAGGCACGACCGTCGAGGGCGTCGAGTTCACCGCCACGCCGGCGCAGCACTTTTCGGGGCGCAGCCTGTTCGATGGCAACAGCACACTGTGGGCCTCGTGGGTGATCGCCGACGCCGACCTGCGCGTGTTCTTCAGCGGCGACACCGGCTACTTCGACGGCTTCCGCACGATTGGCGAGCGGCTTGGGCCGTTCGACGCGACGTTCATCGAGACCGGCGCGTACGACCCGCAATGGCCGTATGTCCATATGCAGCCCGAAGAGACGGTGCAGGCGCACGTGGATTTGCGCGGCGAGTGGCTCGTGCCGATTCACAACGGCACGTTCGATCTCGCGATGCACCGCTGGCAGGATCCGTTCGAGCGCGTAACCGGCCTTGCGCTCGCGCGCGGCGTGACGCTCTCCACGCCCCGCATGGGCGAAAGGCTCGATCTGGCGCAGCCGCATCGCGGCGAGCGCTGGTGGCGTGAGGTGGCCGAAAGCGCCGAGCCGCGGCGCACGGCGCGCCGGTGGTTTGCTTGCCGCGACGCGGGCGAAGCGCGGTCCTCTTCGTAACACGGAATTCCTCGCCTTCCCCGCCGCCCGCGCGCCGCACAGATAGACACAAACGCGCGCGGGCACGCCAACTGCTCGTTCCCCGCTTCTTCCCCTTCCTTCCGAAAGTCTCCTAAGCTTTTGCATCGGGCGTGCATCGCTCCGGCGCGCCTCATAGCGCCCCATTACCCTTAACGGGATTTCCCCAGGCTGACAGCCCCCGATTTCTGGCATTAAATAAATCAACTTGATTTATTTAGTCGGCGACGCAGTTCGTCCAGAACGCCTCCCAGCTTTGCATGGGACCGGAGGAGACACGTGAGAAGTCCGCATGTCGGTCAGGGCAGCAATTCCGCCAACGTCCGCCGCTTCAACGAACGCCTGCTGCTGCAGGCGCTGCGTCGCGCGGGCGAGGCGTCGAAGGCCGATCTCGCGCGTCTCGCGAATCTCACGAGCACGGCGGTCGGCACCATCATCACGTCGCTCACGGCCAACGGCCTGATCGAGGTGAGCGGCCGCCGCGACGGTCAGCGCGGCCAGCCCGCCTCGCTCTTGCGCCTCTCGCCGCGCGGCGCGTTCGCCATTGGCGTGCGGCTCGACCGGACCAACATCGAAACCGTCCTCGTCGATTTCGCCGGCCAGATGATCGAGCGCCGCTCGCGCGACATGCTGCTGCCGCAACCCTCGGTCGCGCAGGAAATCGTCCAGCGCGACATCGCCGAACTATTAGGATTGCTTACGACTGAGGAGCGCAGCCGCCTGGCCGGCATTGGCGTGGCGCAGCCGTACAACCTCGGCAGCTGGCTGCGCGAACTGGGCCTGCCCACCGACACCTTCCGCGTGTGGAACGACGTGGACTTCGCGGGCGAACTCGCGCGCGCCACGGCGCTGCCCGTGTTCAGCGAGAACGACGGCAACGCGGCCGCCATCGCGGAGATTTTCTACGGCTGCGGGCGCCAGCGCGACGACTTCCTTTATCTGTTTCTCGGCCCGGCCATCGGCGGCGGCATCGCCATCGACGGCGACTGCGTGCGCGGCCTCACCGGCAACGCGGGCGACTTCGCGGTGATGCCCGTGCCGCCGAGCCGCCTGCCCTCCGCGCACAAGCCGGCGGGCCAGTGGGACATCCTGCTTTCGCGCGCCTCCCTGATCGCGCTGCGACGGCACCTGCAGTATTGCGGTGAGACGATCGACAGCCGCGCCGATCTCGAAGCGTGCATCGCGCGCGGCCACCCCGGCGTGCAGGAATGGCTCGACGACTGCATCGATGCGCTCGCCCCCGCGCTGCGTTCGGCGTTCTGCGTGCTCGACGTGCCCGCCGTGGTGCTCGACGCCGACGTGGACGCCGGCCTCATCGACACCCTCATGCAGCGCCTGCGCCTCGCGGTGGCGGCCACGGCGCCCGAGGCGCGCGGCACGCCCGCTCTCGTGCGCGGCACCTTCGGTCCCGACGCGGGCGCGCTCGGCGCGGCCACGCTCCCCATGTTCTTCAACTTTTCGCCGCGCGCGGGCATCCTCATGGGCGCCGGCGCACAAACTTACGCTCAAGCGCAGGAGGAGAGCCATGTCGCCCTCTGAGTCCACGCCGCCGCTGCTGGAAATGCGGGGCATCAGCAAGACGTTTCCGGGCGTACGCGCGCTCGACAACGTGCGCCTCACCGTCTTTCCCGGCGAGGTCCACTCGCTCATGGGCGAGAACGGCGCGGGCAAGTCCACGTTGATGAAGATCCTCTCGGGCGCCTATCAGGCCGATCCCGGCGGCGAGATTCTCATCGAAGGCAAGCCGGTCGTGATCGATGGACCGCACGCCTCGCGCGAACTGGGCGTGGCCGTGATCTATCAGGAGCTGAGCCTCGCGCCCAATCTCTCGGTCGCGGAGAACATTCATGCGGGCCGCGAGTTGCGCAAGGGCGGCCGCCGCTTCGGCACGGTCGACCGCCGCGCCATGGAGCGCGGTTGCGAAGACGTGCTCAAGCGTCTCGGCGCGAGCTTCGGGCCCGCCACGCTGGTCGGCTCGCTTTCCATCGCCGAGCGTCAACTCGTGGAGATCGCGCGCGCCGTGCATAGCGACGCCCGCATCATCGTGATGGACGAGCCCACCACACCGCTCTCCTCGCGCGAAACGGAACGCCTCTTCAAGCTGATCAACCAGCTTCGCGACGAAGGGCTGGCGATCATCTACATCAGCCATCGCATGGCTGAGATCTACGAACTGTCGGACCGCGTTTCCGTGCTGCGCGACGGCACCTACGTGGGCACGCTCATGCGCGACGCGCTCAGCGCGGAAAGCCTCGTGAGCATGATGGTGGGCCGCGATATTTCGGGGTTCTACAAAAAGGCGCATGCCCCCTACGATCCGGGCAAGGCCGTGCTCACCGTGCGCGACGTGGCCGACGACAAGCGCGTGCGCGGCTGCAGCCTCGACCTGCACGCGGGCGAAGTGCTCGGCATTGCGGGCCTCGTCGGCGCGGGGCGCACCGAGCTTGCGCGCCTCATCTTCGGCGCGGAGCCGCGCGTGCGTGGCGAGATCGCCATCGACGGCAAGACGCTCCACGTGCACACGCCGCGCGATGCGATCAACGCGGGCCTCGTCTATCTGACCGAGGACCGCAAGCATCAAGGCCTCTTTCTCGACATGAGCGTGCGCGACAACATCAACGTGGCCGTGGCCGGACGCGACGCGCGCCTGGGCGTGCTCGACCTCGCGCGCGGCGGCGAGCGCGCGAAGGAAGCCATCCGTTCGCTCTCCATTCGCGTGCCGAACTCGCGCGTGAACGTGGGCGCGCTCTCGGGCGGCAACCAGCAGAAGGTGCTGCTGTCGCGCCTGCTGGAAACAAAGCCGCGCGTGCTGATTCTCGACGAGCCCACGCGCGGCGTCGATATCGGCGCGAAGTCCGAGATCTACCGCATCATCAACGACCTCGCCAAAACCGGCGTGGGCATCATCGTGATTTCGAGCGAACTGCCCGAGATCATCGGCGTGGCCGACCGCGTGCTCGTCATGCGTGAAGGCGAATTCGCCGGGGAGCTTGGTGGCTATACGGGTAAGCCGATCAGCCAGGAAGCGATCATAGAACTCGCCACCGGCTCGCAGCACCCGCTCGGCGAAGCCGCTTGACCTTCACCGCATACGCAAGAAACGTCCCTCAGGAGTACGACATGAAAAGCATTCTTCCCCGGCACGGTGTCGCGGCCTCGCCCACGCAGCCCGCCCAAGGCGCTCAACCCGCACGCAGTGTCGCGGTCGACGGCCACCGCCAGCGCATGAAGTCGCTCGTGCGCACGGCCGGCATGCTGCCGGTGCTGGTGCTGCTGTGCATCGGCTTCGGTCTGCTCACCGATGGCTTCTTCACGCTCGAGAATCTGTCGATCGTCACGCAGCAGGCGTCGATCAACATCGTGCTCGCCGCCGGCATGACCTTCGTGATTCTCACGGGCGGCATCGACCTTTCGGTGGGCTCGGTGCTGGCCGCCGCGGCCATGGCCGCCATGATCGGCTCGAACATCGTGGGCTGGGGCTGGCTCGGCGTGCCCATGGCGCTCGCGGTGGGGCTCGGCTTCGGCCTTATCAACGGCGCGCTCATCTCGCTCCTGCGTCTGCCGCCGTTCATCGTCACGCTCGGCTCGCTCACGGCGGTGCGCGGCATTGCGCGCCTCATGGGCCACGACACGACGATCTTCAACCCGCAACTCTCGTTCGCGTTCATCGGCAATGGCACGGTGCTCGGCGTGCCCTGGCTCGTGATCATCGCGCTCGTGGTGGTGGCCGGTTCGTGGTTCGTGCTGCGCCGTACCGTGCTCGGCCTGCGCATCTACTCGGTGGGCGGCAACCCGGAAGCGGCGCGCCTCTCGGGCATCAAGGTGTGGGGCATCGAGATGTTCGTCTATGCCATCTCGGGTCTGCTCGCGGGTCTCGGCGCGGTGATGTCCGCCGCCCGCCTCTACGCGGCCAACGGCCTGCAGCTGGGCCAGTCGTATGAACTCGATGCGATCGCCGCGGTGATTCTGGGCGGCACGAGCTTCGTGGGCGGTGTTGGCTCGATCATCGGCACGCTGATCGGCGCGCTCATCATCGCAGTCCTGACCAATGGTCTTGTGCTGCTCGGCGTCTCGGACATCTGGCAGTACATCATCAAGGGCCTCGTGATAGTCGGCGCCGTGGCGCTCGACCGCTACCGCCAGCGCGGCTCGGCTCGCACGTAAGGCACTCAACACCTCAATAGAAAGAAATAGGCGCGAGCGCAGGCGGTCCTGCTGCGCTCGCCGGGAAAGCACTCAAACAGGACCCAAGCAGGCCCCCTCAGGAGACAACCTCATGTTCAAGAAAAAAGCCGTTCTCGCCGCTGCCGCCCTCACGTTCGGTTTCGCACTGCAGGGCGCGCATGCCGCCGACAAGCAGCTCAAATCGATCGGCATCACCGTGGGTTCGCTCGGCAATCCTTACTTCGTGACGATCGTGCAGGGTGCGCAGGCGAAGGCCAAGGAGATCAACCCGAACGCAAAGGTCACGGCCGTTTCCGCCGACTACGACCTCAACAAGCAGTTCACGCAGATCGACAACTTCATTTCGGCGCACGTGGACATGATCCTCCTGAACGCGACCGATCCGAAGGCGATCGAGCCCGCCGTGAAAAAGGCCCAGGCGGCCGGTATCGTGGTGATGGCCGTGGACGTGAGCGCCGCGGGCGCCAACGCCACCGTGCAGACCGACAACGTGAAGGCCGGGGCGATTTCGTGCGAGTACCTCGAGAAGAAACTCAACGGCAAGGGTAATGTGATCATCCAGAACGGTCCGCAGGTCTCGGCCGTGATCGACCGCGTGAACGGCTGCAAGCAGGTGCTCGCCAAGGCGCCCGGCATCAAGATTCTCTCCGACGACCAGGACGCGAAGGGCTCGCGCGAAGGCGGCATGAATGTGATGCAGGGCTATCTCACGCGCTTTCCGAAGCTTGATGGCGTGTTCGCCATCAACGATCCGCAGGCCATTGGCAGCGACCTCGCCGCGAAGCAGCTGCATCGCAGCAACATCGTAATCACGTCGGTGGATGGCGCGCCCGATATCGAAACGGCGCTCAAGACCGACACGCTCGTGCAGGCTTCCGCAAGCCAGGACCCGTACAAGATGGCGCAGACTGCCGTCCAGGTGGGCTACGACATCATGAACGGCAAGAAGCCCGCCAACCCGATGATCGAAATGGTGCCGCAGCTCGTCACGCGCGACAACGTCGGCAGCTACAAGGGCTGGTCGTCGCACTAAGCTTTGTATGAGCACGGCACGCCCGTGCTCGCGGCGGTCATGCGAGCACGGCGTCCTTCGTCACCACGCGGCGCGGAATGATCTTCAGGTCGTAGAACGTGTCCGCGATCTTCTGCTGCTGCGCGATCACGGCGGCGTCGATAGGCCGGTATTCATGCGCGTAGTGCGTGAGGCCGGTCTGGATCGTCGCCGCATCGAGCCCCTGGATCGGTGAGAGCTTCGCGGCTGCCGCCGCCGTGTTGGCGCGCACCCACTGCCCCGTTTTGCCGAGTTCATCCAGCGCGATCGCGAGGGCGTCCTTGCGGTTTTGCGCGAATTCGCGCTGGCTCAGGAAGAACTGATGATGGCTGGCCACGCCGCTGGCGTCGGCGATGAGGCGCGCGCCATCCTGCGACTCGACGGCGGCGAGGAACGGGTCCCAGATCGCCCAGGCATCGATGGCGCCGCTTTGCAGCGCCGCGCGCGCGTCGGCGGGCGCGAGGAATACGGGCTGCACGTCGGCGATAGAGAGGCCCTGCTTTTGCAGCAGCGCGACGAGAAACCAATGCACGTCCGAGCCGCGATTCAGGCCAATTTTCTTGCCCTTCAGCCCCGCCACGTCATGGATCGGCGAATTCTTCGCCACCACCACGCCCTCTGCGTGCGGCGTGGGCAATTCGTACGCCGTGTAGACGAAATCCGCGCCCGCTGCCTGAGCAAACACGGGCGGCGCTTCGCCCACGTAACCAAAGTCGATGGCGCCCACGTTCAGGCCTTCGAGCAATTGCGGCCCGGCCGGGAATTCGGTCCACGACACCTTGATGCCTAACGGCGCCAGGCGCGTTTCCAGCGTGCCATTGGCCTTCAGCAGCACGAGCGTGCTCGCGGCTTTCTGGTAGCCGATGCGGAACTGGTCCGGCTGATATTTCGCGAACGCGGTGGCGGGCAGCGCCGCGCTGGCGAGCGTCGCGCCGAGCGTGGCGAGGAAACGGCGGCGGGAATACGGCGCGGGATGCGTGAGGCGAGTCATTTTCGGCGGATCCGTGTTGGCTTGCGGCATGCACCCACACGGCGCAGCCATCGAACCGCCGATGCTACCGGCATACACGGGCTCGCAGAACCGATGTTTCGCGCTAAGCAAATCACGCCAGCGGGAATGCGCGCTCGTGCGTCGCCGCGCGCTACACGCCGGCCGTCATGTGCGGATCGGGCGACATATGCGCCCCGTTCGCGCGATACCAGCGCATGAACGCCTCCGAGCGCATGGGCTTCGCGTAGAAAAAGCCCTGGATGTACGTGACGCCGCGCGCGCACAGATAATCGCGTTGCACCTGGGTTTCCACGCCCTCCGCCACGAGCCGCGCTCCAAGGCTATGCGCAAGATCGATGATGGCGTCGAGCACCGCCGCCTTCTTGCCTTGCGGATCGATCGTGAGCACGAAGCCCCGGTCTATCTTCAGGATATCGAACGGAAATTTCTCGAGGTACGAGAGCGAGCAATACCCGGTGCCGAAATCGTCGATGGCGACGTTCACGCCCTCGTGACGCAAGGTCAGCAAACTGTTGCACGCCTGCTCGGTATTGCACACCAGCGTGCGCTCGGTAATTTCCACCGTGATCGTCGCGCCAAGCGGCGCCACGGCCGCGCCCAGCCGCCGCACGTCGCTCACGAGCTGCTCGCCCGACAGATGCTCGGGCGCGAAATTCACACCGAGGTGAAAGCCCGGCGCGACGTCCCATGTCGCGACGTCGCGCGCGACGAGCTTCAGCAGATGCTGCGTGAGCGGCACGATTACGTGCTCTTCTTCGGCAGCCTGAATGAACTCGTCGGGACGCGTCGCGCCTCTGTCTGGCTGCACCCAGCGCAGCAGCGCCTCGACGCCTTCGCACCGCTGCGTCTCTACACCGTAGAGCGGCTGGTATTCGACGTGGAATTCGTTCGCGCGTATGCCTCGCAGTAGTTGATCGCGGCGTGACCGCCCGCTTTGCTGCAAGCGCCGCACGAGCCAGACGAGCAGCGCGGAGAAGGCGGCTGCCCATGGCATATAGCGCAGCATCAGGGCGCCCCACGCTTCATTGATGCGCTCGGGCCGCCCATAGATCTTCAGGTCGATCGTGGCGCCGGACATGCGTTTTTGCACGTCGGCCAGCAACGGCGCGCCGCGCACGTTGACGAGCGCCATGGCTTCGCGCAACACGGTGCCCTCGCCCACGCGCAACTCGGCCTGGCGAAATACCGTGAGCGGCGCGGCGCCATGCAGCAGGTCCAGCAGATACTGCACGTCCACCACGGCCACGACCCCATGCCCCGCCTCGCCTGCTACACCAACCAGCAGCGAGGGGCGGTTGCGCACCATCGGCGTGTCGTTGACGATTCTGAGCCAGTCGTCTTTCGAGGGCGGCACATGTCCGTCGAGCAAGCCGTTGGCGGGAATCGAGTGTTGTGCGATTGCAGACGAGCAGGAGAAGCGGCCGTCATACAGGATGTTGAGTGTGCGCACATAAGGCACGGTGGCGGCCTTGAGCGTGAGGTCCGGCGAGAGTGTCTCGCATGCCTCGGCCGCACGCGGCGCGAGCGTGTGTGCCGCGCTCTGCGCCGTCTCGACAATCGAGACGACCTGCCCGACGATGAACGTGGAAGCCAGCGCCGCCTCGCGCTGCGCAATGCGCTCGGCCTCGTAACGCCCGAGCGCCACACACAGCAGGATGGGAATCAGCGCCACGACCAGCAGCACGAGCAAACGCGACACTCGCGCGCGGACCGCGCCGGGGTTGGGCGAGATTTCGGGCAAAGCGTCCTCCGCACCAGGGCCGTCATGGAGGACGGCTACGGTATGGCGCCAACATACACCAACGCGCGTGCAGCGCGCGTGCACGGCGCACGCGAACGTCAGCTAACGTGAGCCCGCGTTATGCGCATTCGATGCGGTTACGTCCGCCTTTTTTCGCGCGGTAGAGCGCGAAGTCGCTGCGCGTGAGCGCAGCTTCGGCGCTCATGTCGGCGGCGTTCATGAGCGTGATGCCGATGCTCACGGTCAGCGCCACCACATCGCCCACCACCGCGAGCGGTTGCGCGGCGAAGCGCTCCTGAATGCGCTGCGCGACGCTATGCGCGCCTTCGAGGTCGGTGGCAGCCAGCAGGATCGCAAACTCCTCGCCGCCGATGCGGCCGGCCAGGTCGCCCGCGCGCAACTGCGTGCGCAGGATCTCGGCGAAATGGCGCAGCACGTCGTCGCCGATCGCGTGGCCCCAGCGGTCGTTGATCGACTTGAAGTGGTCGAGGTCGCACATCATCACGGCAGCGCTTGCGCCGCCGCGCCGCACTTGCGCAAGCTGCGCCTCGACGCGAGCCATGAAGTGACGGCGGTTGGCCAGACGCGTGAGGCCGTCGGTACTCGCGAACTCCTGCAGTTCGGCTTCGATGCGCTTGCGCTCCGTCGCCTCGGTGATGAAGCCATGCCAGACCGTCGTGCCGTCGGCGAGCCGCTGCGGTCTCGCATCGCCCTGGCGCCAGCGCAAGCCCTGCTGCGGCAGCAGCACGCGAAACTCCAGATGCCACGGCGTGAGATTCGCCGCGGACTGCTCGAACGAGTCGCGCCATGCGTCGCGATCGTCGGGATGAATCAGCGCGTCGATGCATGCCGGGTCGTGCGCGGCCTGCTCGGGCGCGAGTTCGAAGATTTCCGCGATGCCCGCGCTCGCATACGAGAAAAGCGCGCGGCCGCCTGACACCTGGCGGCGCTGGAACACCAGACCCGGCACCTCGTTCGTGAGGTTCGTGACGAGCGCCGCGCTCTCGCGCAAACGCTCGGCCATCTCGCGCATCGACGTGATGTCCGTGGTCGTGCCGATCATGCGCAGCGCGCGTCCGTTCGCGTCGCGGCTCATGACCTTGCCGCGGCTGCAAATCCACTTGTAGCGGCCGTCCTTGCAGCGAATGCGGTGCTCGACCTCGTAGGTCGGCGTGCGGCCTTCGAAATGCGCCTGCATCGCGGCCTTCACGTACTCGGCGTCTTCGGGATGCAGCCGCCCATAGCTGTCTTCGATACGGCTCGTCAGTTCGTGCCCGGAGTAGCCGAGTATCGCCTTCCAGCCCACCGAATAACGGATCTCGCCCGTCACCACGTCACGGTCCCAGATGCCCGTGCCGCTGCCCTCGATGGCGTGCGCAAGCAGGCGCTCCTGCTCGCGCAAGGCTTCGAGTTCGGCATATCGCGCGGCTTCGACTGTGGCGGGAACGTCGAGTTCGCGGCTTGTGGCGAGCGTTGGCCTCGCGGCCAGCGTGGCCGCCACGCGCGCAAAGTCGCCGAGGCTCGCGCGAGCGGCGGCGTCCAGTTCGCGCGGCGCGGGGTCGATCAGGCAGAGGCTGCCAACGGGCTCGCCCTGCGCACCGTACAAGGGCCACGCGGCCACGAAACGAAGCGGCTTGCTTGCGTGCGCAAGCACATTGCACCAGGCGGGATCCGCTGAAATATCGGGCACGATGAGCGGCTCTCGCGCGCCGCTTTCGCCGGTCCGATGCGCAAGCGTGCGCAGTGCTTCGTAGACCGTCTCGTCCACGCCGGCATCGCGCCCGCGCACGGCAGGCGCCTCGCCGGGCACCACGCAGGCTGCCGCGACCCCGAAATGCGCCGCGGCGAGGCGCAACAGGCCATCGAGCAACGGGTCAGCCGCAGCGTGCCCGGTGCTGAGCGAAACCGCATGATCGTGCGAGCGCAACGGCTCGCGCGGGTCGGCGCCCGGCTCCCGCCCCCCGGCATACGCGGCTTCGCTTACGGGGGGAACGGCCTCGGGCGTCGACGAGGGAACGGTCATGGCATGCGCTCAAACAGGAAATTCGAGCGCCTAGTATATAGCGCGCAAGTGACGGCCCGGCGGCGACTCCGCAAGCCTCAGGCGCCTCAGGTATCCGCGCGCCGGCGGAACACCCACCATCCCAGCAGCGCCGTGAAGGTCGCGACCAGCACCACCATGAGCCAGAACCCGTGGCGGTTTTCCGCCAGCGGAATGCCACCCACGTTCATGCCGAAAAAACCCGCGACGATGTTGATAGGCAGCGCGAGCACGGTCACGAGCGTGAGCGTGAAAAGCGTGCGGTTGTTCTGCTCTTCGAGCCGCGCGGCAATTTCTTCCTGCAGAAGCTTGATGCGCTCCACCAGTCCGGCCATGTCGCCGAGCACGAGCGAGAACTCCTCGGTCGCCTCGCGCAGGTCCTGCATGTCGGCGGTCTGGAGCCAGCGCGGCGGGCGCGCGAGCAGACGGAAAATCGAGCCCGGCTCCGGCGCGAGCATCCGTTGCAGGCGCACCAGAATGCGCCGCATGGCCGCGAGTTCATGACGGCTGGCAGTGCGGCGCGAAGCGAGAAACCGATCCTCGGCGCGATCGACATCGACGCTCGTGCGGCGCACGATTTCCACCATCAGGTCGGCCTGGTCGCGCATCAGGTGGATGAGCAGTTCGGCCGGCGAGCGGAACGTCTCGCCGTTGCGCACGTAGCCGCGCAGACGGTCGATGGAGCGCAGCGGCTTCAGCCGCGCCGTGACGAGAATGCGTTCGTGCGTGTATGACCACAGCGTCGCGATTTGCGAGGGCGTGAGCTCGAAATCGAACATCACGTCGTTGACCACGGCGAAGAGCCCGTTGTCCACGTGTTCGATGCGCGTGGAGTGCGAGCCTTCCACGAGCATCTCGAAGAAGGCGTCGGGCAAGTCGAGATGCGCGCGCATCCACGGTTGCGCGGCGGCATGCGCGAGATTGAAGTGCAGCCAGTAGAACGAATCGTCGCGCGCGGTTTGCGGCTCGCCGCCCTCGCGCGTGCGCCGCAGCGCCTCGAGGACATCGTCGCACGTGACGGACTGCCCGGGTTGCCCGGGCGAGAAGCGAAAACCGCAAACGAGACCCGACAGGTCGGCGCCATACGTTGCGACGGACGAAGCGAAATCCATGGTCGTCATGGCCGGTTGATCGGCGCACAGCATGCCATAGGCGTGCTTTTGCAGGCAAGCGCGCGAATCGATGCGTCGACACGCGCGCGTCATCTGCCTGTGCTAGGCGGCGCCAGTCAACCCGAGCTGTGCGCGGCCGAGCGCGGTGAGATCGGCCACGCCTGCCCGGTCCGCCAGATCGGCTTCGATGTGCTCAGGGGGAAAGTCGGGCGGGCTGCGGCCTTCGAGGAAACTCGGCAACTGGCGCTGCAAATAGGCGTCGTTCTTCGCACAACCCGGTGTGGCCGGAATGTACATCACGTTGCTGTACCCCGTGCCGCGGTGCTCGTCTTCCACTGAGTGAATCACGTCGCAGTGCCAGAACACGGTGTCGCCGGCCTGCATCTGCGGAATCGATGTCAGCGCATCCAACAGCGGCGCGTGCCATTCGGCGGTAATCGGCAGCCCGCGGCCCGGCTGCGCGCCGCACAAGTCGTCTTCGGCCACGTCGTCCTGCAGCGCGCGCAAAAGGACGTATGCCATGGCGTTGGCGATCGGCACGATCTGCAGCGTGCCGTCGCCGGGCCCCTGCGGCGTGAGCGCGGTCCAGCCCTGGAAGGTGCGGAACATCGAAGAGGCGATGCGCGAGGGAATCTCGCTCGCGTGCGTGCGGTAAGCGCCGTCGAAGGGGTCGTAGCGCCGCCAGTCGCCCGAAAACACATGGCGATACACCTGGCGAAAACTCTCGTCGACCCAGCGCTCGACCGCGCCGCCGTCGCAATGCGCGGCGAGGCCCGGCGCCGCCGTTCCGGGCGGGCGGCGCCGCAGACGGTCGGCGTAAGCGGGCACGACATCAGGATCAAAATGCACGCGCCCTTCGCTCTCGTGGCGCCACAGGCGGTTGAGGAAGACGCGCGCGGCGGTGAGTTCGGCGGACTCGCGCGCCTCTACCTGCGGGCGCGACCAGTAGAGGCCATAGATCAGCGGGCGGCTCGCTTGCGGCGGGAGGGCATTGCGCTGCGCCGCGCGTTGCGTGGCGAGCGCGTCGAGATCGTTGCGCGCCACATAGTCGGCGATTTCGGCGTCCCAGCGCGCGGCCTGCTCCAGCTCGAACACGCGGCGGATCACGCAGGCCCCGCGCGCTTTCACGCGCGCGATCGTCTCGGCACTCACGCGCTGCGCCGCGATGTCGGCGAACTCGATTTCCGGAATCACGGACTCGCCCGCCTCGCGCAGCCGCGCGAGGCTGCGCGCTTCTTCGCCTATGGCCTGCGCGACCTCCTCGAACACTTCGCGATAGTTGGGCAGTTGCGCGCGCAACATGCGCTTGGCCTGCCGGATCGCGGCCGGGACATCGTCGATCTGAAGTGCCGCCATGCGTGTCTCCATCGGGGTTGAATGCCGTCGTTTGACGGCAAGCATACGCCTCAATCGCGCACTTCTGGCGAATGCCCTTCGGCATCCCTCTCCTCGCACCGCCAAACTTTGCACGCCGCCTTGCAAGGGTATCTATTTATCTTCATTATTTGGGACGTACTTCATTCGAATCCGCGTGGATCACCCGGGCGCACCATGCTCTTCAAGGCGGGCGACAACATCAGAAGGCTGGCTGGGCGATGAGCGGCGCGCGTCGTGACCGCGCTTGCGCGAGCCGCATTCCCCCGTCCGTCTGGAAGGTCGCGGTCGTCGTTTCCATCGGCTCGTTCATGGCGCAGATGGACTCGACGCTCGTGAACGTCTCCCTTGCGGCCATCGGCCATGCGCTCCACTCGCCCATTGCCACGACGCAGTGGATCATGAGCGGCTACCTGCTGGCCATGGCGCTCATCCTTCCGCTCAACGGCTGGCTGGTGGACCGCATCGGTGCGAAGCGGCTCTATCTCTTTGCCTTCTCGACCTTTACGTTCGCCTCGGTGCTGTGCGGCGCGGCCCAAAACATGGGGGAACTGATCGCCGCGCGCGTTTTCCAGGGGCTCGTTGCCGGGCTGCTCGCCCCCATGGCGCAGATGATGCTCGGGCGCGTCGCGGGCAAGAACCTCGAGCGCGTGATGGGCTACGCAACGCTGCCTATCCTGCTCGGCCCGATCTTCGGCCCCCTGCTTGCGGGCGCCGTGCTCGCGCGGGCGGCCTGGCCCTGGCTCTTCTTGATCAACGTACCGGTCGGCATACTCGGCGTCACGTTGGCCGCGCGCCTGCTCGCGCCCGACGCCGGTCAACTGCAGCGGCGCCCATTCGATTTCACGGGCTTCGCCCTGATCTCGCCCGGGCTTGTCGCGCTTGTCTATGGATTCCAGAGCGCCATGCACGCCGAAGGCGCGGCGTTTCTGCTGGCCGGCGCCGCGCTGCTCGCGGCATTCGTGTGGCACGCCTTACGCCACCCAACGTCGGCGCTGATCGATGTGCGCCTCTTCGCGGACCGCATGTTCGCGGTTCCCGCCATCACGCAATTTTTTGCCAACGGCATCATGTATGGAAGGCAGTTCGCCGTTGCGCTCTACCTGATAGCCGGCTGCGGCTTGAGCGCCGCGCATGCGGGCTGGCTGCTCGCAGCGAGCGGCGCGGGCATGATGGGCTCGTTCGCCTGCATGGGCTTTCTCACCGAACGGTTGGGCTGCCGCGCGCTCGCGGCAGGCGGCGCGCTGCTGGCGTTATGCGCCACGCTGCCGTTTCTGTGGATGACTGGCCACGCGTTTTCCCCGGGGCTCGCATTGGCCAGTCTCTTTATCGCTGGCGTGGGTCATGGAACCATTAGCATTCCTTCTATTTCCGCCGCGTATGCCCGCATGCCGAAAGCACGGCTTCCCATGGCGAACACCGCGTTGAATATCGCGCAGAGAATGGGCGGACCGGTTGCCACCACCCTCGTGGCTATCGCCGTTTCCCTGGCAGTGCCGAGTTCCTCGGCTGGCGAACCGCGTCAATTCCTGCAGGCGTTCGCCGCGCTCTGCGGACTGCATATGGCGTGCTTCACGGCGGCCATCCTGCTTCCGGCGAGCGTGCGCCG